>JBGPOZ010000030.1:0-30736 GCA_041488295.1 Allostellaceae bacterium
CGCTCTGAAGCCCCCCACCCTAAACCTCCCCCGCAAGGGGGGAGGGAATTGTCGATAGCAGACGACCAATTTCTCCCTCCCCCTTGATGGGGGAGGGTCGGGGTGGGGGTGGTCGGGAGCACGAACCGAGGAGCGATTGCGAACACGAATGGCGTGGCTTTCAGACTCCCTCACCACCCGCGCCGTCACCATCCTCGTGGCACCCGATCCCGCCGAAAAGATCGGCCTGACCCGCGCCGCCGCGACGGCATGGCGCGGCAGCGCGTTGCGCGACATCGGCGACACCCAACCGCCCGACCGCCCAGCGCGCCCGGACCGACCGCCTCTCCTCCCGCCGCGCGACATGCCGAAGCGCCGCGCCGGCGGGTCCGCCGCCGGCCACATCGCTCTCCTCCACGCCCTTACTCCTAGTGAGGGGCGAACATTCGGTAGGGAGGAACTCCTCATCGAAGGCGAGGGAGGCTAATCTGCCCGAAACTTTGCCCCTCAAGAGTCCTGGTCCCCGACCAGTCCCTGGGTGCTGTCCTGGTTAGATGGACAGCACCAGTCCCTGCGGCGACTTGACGCAGGCAAATACATCCTGTAGATGAGTCTCTCCATCCGCTTCGAGATGTGGGGATTCGCGTGTCGTGGCGACGCGCGCTGCCTGATCTCGCGGCTGTATCATAAGGCGCACAAGATGGCGAAGGGTTCGACTTCCAAGAGTGGCGGCACGTCGAAGGTGAAGATCTTCTATATGGAGGCCGATCTCCAGGAAGGTGAGATCACTCAGGTCACCCAGATGATTCAGAACGCTCTCGGTGGCCGACCGGCGGTGCAACGGCTCAATGGCCCGGCGGCGCCACGGTCGCTCCCCGCCCTGGTGAACGATGTGGCTCATACGGAGTTGGATAGCACTGCTGAAGTCGTCGATGAGGTCGAGGTCGAGGACGTCGCGGCGGTGCCGGCAAAGGTGAAGGCGCCGCGCAAGACCCGGCCCCCCAATCTAGACAACGCCGTAAAGCCAGGCGAGGAGCCGACGTTCGCCGCGTACACCTCCAGTATGAACCTGAAGAGCAACGCAAAAAGGATCCTGGCGGTGGCTGGCTGGCTCTACGAGCAGAGGGACGCGATGTCCATCACGGGGGACCGCGCCTATACCTGCTTTCGGTTCGTCGACTGGAAGACCGCGGAGGTTGATTTCGACCAGCCGCTCCGGCAGTTCAAGAGCGACAAGCTCCTTGAGCAGAGCACCGAACAGAAGGGCAGCGGCGAATATTCGATTAATGACCTCGGCCTCAAGAAGGTGGCGGAGTTGAGGTCCAGCTCGTAGTGAAGCTCGCCGAGTTTGCCGCGATGGTCCCGGGGTTCGACGCCCTGGCGCCGCGCGACATGATCTGCCACCTCGCCTGGTATTTGCACGTCCGTGGCGGCAAGGAGACGTTCGTTACACAGGACATCGGCCAGTGCTACAAGGAGCTAGACTTGGTGGCGCCGAACGTTAGCCAGTACCTCGGCCGGTTGTCCCAGGAAAAGCCACCAACGATCCTCCGCAACAAAAGCGGCTTCAGGCTCGCGAGGCTGATCAGGATTGAGCTCGACAAAAAATACGCGCTGAACCCGACCACCATTGCAGTGTCTAAGATCTTGACGGATCTTATGGCCCAGGTGCCGAATTTAGCGGAGAGGGCCTTTCTCCAGGAGGCCCTCAAATGCTACACGGTCGAGGCGTTCAGGTCGGCCATCGTCATGGCTTGGAACCTGGCATACGACCACCTGATGCGCTGGATCCTCGCCGACCCGAAGAGGCTCAACGCATTCAATTCTGCCCTGGCCAAGCGCTTCCCGAAGAAGGGCCAATTCTCAAAATCCGAGGACTTCGAGGACATCAAGGAGTTCGACATGGTCGAGCTGTGCGGCACCGCGGGATTACTCGGGTCGAACACGGTGAAGATCCTGAAGGAGAAGCTCACCAGGCGGAACATCGCCGCGCACCCGTCGAACGTGGTGGTGACCGAGCACCAGACGAACGACGTCATCACCGACCTGGTTAACAACGTGGTGCTGGTGCTTAAGTAGCTCAGGCTTATGCCGATCTCCTGGCATTATCCATGGCGCGGTCGACAACTTCCTTTAATTCGAGCAGCCTCTCCTTCGGGGCGTCCCAGAAGAGCGATTCCATCGTCGGGGAGAGGTAGGGCGACGGGAGCCCCCGCCGACCTGCGGATTTGCCGGCCCGGCATTCGGACTGCGGCACATCCCCCTCACCTAACCTCTCCCCGAGGGGAGAGGGATGGAACCTTGGGCCAAATGCGATCGTCCTACCTCGACGGCGAAGGCCGGGATGGCGACGATGAGGAGCGCGAATGGCGAGGCTTTCTGATTCTCTCACCGCCCGTGCCGTCGAAATCCTCGCCGCAGCCGACCCCGCCGCGAAGATCCGCCTGACGCGCGCCGCCGCAGCGGCGTGGCGCAGCGGCGCCTTGCGCGACATCGGCGACACTGTGCCGCCCGACCGCCCGGCCCGGCCCGAACGACCGCTGCTCCTCCCGCCGCGCGACATGCCCAAGCGCCGCGCCGGCGGGTCCGCCGCCGGCCGCATCGCCCTCCTCCACGCCCTCGCCCATATCGAGTTCAACGCGATCGACCTCGCCTGGGACGTGATCGCGCGCTTCGCCGCAGCGGAGCTGCCGCGCGAATTCTTCGACGATTGGCTCGGCGTCGCCGCGGAAGAGGCCGAGCACCACGCGCTTCTCTCGGCGCGCCTTGGCGCGCTCGGGACCGCCTATGGCGATCTCCCGGCGCATGACGGGCTCTGGGAGGCCGCCGCGGAGACCGCGCACGATCTCCTCGCACGCCTTGCCATCGTGCCGCTCGTTCTGGAAGCCCGCGGACTCGACGTGACACCCGGCATGATCGACCGCCTCGACCGCTTCGGCGACGCGCCGAGCGCCGCCATATTGCGCCTGGTCTACGAGGACGAGATCGGCCATGTCGCGATCGGCGGGCGCTGGTTCCGCTGGCTCTGCGCGAAGCGCGGCGTGCCGCCGGCCGAGACTTACCACGCGCTGGTGCGCCGCCATTTCAAAGGCGCGCTGAAGCCGCCGTTCAACCATGCCGCGCGCGACGCCGCCGACTTCGGGCGTGAATTCTATGAGCCGAGCGCGGCGGGCGAAGGGCCGAGCGGCGGAGAAAATTGACTTTGACCCCAGAACTCTGACCCCAGAACTCCCGGGACCGATCGGTCAAGTATTCACGGGCATCTCGTCAACAGTTTTTCCGCAACCCGCCGAACAGCACCATTTACCATTTTTCTCGCCGTAATGTTCCTTGAGCTGCCACCAGCCGAGGCCGTGTTGACAGCACAGATCGCATACCGTGGCGTGGTTGTCGTCGTACTTATAGATGCCCGTACCATGACATTTTGAGCAATCCGGTCGAGCATTCTTCATGGCGTATTCCGAGCAATTCATGTTCTGCATCCCTCCGTCGAAACCCCGACCGATCAGGCCAAACGCCTCAAAGCCCTCCTGAGTCCGACCGTCCAGCCTTTGCTGCTTTGCTTGCGTCCACGCGGCCGACATGCCCTTTTTGTCGACGTTGCCGCGTCGCATGATTTTCCCTAAGATTATGCTCTCGGGCGGTTCGTCAAGAGCAGGGCGCACCGCTTCGCTCCGCGCCTTGGCCGATAGCATCGAAGATCGATCATGGCAGACACTCAGTCGTCGAATAACGAGCGTGCCCTCAAGGATCGCTGGCTCAAAATCGTGCTCAACGTCGACCTCTCGAAGCGGCGGCCGGCGCAGCCCGCTGCCGCGGCGAAGCCCGCCGCCGCGCCGGCGCCGGACTACACCGCCGGCGTCAATCCGCCGCCCGCCGACTTCGCCACCTTTCCCGACGATCTGAAGCAGATGTGGGAGCAGGTGAAGGCCGGCGACAAAAAGGCGTACGAGGATTGGAAGACCATCATGGGGACGCCCGAATCGGCGCGCCAGAACAAGGCGGGGCGCGCTCAGGCGGCGGCCGAGCTGCAGCAGGCGAAGGAGGGTGCCGCGCGCGACAAGGGCATCCTCGGCGTCGTCAGCGCGGTCAGCCCGCTCGCGGGAGCCGTGCTGAGCGAGATCGGCGGCTCCGAGACGCTGAAGGAATTGGCGAAGACGGATTGGGGCAAGGAGTGGAACGACACGGCGCTCGCCATCGGCGGCCAGGTGCAAAAGCGCGTCGATTCGCTGGCCGAAGGCATCGTCGCCGTTCCCGATGCGCTGAAGGGCGCGGCCAGTAAAGTCGGCAAGGGCGTCGACGCACTGGCGGAGGGCATCGTCGCGCTGCCCGACCAAGCGAAGGCAGCGGCCGCGACCGTCAAGGCAGCGGTCACCGGATGGGATGCCGAACAACTGAAGAGCGTGCTGGGCACCGCCGCCGACAAGCTCGCCGAGACAGGATCGCACGCCATCGACGCGATCGGAGAGACGGCAACGGATCTTGGTAAGGCTGCCGGGGCGGCGCTCGACAAGGCGAGCGACCGCCTTGCCGATATCATCACCGATCCGGGCGCCGCGGCGAAGGCCGCGGCCGACACCGTGTCGGGGGCCTATAAATCAACGCGCGATGCGGTGCGCCGGGCCGACAAGGCGTTCTGGCGGTCGGACCCCGAGGCGATGCGCGAGCGCCTCGCCGACTACACCGTCGAGGCCGCGAGCCAGGCGGCGCAGGCCGTGGCGTTCGAAGGGGTCGCCAAGGGTCTCGGCAAGGGCATCGAGCTGGTCCGCGGCGGCAAGGCCGCTGCCGAAGGCGCCGAGGCCGTCGCCGCCGGAGCCAAGGCGGCCCGCGGCGCGCGCGTTGCCGAAAGCGAGGCGGTCGAGACAGCGGCACGCGGCGCGCGAAGGGTCGAGGGCGCATCTGCCGAGGCGGGCTTCGGCATGAGCCCCGAGACGCCGACGGTCCGCATCACGCCGGGTGAGCCGGCACCCGCTTTCGGCGCCAATCCCGAACCTGCTCGGATCGAGCTTGCGGCCGGAGAGGAGCCGGCCGGCGCGGCCGCGCGCGGCGAGCCGCGCCCCGAGGGCCGGTATCGGCCGTCGAGCGAAGAGGGCGGCAGCTTTGATGTCTCCGAGGATGCGGAGCTCGACGCGCCCGACGCGGACACGACCAAGACGGTGGCGCCGAAGGCGGGCGAATACAACAAGCTGCATGAGGCGCAGGCCAAGATCCTCGGAGCGCAGCGCGAAGTGGAAGGGCTGGCCGGCGTCGAGGAACGCGTCGCCGGCGGCCGTGCCGACACGGTCGAGCGCGCCTACAAGCAATATCAGGACGGGCTGGAGAAGGCGCGGCAGAGCCTGGGCGATGCGCATTTCCGCGGGCAATTGTCGCCCGACGAGCTGAAGGAGCTGGAGGAGGCGGTTCATCCGGACAAGGTGAAGTCGCTCGACGATTTCCGCAAATCGGCGGGCCTGGAGCCGCTCGGCAACCCCGAAACCGCTGCGACCGTGAAAATGGGGCCGCCGGGCGAGGATGCGACTGCAGCGACGGTGAAGATGGGCCCGCCGGGCGAGGATGCGACGGCCGCGACGCAACGCTTCGAGCCCGGCAAGCAGCCCGGCATCGACCCGAACAAGACGCAGCGCCTAGAGCCTGTGGATTTCGGGCCGGAGAACGCGGCGAAAGCCGTCGATCCCGCCGTGGCGAAGAAGGTCCAAGCGGCGGCCGACAAGATCAAGACGGCGAAGCCCGCCGCTCTGAAGAAGCTGCCCAATGCCGAGAAGCAGAAACTGATCAAGGATCTGGTCGCCGGCGGAAAGCCGAGCGGCGAAACCCGCGAGGCGCTGAAGAAGATCTACGGATCGATGGATCTCGACCCCAAATTCGTCGAGAAGGAATCGAAGCGCATCGCCAAGATCGGCGATGCCTTCAAGGGCGACAAGCAGCTCCGCCAGGCGCGAAACGATTGGCACACGCTGAAGCCCGAGGACAAGGTGAAGAACCTGAAGCGCGTCGTCGCGGAGCAGAGCAAGCAATACGGCATCGCGACGCCGGAGATCGCGCTGATCGACAAGGCGCCGGAGAAGAACGGCGCGATCTTGAACGGGTACTTCAACGGCAAGGACGGCAAGATCTATCTCAACGCCAACAGCGCGGGGGCGCTCAACGACTTCGACGGCGCGCTCGATCTGGTGGCCCACGAGAATGCCCACAATTATCAGAAGCAGCTGGTGGCCAAGCTCGAATCGGGTCTGCTCAAGGCGGGCGATGCGGAATATGAGCAGGCGGTGATGTTCGCCGCGAACGCCGAACCCGGCGCCCAGATCCGCCCGGAGCTGGCGAGCGAGATGGCCGACTACATGAAGCAGCCGAAGGAGGCCCACTCCTTCCATGTCGGGCCGACGACGGCGCAACAGATTCTGAAGGTGCTGTGAGCGGTGATGATTCGGGAGATGGCCCATTCCGCGCACCGCCAAGGGTGACCCGCAATGAAGGCTCCGCGCAGGATCAAGTACCGGGTCATGCAGCGCGACGAGGGCGGCGGTTCCGCGCGGATGATCGGCATCCTTGCGCTCGCCCCCGACTGCGCTCTGTCCATCGTCTCGGCAGAGCCCGGCCGGGCGGAGTTCCTGCAGGATGTCGTCGACCGCAGCAACGCGCTCGCGGTGCTTCACGTTGCCGCCGCGCCGCCCGAGGACGCCCCGGAGGGCGCCGTCTATACGCGGCCGGTGCGCCGCACCGATGGGGAGTTCCGCCAGGCCCTCCTCGACCGCTTGCGCCGCTACTACGCGCTCGACATCGAGCCCGCCTAGCTTCTCGGCGTCGCGGCGAAGCCAACAAGATTCTGAACCACCAAGGCACCAAGGGGACGAGCGAGCACCGGCGCCTTGGTGTCCTTGGTGCTGTCAAGGGTTGGGCTGAACGAAACGCTCCGGCGCTCATCCATAGTTGGCCGTGAGCGCCGGTTCTATGTCGGTCGCGGCGAAATCGTCGCCGACGAAGAGCAGCGGTGCATCGAGCGATTTGGCCAGCGCGTAGGAGAACGCGTCGCCGAAGTTGAGCGCGCCGCCATGGCCCATGGCGCGGCCATGGATGATGCGTGCCCGGAGGGCAAGCCGTGCCTGTGCCGCATCGACCGGGACGAGGCTGATGCCGGCCTCGTTCAGGAAGGCGTCAAGATCATCGATCGCCTTCAGCCGATCCGCGCGGCGGCGTCCCGCCAAGACGGTTCCGGTTTCAAGATACGACGCGACCGACATCCGGCGATCGGGATCGCTGGCCAGCCGCTCGGCCAGCGCGGTGGACGATGCTTCGCCGAACAACATCGCCACCACGGCCGAAGAGTCGATGACGATCATGCCGCGTCATCGCCGGAAGCCTCATCCCATTCGGCCTTGCTCACGGGCCGCGTCTCGTACGCGGCGCGCAAACGCTGCGAGAGGGAGGCGAGTCGGGCCGGAAGGTCGGCGGCGGCCTCCCGGCGCGCGCGTTCGCGAGCCAAGCGCTCGCGCAATGCGGCGGTGACCGCGTCGGTCATGGTTTCGCCGGTCAGCTGCGCAAGCGCACGCGCGAGCTGGTCGGCTTCATCGGTCTTGATGCTGAGCGCCATTGGGTCCCGCAAAGCTCCGTCGTTCTAGATCAAGCATCTAGATAGCACAAATCGCACCGATCGGCGACCGCGTCCGCCCTACTTCGCCTCCGTCAGCGCGTCCGAGCCCTTGATGCGCGAGGCAAGCGCCGCGGCGAGAAAGCGGTCGAGGTCGCCGTCGAGCACGGCGCCGGTGTTGCTCGTCTCGACGCCGGTGCGGAGGTCCTTCACCATCTGGTAGGGGTGGAGGACGTAGGAGCGGATCTGGTGGCCGAAACCGATCTCGGTCTTGGTCGCGTTGACCGCGTCGGCCGCCTCCTCGCGCTTCTTCAGCTCCATCTCGTAGAGCTTGGCGCGCAGCATCTCCCAGGCCATGGCCCGGTTCTGATGCTGCGAGCGCTCGCTTTGCACCGCGACGGCGATGCCGGTCGGGAGATGCGTCAGCCGCACCGCGCTGTCGGTCTTGTTGACGTGCTGGCCGCCGGCGCCCGAGGAGCGGTAGGTGTCGGTGCGGATATCCTTGTCGAGGATCTCGATCTCGATCTTGTCGTCGATGACCGGCGAGACCCAGACCGCGGCAAAGCTCGTCTGGCGCCGCGCATTCGCATCGAAAGGCGAGATGCGCACGAGGCGGTGGACGCCGCTCTCGGTCTTGAGCCAGCCATAGGCATCCTCGCCGAGGATCTTCACCGTCGCCGATTTGAGGCCCGCCTGCTCGCCCGGGCTCTCTTCCAGCCATTCGACCTTGTAGTCGTGCTGCTCGGCCCAGCGCACATACATGCGCAGCAGCATGAGCGCCCAATCCTGCGCCTCGGTGCCGCCCTCGCCCGACTGGACCTGGAGATAGCAATCATTGCCGTCGGCCTCGCCCGAGAGGAGGCTTTCGAGCTCGCGCTTGCCCACCTCGGCGCGGAGCCGCTCGAGGCTTCCCTCGGCCTCGGCGACGATCGCCGCATCGCCCTCCGCCTCGGCCAGCTCGATCATGCCGAGCTGGTCGTCGAGCTCGCGCTCGATCTTCTTGTAGCCGGCGATGGCGCGGTCGAGCTTGTTGCGCTCGCGCAACAGCGCCTGCGCCTCGGCGGGTTTCTCCCAGAGCTTCGGGTTCTCGGCCTGGGCGTTCAGCTCGTCGAGCCGACGGGTTGCGTGATCCCAGTCAAAGATGCCTCCTCAGCAGGGCCAAGGAGCCACGAATCTCCTCGGCCACCGCTAGAATTTCAGCGCGCATGTCTATGGATCCTCTCAGAAATGCCGTTCCTCACAAACTTAGCGCCGAGGACGCAGAGGCTTCGCGGAGGACGCAGAGAAAGTTTGCACGATCCGCGTCCTCCGCGCGTCCTCGGCGAGCTCCGCGCTAAAAGGCTTCCATCAATATAACCCGCCGGTCCCGGTGGCGGGAGCCGCATGAGCGGGTTCGGCGGGCAGGCCCGGCGCCGCCGCGGGCGCGGCGCCCTCGGTCGTGGCGTAGCCATTGACGACGACGCTGTCGCCGGTGGGCTCGGTGCCGGGCTTGAACGCCTCGTAGATCACCGTGCGGTCGCCGGGGCGCGCGGGCAGGCCGGTCGCGGCGTTGACGCGGACGAGGCGGATGCCGGGCGGAATGCGGAACTCGGTCGCCGGCTGGTCCTTGAGCGCGGCGGCCATGAAATCGCGGAAGATCGGCGCCGCGTTGTGCGCGCCCTCCTCGCGCTCGCCCAAGGTGCGCGGATCGTCGAAGCCGACGAAGGCGCCGGCCACGAGATCGGGCGAGAAGCCCATGAACCAATTGTCCTTGTAATCGCTGGTCGTCCCGGTCTTGCCGGCGAGCGGCTTGCCGACGCTGGCGACGATCCGCCCGGTGCCGCGCTGGATGACGCCTTCGAGAATCGAGACCATCTGATAGGCGGTGCGCGGGTCCTCGACGGTCTCGCGCGTATCGGGCAATTCGGGCGGCGCCTGAGATTGCCACGCGATGTCGCTGCATTCGGCGCACGGGCGCGCATCGGCGCGGAAGATGGTCTTGCCGTTGCGGTCCTGGATGCGGTCGATGAAGGTCGGCGTGATCCGCTTGCCGCCATTGACGATCATCGCATAGCCGGTCGCGAGGCGCAGCGGCGTCGTCTCGCCGGCGCCGAGCAGCATCGAATATTGCAGCGGCATCTTGTCCATGATTCCGAAGCGCTCGACGTATTGCGCGACTTTCTCGAGGCCGACCACCTGACCGAGGCGCGCGGTCATGAGGTTCTTCGAATCCTCGACGCCGACGCGCAGCGGCGTCGGGCCGGAGAATTTCGTCGTGTTGTAGTTGGTCGGCTTCCATTTCGGCAGGCCCGGCCCTTGGTCGGCGACGAAGGGCGCATCGAGGATGAGCGTCGAGGGCGTGAAGCCGTTGTCGAGCGCCGCCAGATAGACGAAGGGCTTGAAGGACGAGCCGGGCTGGCGCTTTGCCTGCGTCACCCGGTCGAACTGGCTCATCTCGTAGCTATATCCGCCGCTGATGGCGAGGATGCGGCCGGTATGCGGATCCATGGCGACGAGGGCGCCCGACACTTCCGGGATCTGGCGGAGCGCGAAAAGCGGGCGCTGCTGCTTGTCGGATCCCGCCGGCTCGACGAGGACGACATCGCCGGGTTTCGCCACGTCAGCCGCCTGCTTCGGCGCAGGCCCGACATGCTGATCGGGAAGCTCGGGCCGGGCCCAGCGCATCTCCTCGAAGGGGATGCGGCCGCGCGTGCCATCGGCGAAGCCGATCGCCGCCCCCTCGGCATCGTCAGCAAGAACGATCGCCAGACGCCAGGGCGTGGCGCCCGCCGGCAGCGCAACGCCTGCCAGCTTCGCCGCAAAATCCTGCTGGCTCGCATCGAGACGCGCGACGGGACCCCGCCAGCCATGCCGGCGATCGTAATTGACAAGGCCGTCGCGCAGCGCGCGATCGGCGATCGCTTGGAGCGCCGGATCGAGGCTGGTGCGCACCGAGAGCCCGCCGCCATAAAGCTGCTTCTCGCCGAAGCGGGCGAGCAGATCGCGGCGCACCTCCTCGGCGAAGAAGGGGGCCGTGACGACATCGCCCTCCTCGCGCCGATGCGTCACCAGCGGCGCCGCCAGCGCCGTCGCCGCGGTCGCGGCGGTGATGAAGCCGTCCTCCTCCATGCGGCCGATGACCCAGTCGCGGCGCGACTTGGCCGCTTCCGGAAAGCGCTGCACATTGAAATTGTTGGGTGCCTTCGGCAGCGCCGCGAGATATGCGGCTTCCTCGACCGTCACCTCGTCCAATGATTTGTTGAAGTAGTTGAGCGCCGCCGCCGCGACGCCGTAGGCACCGCCGCCGAGATAGATCTCGTTGAGGTAAAGCTCGAGGATGCGGCTCTTGGACAGGACGCGTTCGATGCGCAGCGCGAGCAGCGCTTCCTTGATCTTGCGCTCGAGCGACACCTCGTTCGTCAAGAGGAAGTTCTTGGCGACCTGCTGCGTGATCGTCGAGGCGCCGACCGGGCGGCGGTTGGAGCCGAGATGGAGCGCATCGTTGACGGCGGCACGCACCATCGACGGGATGTCGATGCCGGGATGCGAATAGAAATTCTTGTCCTCGGCGGCAAGAAAGGCGTCGATGATTCGCGGCGGAATGGCACTGACCGGCACGAAGATGCGCCGCTCGGTTGCATATTCGGCGAGAAGACGCCCGTCGCCCGCGTGAATCCGCGTCACCACCGGCGGCTCGTAATCGGCGAGCTGCTCGTAGTCCGGCAGGTCGCGGCTGAAATGCCAATAGGCAAGACTGGCGAAGCCGGCACCGAGGATGCCGACGACCAGACCAAGCACGACAAGAAACTTGAGAAAATTCATACTTGCCGAGGCCTGTTGGAGCGGAGTTCCACCAAATTCGGGCGACGGCGCATTCTAGCGCCTCACGGTCATGGGCGGTACCGCCGATCGGCTTGCCGTCCGCGCTGCGATTGCACCGCTGCGGATGAAAAGTGGGTGGTCGCAACGCCGCGTCAAGGTTGAGCCCAGCAATATCAAATTTGTCACGTTATCAGGACGACGGCGGACCCGATTCTGGGCTGCCGTAGATTAATTTTTCGCATCAGTCGACGAAGTGCAAGAGCTCTGCACCACGCAGGCCACAGATCAACGACATTCTATCTTCACGAATTCATGAGACCGCCGGGCAGCTGGGCACCGCACTGATGCCGGGGCGTTTGGGAGCCGCCGATCCCCGATCGGTGTGCTCATTCTCACGATTCACAGAATAAAAACGACCCTCCAGCGATCACGTTTACGAGGAGCCGCGCCCGCTATCGACGGGCACGACGGCATCTCGGCACGGACACCAACTGGTGCGGTCGCGACATTGCTCGGAAAGGATCAGAAAGTGCTTAAGCTATCAAGACGAATGATTACCGCGCTCACCATCGCCGGCGGTTTGGCCGCGATGCTCGTCACCGCTACCCCTGGCCTGGCGGCCGCGGATGATCAGGAAATTGCACGAGCCCTGCGCGCTGGAGGGCTTGTGATCGCCGTCCGACACGGCGCCACCTTCCCCGACCAGGCCGACACCGATCCGCTCAACTTCGATAACATCGCCGCCCAGCGGAATCTCAACGACAAGGGCAAGGCGCTGGCGAAGGCTTTTGGCGACGCCCTCCGTCAGGTCGGCATTCCCGTCGGCAAGGTCTACACCAGCAAGTACAATCGCGCGTACGAGACCTCGGTTGTCGCCGGCTTTAAGGACATCGAGAAGACCGCCGATCTCACCGAGGGCGGTCTCGTCGTGTCGCCGAACGAGAATTCCCGCCGCGCCGAGGCATTCCTCAAGATGCTCGGTACGGCGCCGAAGGCCGGCACAAATACCATTCTCGTCACGCACCAGCCGAACATCATTGCAGCGCTCGGCAAGGATTGGTTCGACGTGAAGGAAGGCGAGGCGTCGATCTTCCGTCCGGAAAATGGCCGCTACACGCTCGTCGCCCGCGTGCAGATGGACGAATGGTCGCGCATCGCGGCGGCGGCGAAGTAGGTCGGCGGCTTCTCATCAGAGAGTGGAGCGATGAAACCACGACTTGTCGCCTTGGTTCTGGGTTTGACGCTGATCTCAGCTCGAGCCGAAGCCGCGCCAGGTGGCGACGGCACGGAGCCGTGCGTGACCGAGCATCGGTTTGGACCAGGGCCCATCGTGAACGGCCACCGCCGTCAACCAACCGCCGGCGAGATCGAGGCGCGGATACGGGAATTGCAGGGGCGGAGCAAGACGGCGAACGGCGCCTGCTCTTCCACGCCGCACAGCGGCGCGGCGGCCAAGCAGAGGGCTCCGAGAATCCGCTCCCCGAACGGGACCGTCGAATCCGAGTCGTCGTCGCGAGGAACGGAATGAGCAACAAAACATCGGCTGGCTCGCTCCATCATGATTCAGGAGAATATTCCATGGCCGAACTCCCGAGCGCACGCCGCGATGCTTCATTATCGATGGCATCTACCCCCGTGCGGCCTCATGTGGTCATCATCGGCGCCGGCTTTGCCGGGCTCAGTGCCGCCCAGGCGCTCGCTGCGGCACCGGTCGACGTCACCCTCATCGATCGGCGGAACTACCATCTCTTTCAGCCGCTGCTCTATCAGGTCGCCACGGCCGGCCTGTCCCCGGCGGAGATCGCAACGCCGATTCGCGCCATTCTCAGCCGGCAGCGCAATGCGAAGGTGCTGCTTGGCCGCGTGACGGGCATCGATACGCGTTTGCGTCTCGTCGAGCTTGGCGAGCGGCGCATCTCCTATGACACGCTCATCGTCGCCACCGGCGCCCGGCACGCCTATTTCGGGCACGACGAATGGGAGAGGGTCGCTCCCGGCCTCAAGAAGATCGAGGATGCCACCGATATCCGGCGCAAGATCCTGATCGCCTTCGAGCGCGCCGAAACGACAGCCGACCCTGATGAACGTCGGCGCCTGCTCAACTTCGTCATCATCGGCGCCGGCCCGACCGGAGTCGAGCTTGCCGGCGCGATCGTCGAGCTGGCACGAAAAGCCCTTGCCGCCGACTTCCGCAACATCGACCCGCACGCCGCGCGGGTCATCCTGATCGAAGCCAACCCGCGTATTCTCGCGAACTTCCCGGAGAGTCTCTCAATGGCGGCCAAGCGAGCGCTCGAACGGCTCGGTGTGGAAGTGCGCGTGGGCACGGCCGCGCAAATGTGCGATGAGGACGGCGTCGTCATTGCGGATGCGCATAGCAGCGGGGCGCCCGGTGCCAGGACGCAAATCGCCACCCCGGAAACGGGCGAGCGGATCGAAGCGCGCACCATCCTGTGGGCCGCTGGCGTCGCCGCATCGCCCGCGGCAAAGTGGCTCGACGCCGGCAGGGATCGCGTCGGCCGCGTCATCGTCGAGCCAGATCTGACGCTCCGCGGGCACCCCGAAATCTTTGTCATCGGCGATACGGCGCTCGCCGTCGATCTGGCAAACAAGCCGCTACCGGGCATCGCACCGGTGGCAAAGCAGCAAGGGCGCTACGTCGCAAGAGTGATCCGCGCACGGTTTGCGCGCAGCACAACGCCTCCGCGCTTTCACTACCGCCATCTCGGCAATCTCGCGACCATCGGGCGAAAGACCGCCGTCGCCGATTTCGGCTTCTTGCGCTTTTCCGGGCGCTTCGCCTGGCTGCTGTGGGGCGTCGTTCACGTGTTCTTTCTCATCGGATTTCGCAATCGGATTGCCGTGCTGCTCAACTGGGTCTGGGCGTATTTCACGTTCCAGCGCGGCTCTCGTCTCATCACCGGCAATGTCGCCGAGGAATGAGAATGTCGATTAAAGAGTCATCGAGAGATGGAGATCGTGAATTTCGCCTCGGGACACATCGGATGAGCGGCCTTCGACATGATCCTGCTTGAGATCCTTGCTTCCTATACCCTGGCCGGCGCCGTCATCGCCGTTGCGTTCCTCATCTTCGGCATGTCCCGCACGCTGCCGCATGTGTCGGTGACACTTGGCGCGCGGCTGCTTCTGCTGCCGGGCGCCATTCTTTTTTGGCCCCTCTTTCTCGGCCGCTGGCTCAAACCTCACGGAAATCGATGACACGATTCCATCGTTCGGCTCACCGCTTTCTCTCGATCGTACTCGCACTTGCCATAGGTATTGGACTCGCCATCACGCTGTCGCTGCGTGCGCCCGCCGATCCCTTGACGCCGGCCGCGACCAGCGAGGTTTGAAGATGAGCCTTGGCTTTCGCGCAGTGCAATGGAACCGCGACAAGATCGTCTATGACGCGATCCTCCTCGGCGGCGTCACGGCATCCATCGGCATCGTCATGACGGCGGGACGATGGTGGCTGAGCCCGGAAGGAGATCCCGCGACTTGGGAAGATCTTCTCATTCGTGCATTCGGCACCTGCGCATTTCTCATGCTGACGATCATCTTGTCGATCGGCCCGCTCGCCCGGCTCGACCGTCGTTTCCTGCCCCTGCTCTACAACCGGCGGCATTTCGGCGTTCTGACATTCTGCGTCGCGTCGGTCCATGGTTGGCTCAACATCGATTGGTTCCTGTCGCGTGGAAAATGGTCGGATTTCGTTTCCATCGTCACGAACCTTCCGAATTACGGTTCGGTCGCGCACTTCCCCTACGACACGCTCGGCATCATCGGCCTCTGCGTCCTGTTCCTGATGGCGGCGACGAGCCACGATTTCTGGCTCGAGTTCCTGACGCCGCCGATCTGGAAGTCGCTGCACATGGCGGTCTATCTCGTCTATGCGTTGCTCGTGATGCATGTCGCTCTCGGGGTCATGCAGTCGCGGCACTCCCCGTTCATCCCCGTGCTGCTGGGAGCGGCCGCCGCGACCGTATCGTCCCTGCATCTCGTCGCCGGCTGGCGCGAACGGGCGGTCGACCGCGGGACGGCTCCACGCAGCGACGGCTGGATCACGGTCGGACCGCCACTCTCCATCCCGGATCGCGCCGCGCGGATCGTCACGACGCAGGGCGGCGAGCGTATCGCGGTCTTCCGCGACGGCGAACAGATCGGCGCTCTGACCAATCTCTGCGCCCACCAGAATGGCCCGCTTGGCGAAGGGCGCATCATCGACGGATGCGTCACCTGCCCGTGGCATGGCTATCAGTATCGGCTCGAGGACGGGCACGCGCCGCCGCCATTCACCGAGAAGCTCGCGACGTATCGGGTGCGAATCAAAGACGGCGTCGTCGAGGTGGACCCGCATCCCTTGCCTCCGGGGACGCGCGTAGCGCTCGCAAAATTTGCGCGCCACGGAGGCGGCGCAGGCCTCACTCCATGAACCAGCCGTGGCTGACGATCAACGACTGACCGGTGAGGGCGTTGGTCTTGGACGCGGCGAAAAACAACACTGCGGCGGCGACGTCCTCGGCCGTGGTGAACTCGCCGTCCACCGTCTCGCGCAGCATGACGTTCTTGATCACCTCCGCCTCCGAAATACCGAGCTCCTTCGCCTGCTCGGGGATCTGCTTTTCGACCAGCGGCGTGCGGACGAACCCGGGGCAGACGACGTTGGCGCGCACGCCGTGCTTTGCGCCCTCCTTTGCCACCACCTTGGATAAGCCGATGAGGCCATGCTTTGCGGTGACATAGGGTGCCTTCAACACCGAGGCTTCCTTCGAATGGACCGAGCCGATGTAGATGATGCTGCCGGTGCCGGCGGCATACATGTGTTTCAGGCAGGCCTTGGTGGTGAGAAAGGCACCGTCGAGGTGGATGGCCAGCATCTTCTTCCACTGGGCGAAGGGAAATTCCTCCAGCGGATGGACGATCTGGATCCCGGCATTGCTGACGAGAATGTCGATTTTGCCATAGGCTGCGATGGTGGTCGCGACGCCGACTTCGACCGCGACCTCGTCGCTCACATCCATCGCCACCGCCACCGCGGTGTGGCCGGCGGACGTGAATTCCGCCACCGTCGCTTCCGCGGCCGGAAGCACCAAATCGGCGATGACGACTTTCGCGCCTTCCTCGGCGAAGCGGCGCGCGATTTCCTTGCCGATGCCGCTCGCGGCGCCGGTGACGATCGCGACCTTGTCGTGCAGTTGAGGCATGTCATTCATCCTGATGCGCAAGGGTGGGCCATTCAGGCGAGATAGTCGTGGACGACCTCGCCGAGAGCCAAGGTGAGGTCGGCGATCAAATGGACAGCGGAGATCACCTCGCGCACCGGCAGATCGGCGACCGGCGCCAGCGCGTGCGGGTGGAGCGCGAGCGCCGCGGGACCGGTCCAGGCGCCCTTGAGCACGAGGTCGCGCAGATAATAGCGCACGAGCTCGCAGATGCGCGGCGAGCCATCGACATGCGGGATGATCTTCAGCAGAAACCCAGGTTCTTCCAGGGTATGCATCACGGCCGCCGCGGGCAGCGCCTTGTGCTTGTAGCCCATCGTGCCGGTGGCGACGCGGGTCGGCCCGAAATCCAAGGTTCCGACGAGCGCGTCACGCTCGACCTTCAAGCTCGGCACGGCTAGTTTTTTCGGAAACCCCCACAGCTCGCGCCCGCCGGCGATCGGTGGATCGTCGTCGAGGAACATCGCGTGGACGTAGCCGCCCGCCTGCCCATCGAGGCGCACCGGAATGACCTGGCCGGATTCCGTGTAGTCGCCAAATCCCGTGCTGTCAGGCATTCGAATGAATTCATATTTGACGATCGGATCGATGATCTCCAACGGCGCCGGCACCACGCGCAGCAACGCCTCGCGATCGGTGCGGTAGGTGATGATCATGTATTCGCGATCCACGAACCGGTAGGGGCCGGCCGGGTAGGATGGGCTCAAAAGCGGCATCGCGAACGCGGCTTTCCGGACGTCTTCGGCCTTCATCGGATCATCCCCCGCTATGCTTCAAGATGTCGCGCGGGCTGTCATCGGTGAGATAGTCGTGGACGACTTTGCCGAGATCCAAAGTCAGATCGGCGATCACATGAGTAGAGGAGATGATTTCGAGCACCGGCAACTCGGCGACGGGTGCCAGCGCGTGCGGATGGAGCGCGAGGGCCGCTGGACCGGTCCAGGCGCCCTTGAGCACAAGATCGCGCAGCTGATAGCGCACCAGCTCGCAAATGCGCGGCGACCCATCGACATGCGGAATGATCTTCAGCAGGAACCCCGGCTCCGCCATCATCGGCGCCACGGCTTCCGAGGGCAGTGTCTTGTGCTTGTAGCCCATCGTGCCGATCGCGACGCGCGCCGGGCCGAAGTCGAGCGTGCCGACAAGCGTATCGCGCTCGACGCTCAAGCGCGGCGTCGCGAGCTTTTGCGGAAAGCCCCAGAGCTCGCGGCCGCCGGCGATCGGCGGATGGGCGTCGAGAAACATCGCATGGGTATAACCGCCCATCTCGCCGCGAAACCGAACGGGAATCACCTGCGCAGAGCCGCTGTAGCTGCCAAAGCCCGTACTGTTCCGCATGCGGATGAATTCGTACTTGACGATTGGCTCGACCATCTCGAGCGGCTCCGGCACTATCCGCTCCAGAGCCTCGCGATCGGTGCGGTAGGTGATGATCATGTATTCCCGGTCGACGAAGCGGTAGGGGCCGACCGGATAGGATGGGCTGGTGAGAGGCATGGCAAAGGCGGCATTCCGCACATCCTCCGTCATCATCGGATCGTGCCCTTGCCGCGCTTCCGCGATTCCATCGGGTCTGTGGCCACCTCGGGGCGGACTTCCTTCAGCACGTCGAAGGTGCGGGCGCCGATTTCGGGCGGCATCGGGGCGAGCCACGGCGATGCTTGCAGCGTCGTCTGCGCGTCGGACAGCCCCTGCGTCCAGCGTGCCCGCATCGTGGCGCGACTGAACTCGTAATCCTTCGAGTGCCCCTGGATCTCGGTCGGTCGGTAAATCAACTCCACGATATCCATCGTGGTGACGCATCCGAAATTATAGAGGAATTTCGCTTCCGGCGTTTTCCGCAGATCCTCGGGCAGTTTGTCCCAGAGGTTGTTGATGTTGTGGCGAACGTCGTGCATCTTGCGAAGGGTATCGGTGGCGGCGCGGGTCCGGCTGGAATAGCGAATGTCCTTCTCGCGTTCGCCTACTTCCTCGAGATCGGTGGGTTCACGCCCGCGGGCGTGAAACAAGTCGACTTGAAAGATCAGCCGGCTGCGGCGCGGTACGTACTCCACCACATATTGCAACGGCGTGTTGGAGACGAGGCCGCCATCCCAGTAGTGTTCGCCATCGATCTCAACCGCCGGGAAGCCGGGCGGCAGGGCACCGCTGGCCATGACATGCTCGGGTCGAATGACCATTTCTGCGTTGTCGAAGTATGCGAAATTGCCGGTGCGCACATTGACGGCGGCGACGCTGAAGCGGGTTTCGCGGGCATTGATGCGGTCGAAATCGACCAACCGCTCTAGTGTATCTTTCAGCGCGCTCGTATCGTAATAGCTGGTTGGGCTGGAACCGAGCAGCCAGTGCGTTGCCGGACGGGGCGCGAAAAAACCGGGCTGCCCGAACATGAGGGCGTTGAGCGAGCTCGTGCGGCGGTGATCGCCCGTTATCGCGCCGGAGAAGACCGGCCATAGCGACGACGGCGCCGTAATCCCTTCCCAGAAGGCTCTCAGACGCTCGACGCGTTTCTGCGGTGCGTTGCCGGCGATGATCGCAGCGTTGATCGCGCCGATCGAGATGCCGGCCACCCAATCGGGCAGGTATTGAGATGTCGAAAGCGCTTCGTAAACACCGGCTTGGTAGCTGCCGAGAGCGCCTCCGCCTTGTAGGACGAGACCAACCTTCTTGTCGTACGATGCCGGGCGGGCAGGTACCGTCTGTTGACCCATGTGATCACGCCTCTCGTGCGGGATTGATTGAGGTTATGGTCGATCGTTCGGCTTTTCCGGAAGGCGATGCACCTCCTCAAGGCTCTCGATGACGCGTTGATTGAGAATGCTCATCGCATCGCTGGTCGCCCTCGTCGCCAGCTCGGTAAGCTCGCGAACGTTCGCCAGGTTTTTCTCGAGTGCCTGCTTTGAATATTCCGCGTGCTTCGCCAGCTGCCCCTTCGACGGACCGGTCGGCTGCGCAAAACCGCCGACGAGGATCGTGAACCCCGCGACCGCTTCCTGGACGAAATTCAGCTGGCGACGCCAGACCGCCTGGACCGCGTCAATGGCAACCTGGCTCGCCTGCATGATTGCTTCAACGTTCTTGCGCTGGCTCGCGAGCATCGCGTCGATCTCCGGGCCGGAGATGTCTAGCCCACTCGTTTCCTTGCTTGACGCCACAGATCCGTTCTTTTTCGTGCCCGCGTCTGCCATGATTCCTCCGGACAATGCTTCTCGCCGGCATCGTCGTTGCCGAAGCCGTATCGAGGAGATCGGAAGCCGGGACGCTTTATTCTGTGACGAAAGACTTTTCGACGCGGTCAGCGGAAATTTCGCCAAAGGTTGACGAATTCGTCGAGCTTGGCGCTGTTGAGATCGGAAACTACCCAGATCGTCATCTTTTGCTGCGTCCAGTGGCAGAGGGTATAGCCGTTGCGCACCTCGACGGTCGGCGTCGTGTCGGATCCGTCCGGATTCGGCCAGACGAACAAGTCGATCGGATGCAGGTGAGCGTGATAGACCAACGCGGCGACGGCGCGCCCATCGATGTAGTCGAGCCGGCCGCCGTCGAGCGGAAATCCCTCCTTGGCAAGGTTCTTGACTGGCGGCGCGAAGTCGAGCTTGCCGTCGAACCACGGCATGACGGTGTGGGAATCGGTCGAGGGGACGTCCATCAAATGGCCCGGCTGCAAGGCCCGAATATGTCCGCTGACGATCGATTCGCTCAAATCCTGCGGCCGCGGCACGACCAAGAACATCGCCAGCCCGGCGGCGATCACCGCGCCAAGGCCGAAGCTCGCGCCCAAATCGCGCCACGAACGATGCCGAACAGCCGGCAGCCTCCCGCGCCGAGCCGGGGCAGCGACGGTGCGCGCGTCGCGAAGCATCGTTCCCAACGTATTCCGAAGACCGCTGGACGGCTGGTAATAGGTCGCGTGCGCGGGCACGGTGCGCCGTGTGGCACGCGCCACCTGATAGGCTGTCGTGCATTCGGCACAGCTCGCGCGATGCCCTCCGACCGAGATCGCTTGCGCCACATCGAGCTCGCCATCGATCTCGGCCTGCGTCAGCACGACCATCTCGCAGCGGGTGTTGGGCTCCACGACCATCAGATGTCGCTCCGAGCCGCGAGTTTCACGAGCAACCGGCGAGCGCGCCAGAGCCGCGACATGACTGTCCCGATGGGCATGTCGGTAATTTGAGCGATGTCCTTGTATGAGAGCTCCTCAAGCTCTCGCAGGATGATACATTCGCGAAGCTCGGCGGGCAATTCGGCGAGGAGCCTGTCGAGCCGCTTTCCCTCTTGAGCCTTGGCAAGAACCGCCTCGGGGTCGTCTCCGGGGTCGGTCAATTCCTTGGCGGCGCATCCCTGTTCGTCATCTCCGTGCGGTTCATCGGCGATCGGGACGAAGAGCACCCGTTGTCGCTGCTTCAAGGAAGCGTAGGCGGCGTTGCGAACGATCTGCAACAGCCAGGCGCGGGCATTGGTTCCTCTGAACGACGGGA
The DNA here is from genome assembly GCA_041488295.1 of Allostellaceae bacterium. Taxonomy (GTDB): domain Bacteria; phylum Pseudomonadota; class Alphaproteobacteria; order ATCC43930; family CGMCC-115725; genus URHD0088. The sequence continues at coordinate 21,069 of JBGPOZ010000030.1, forward strand.
GATAGGTCAGGGCCCGACACACCGCGTCTTGCACGACATCCTCCGCTTCCGGGGCGCTCCCCATCAGCCAGCGCGCGAGGTTGTAAGCCGCATTCAGGTGAGGCAAGACGACCGCGCCGCAATCGAGGGACCCGTCCTCGTTCATCGCTTCGATCGTGGTGATCCTGCGCCCGACCGCCGAGCTTGCCGGGAACGCGCAAGACCTTACGGCAGCACCGTCGATGTGGACCGTGCAGGCGCCGCAGGCCGCGGTGCCACAACCATCCTTGATACCGGTCAATCCAATATGATCGCGAATGACCTGGAGGAGCGGCGTATCCGGATCGACGTCGACCTCGATGCTACGACCGTTGATCAGCAGGAATGACAGTATCGCCGGTTCCTCGGGTTTGGGGCAGTCCTGCTCTCGATAAGAGCAGCGTTCTAGACCCGTGGAGCGGTGACTTTATTCCAATTGGAGCGTGGGAATCCGACGGCTCCGTCTCGCGACGCCCAACTCAGGATTGTCGTGATCGATATAAAATCTCCTGCGGCCCGAAGCTGCGTCAAGAAGCCATTGTGGGCTGCCTTTTGGCACTGTATCCTGGCCCCGCGAAACACCGCAGTCTGCCAACGGTCGCATCGTGCGGCTTTGCGGCGGCGCCGCGGCGGGATTACGCAGGCCGACGCCAGAAGGCGTTGCCGTCTTGCGCCCCGTGGCGCTTCGACGATGCGGATTTGGATGAAACCCCGAAGCTCGGCCTGCGCTGTGCGGGTCGTGGCTGCCCCTGAGCGTTCCGCCATGGCATCAAGAGATGGGCCTTTCGACGGATTACCCGGAAGTGCAGCCGGCTTCGCACCAGACAGGAGGGCGCGGCCGCCCGTTATTCGCGCGGGCTGCCTGGCGCCTCCCGGAGTTCGGCCGCCATGGCAAAACGCATGCTTATCGACGCGACGCATCCGGAGGAGACCCGGGTCGTCGTGCTCGACGGCAACCGTCTCGATGAATTCGATTTCGAGACATCGACCAAAAAGCAGGTAAAGGGCAACATCTACCTCGCGAAAGTCACGCGGGTAGAGCCATCGCTGCAAGCCGCCTTCGTCGAGTTCGGCGGCAACCGGCACGGCTTCCTCGCCTTCAGCGAGATCCACCCCGATTATTACCGCATCCCGATCGGCGACCGTCCGCATCGGGACGCGGAGCCGTTCGAGCATGAGCCGCCTATGGAGACGGCACCGCCACCGGCAGACAACCTCGGCGCGCCCGACGCATTCGGCGGCACGGGCGCACTGGATCTGCCTCTCCCCGACCTTGCCGCGCCGGAGCTTCCCGCGCCGGAGCTTCCGGTGCCGGAGAGCGCCGCGCCGGAGAACGCCGCGCCGAGCTTCGGCTGGGAAGCGGGCCCAACGCAAGAAACGCAGCCCTGCGGGACCGCGGGGATGTCCGAGCCGGCCCATCTCTCGGACACGTCGGACCAGCCGCGCGTCGAGGGCGACGCGCCGGCGACGGGCGAGATGGGCGAGGCGCGCAGCCTGCCCGAGGCGAGCCATGACGAGACGCTGACCGGCCCCGCGCCCGAGGGATTCGTCGAGGGAAATGGCGGCGAGAGCAACGCCGCTGAGGCGGCGTCGGAAATGCGCCGCGATACGTCGATGGAGGCAACCGGCGAGGCACAAACCGTCGAAACGGTCGGCGGCGATGAATTCGAGGAAGCGGCTCGGCAGCGCTCGCGCTCGCTGCGCCACTATAAGATCCAGGAGGTCGTGAAGCGCCGCCAGATCATGCTCGTCCAGGTGACGAAGGAGGAGCGCGGCAACAAGGGCGCGGCGCTGACGACCTACCTCTCGCTCGCCGGCCGGTACTGCGTCCTCATGCCCAACACCGGACGGGGCGGCGGCGTCTCGCGCAAGATCACCAGCGTCGCCGACCGCCGGCGCCTCAAGGAGATTCTCGAGGATCTCAACCTGCCCGACGGGATGGGCGTCATCGTGCGCACCGCCGGAAGCGAGCGCTCCAAGGCGGAGATCAAGCGCGACCTCGAATATCTGCTGCGCCTTTGGGACGAGATCCGCAGCCTGACGCTGCAATCGACCGCGCCCGCCCTCATCTACGAGGAAGGCAACCTCATCAAGCGCTCGATCCGCGATCTCTACGCCCGCGACATCGACGAGGTCCTGGTCGAGGGCGAGGAAGGCTATCGCACGGCAAAAGCCTTCATGAAGATGCTGATGCCGAGCCACGCCAAGCGCGTCCAGCCCTATCGCGACCCCTCGATTCCGCTGCTCCACCGCTTCCAGATCGAAAGTCAGATCGATCTCATCCACTCGCCGGTCGTGCAGCTCCGCTCTGGCGGCTACATCGTCATCAACCCGACCGAGGCGCTGGTCGCGATCGACGTCAATTCCGGACGCTCGACCAAGGAGCGCAACATCGAGGAGACGGCGCTCCGCACCAATCTCGAAGCCGCCGAGGAGATCGCCCGGCAACTCCGCCTGCGCGATCTCGCCGGGCTCATCGTCATCGACTTCATCGACATGGAGGAGCATCGCAACCAGGGCGCCGTCGAGCGCCGCCTCAAGGAAGCGATGCGGCACGACCGGGCGCGCATCCAGCTCGGCCGGATCAGCCCGTTCGGTCTCCTGGAGCTGTCGCGGCAACGCCTGCGGCCCTCGCTCGTCGAGGCATCGACCCTGCCCTGCCCGCATTGCAACGGAACCGGCCATATCCGCTCCACCGAATCGACGGCGCTCCATGTGCTGCGGGCCATCGAGGAGGAGGGGATCCGCCGGCGCTCGGCCGAGATCTGCCTCTACGTGCCGACCAATGTCGCGCTCTACATCCTCAATCAGAAGCGCGACGCGCTGGCGCAGATCGAGCTGCGTTACGGATTCCGCGTCACCTTGGCGAAGGACGACACGCTCATTCCGCCGGCCTTCCGACTCGAGCGGCTGCGCGCCCTGACCGCGGCCGAGGCGGCCGCCGTCCCCGCCGCGATCGCGCAGGCGCCGCCGCCGGTCGAGATCGAGGAGGACGAAGAGGTCGAGGCCGAAATCGAAGAGCCGAGCAGCCCCCCTGCCGCCGCGGAACGCAGCGATGAAGGCGGTGAGGACGAGCACGGCCACCGGCGGCGCCGGCGGCGCCGGCGGCGGCGTCCGGGCGAGGAGCGCGAGCCGTCCGGCCAGCATGCCGCCCCTGCCGGCGCGATCGAAGAGACCGGCACCACGGCAAGCGACGGCGGTGCCACGGCAGCGCCGCTCGAGGCGGTGGACGCAACCGCGAATGAGGGCCCGCGCGATGAGGGCCCGCGCGAGCACGTCGCGCCGGCCGGCCCCGGCGGCGCGCATGACGAGGATGGCGGGCGCCGGCGTCGACGCCGCGGCAAGCGCGGCGGACGCCGCCGGTCGCGCGGCGACGGGGCGACGAACGGCGAGGCGGCCACGCCAGGCGAGGCGGCACTCTATTCCCCGTGGTCGAGCAACTCTCCGGAACCGAACCAGATTGCTGCGGACGAGGTCGAGATCGTGCACGCGGAGCAAGGCGAGAACGACAACGTCGCCGCAGAGGAGATCGCAGCCGCCTTCGTCGTCTCGCCGATGAACCTCGGCGAGGAGAAGCTTGGCTCGGCATCGGCACCGGTCGCCGACATGCCCGGCGATCGGCCCTCCTACCGTGACGACGAACTGCGCCATGGCGTCGAGCCGGCAGTCGCGGCAAGCACCAGCGCCGGTTCGCCGGAGCCACGGGAGGCGCCACGGGAGTCGGTTGCCGAGACCGATACGGCCGAACGGCAGATACAGCCGACCGAGGCCGGCTCCTCAGTCGCCGACGCGAAACTCATCACGGAAAAGCCCGCCAATCCACGGCGCGGCTGGTGGCAGCGCTTTCTGCAGCCTTGAGGCGAGCCCCGCAGAGATTCGGCCTATGATGGCGCGGCGAACGCCGCGCCATCATGGATCATCGCCATCATGGATCATCGAACGAGGACGGCGCCCGCCCCGGCGCCGCGCGGATCCGCTTCGACGGAGCAATCGGGCTTTTGGGAGGGCAGACCGCTCGGGCAAATCACCGCGTTGACGGCACCAAGGCCTTTCGTCTTGGTCGCGCGGCGCTCCCCCAGGGGTAAGCCCGGCTCGGCGAGGAACACACCCGGCGCGGCCGCATAGAGTCGCGGCCTCGTCAAGGCATCGTCGAGGGATTGGCGCGTTGTCATGGCGCCGAGCGCGGTCTCGACCAAGGACTGCACCCCGCTCCGATCGCCGCCGCCGGCAAAGGCACCGAGGAACTGGCCGCTATTGAGGTTCGCCCATACCATCGCTGCGCCCGACAAGCCGTCCGAGCCGGTGCTCGGTACCGGCACGCTCGCCAGGATGCCGGTTCGACCGAGCGCCCGGCCCGCGCCGAACTTCCGCCCCATCGTGACGCTGCACGCGACCACGGCACCGCCGCGGTCGACGACGACGAAACCGGTGGCGGCGTCACCCTCGACCGGATCGGCCGCCTCGGCCGCGGCCGGGAGCATGCCCGCCGCGGCATCCGCGATGGCGAGTTGCCGCGCGCCCGTTTCCTTCGCATCGGGTTTGCTGTCTCCGGCGATCGTCCGCACGACCGACGTCAAGAACGACGTGCCCGCCGTGCCATTGACCTTCTGCCACAAGCTCTGCGCGAAAACGCCGCCCGGCGCCGGCGTGAAATACACCCGGTCGTTGCCGAATTCGATGCCCTCGGGCACCGACCAATTGGCGGCGATGCCGCGCAATGCCGCGGCATCGATCGCGCCATCGCTGCCGGCGACAATGCCGTCGGCGAGCTCGCCCAGATGCATCGCGTTGGCGCCCTGCGTCCGCAGCGCCGCCAGCACGTTCGCGAGCTCGCCCTGCGGCAGCTTCTCGCCTTCGGCGAGCGGCTTGCCGGAGGGGCCGGTGATCTCGGCATGCGCCGCGGCGATGTCGCGGATGAGGGCGCGCGAGACCGGCATTCCGAAACGGGCGAGGTTCTCGGCCGGCGCAACGAGCTGCTCCCAGCGCAGCTTGCCGTATTTGGCATGGAGGGCGAAGAGCCCGCTCGCCAAGCTGGGAAGGCCGATCTGGGCGCCCTCGCGCGGTGCTCGCGGCAGGAATTCGACCGCCTCGGTCGGCGGCACCGTCTTCGAATATCGCGGACCCAGCAGCGTGTCGTTGACCTCGTAGGCGTGCCGCGCCAGGCACGCACCGCCACCGCCGAGCCCGGCGCGCGAGGGCAAGGTGACGGCAAGAGCAAGACCGAGGGCGACCGCCGCATCGGCGGCGTTACCGCCCTGGGCCAGAATCTCGCGCCCAACCCCGACCGCACGCGGCTCGTCGCCGGCGGCGAACCCCGAGGCCGTCGGCGTCGAGCCGGCGAGCTTCACCGGCGGGCCGAAGAAATCGGCCGAGCATCCCGACAGAAGACACGTCGCGAGGAGGATGGCGCATTGACGCCGCCACCGCGGATGACCAATTCTACGACGAAACACGGGAACGTCATTGGTGTTGTCTGTCATTTTTCGCCGAGCCCTTTGCGCTCTGTCGATCATCGCTCTTGCGGTACCGCGCGTAGCGCCCGCTCAAGAAAGCTCGTCCGGCGGCGGCGGCGGCCTCATTCGAGACGCCGAGATCGAAGGTGCCATCCGGCTTTGGGTGTCGCCCGTCTTTGCGGCGGCCGGACTCGATGCCTCGGCGGTGCACATCTATCTGCTGAATGACCCGCGCATCAACTCATTTGTCGCCGGCGGGCAGAACGTCTTCATCAATACCGGGCTGCTGACGCGAAGCCACAATCCCAATCAGGTCATCGGCGTCATCGCGCACGAGACCGGACACATTTCCGGCGGCCATCTGGCGCGCAGCCAGGAAGAGCTGCGGAACGACACGATCAAGGCGATCATCGCGACGGTGCTCGGCGCGGGCGCCGCCGCCGTCGCGCACGGACAGGGCGCGGGCGGCCTGTTGTCCGGCGGCTCCGGCGTCGGTCTGCGCTCCTTCCTGCAATATTCGGTGGAGCAAGAGGCCCGCGCCGATCAGGCGGCGCTCGGCTTCCTCGACGCAACGCACCAATCGGCGCGAGGCCTGCTCGATTTCTTCCGCGTCCTGCAAGGCGAAGAGCTGCTGTCGGCGACGCGTCAGGATCCCTATCTGCGCACGCACCCCCTGACGAGCCAACGCATCAACTACATCGAGGAGTTCGTCGGCCGCTCGCCCAACAGCGGCGCGCCCGACAAGCCGGAATTCGTCGAGATGCATCGCCGCATGCTGGCGAAGCTCGGCGGCTTTCTCGGTTCCCCGGGCCAGACCCTGACGCTCTACAAGGAGAACGACGATTCGGTCGCGGCGCGCTATGCCCGGGCAATCGCCTATTACAAGATTCCGAACCTCGCGAAGGCGCTGCCGATCATCGACGGCCTCATGCAGCAGGAGCCGAAGAACCCGTATTTCGCCGAGCTCAAGGGACAGATGCAGTTCGAGAACGGCCATGTCGCCGAGGCGCTCGCCCCGTACGAGGCAGCGGTTCGCCTGGCGCCCGAGCAGGCCCTGTTGCGGATCGAGCTCGCGCAGGTGCAAATCGAATCAGGGAAGCCCGAGCTGAACAAGCAGGCGATCGCCAATCTCAACGAGGCGGTCCGATTCGAGGACCGCAACGCCGAGGCGTGGCATTTCCTCGCCGTGGCCTATGGCCGCGACGGCAATTTCGGCATGGCCGCGCTGGCCGGAGCCGAAGAGGCGATCAACGAGGGCGACAAGCCGCTCGCCCTCTTGCAGGCCAACAAGGCCATTCACGATTTGAAGCCCGGGACCCCGGCCCGGCTGCGCGCCGAGGATCTGAAGCAGCTCGCCCAGCGGAAGAGCTGATCGGTTGGAACAGCAGTCGCCTTCAACACCGGCGCTTGCTTCTATATGCTCTAGCCGAAAATGGGGAGGCGGGCGATGGAGTTTGTCACCGGCGAAGTGACGCCCAATCCGAGCGGCATCATGCCGTATAAGATCGTATTCAAGCGTCTCGGTGCCGTGCTGAGCGAATGGCCGGTCAACTCCGTTGCCGAAGGAAAGGTGCAGATTGCCGAGGTATTTCGCAGTATCGGGAAGACTCCGTCCCAGGATGGAGATGGAGGCTGATGCGTAAGAGTACGACTCGCAATGGTCGGCCGTCGATCAAGGCACGAGGCGCCACCGCACCGGAACCGTCATTGCGAGCATAGCGAAGCAATCCAAGCAACCGGCGCCGGCCCCTTGATTGCTTCGCTACGCTCGCAATGACGGCGGTAAGGGAAGCCGCATAGCCTCGAGGGTGCTCCCGAACCCGTTAACCTCACGCCATTCATTCCCACCCTCTCCGCCGTCATGTCCGCGAAGGAGCGTGTGAAGGATTCGGCCGACCTTGCCGGTCGGGGCGAGGGTGCCGCATGATGCAGGCGAGCGGTGCCGCGCGCACCTCGAGCGGAGAGAGAATGATGCCCATGCGATTGCTGCTGCGACTCTTTGTCGCGAGCATGCTTCTGGCCCTGATCTTGCCGCGTCCCGCTTCGCCGCAAGAGGCGATGACGCCGGCGCAGCGCGCGACCGTCGAGCAGATCATTCACGATTACCTGCTGCAGCACCCCGAGGTGCTGATCGAGGCGCTGCAGGCGGCGGAGGACAAGGAAAAGCAGCGGATCGCAGCGCAGGCCCACGACGCCCTCGCCCAGCGCCGCGGCGAACTCGTCGACGATCCCACGGCGCCGGTCGGCGGCAATCCCAAGGGCGACGTCACGATCGTCGAGTTCTTCGACTACCGCTGCCCATACTGCAAGCAGGTCGAGCCGGCGATCGAGGCGCTGCTGCGCGAGGATGGCCGGATCCGCATCGTCTACAAGGAGTGGCCGATCCTCGGCAAGGATTCGGTCTATGCCGCGCGCATCGCCCTCGCCGCCAAGAAACAGGGCAAGTACGCGGCATTCCATCCGGCGATGATGGCGACGAAAGGCCAGATCACCGAGGACATCATCCTCAGCGTCGCGGCCTCGGTCGGCGTCGATGTCGAGAAGGCGAAGAGCGAGATGAACGGCGCCGACATCGACGACATCATCAAGCGCAACTACGGCCTCGCCGAGGCGCTCGACATGCACGGCACGCCGGCCTGGGTCATCGGCGACGAGACGATCGCCGGGGCGATCGACATCGCGACGATGAAGGAGAAGATCGCGGCGGCGCGCAAATCCGGCTGAGCCTCTCCCTACTCCGCATCCGGCTGCTTCTCCGGGCGGGCGTTCTCGAACGCAGCCAATTTCATGCAAGTCTCGAAGATCCGGCGGATCGTCGGGTAAGGCGTCATGTCGAGCTTGTAGCGCTGCGCGTTGAAGCATTGCGGCACGAGGCAGATATCGGCGAGGCCCGGCGCATCGCCGTGGCAGAAGGTACCCGTCTGCTCGTCATCGGCGAGCAACGCCTCGAGGCTTTCGAAGCCCGCGGCGATCCAGTGATTGAACCAGACGCCGATCGTCTGCTCGTCGTGGCCGAGGGGCTTCGCGAGGTAGCGCAGGACGCGGAGGTTGTCGAGCGGATGGATGTCGCAGCCGATCACTTGCGCGAGGGCGCGCACGCGCGCGCGATCGGCGGGATGGCCGGGCAGCAGCGGCGGCTCCGGGTGCGTCTCGTCCAGATACTCGATGATCGCCAGCGATTGGATGAAGACCTGCCCCTCATCCTCGAGCGCCGGAACGAGCCCCTGCGGATTGAGCGCGAGATAGGCCGGCGAGGTCTGATCGTTGCGCCGCAGGTTGATCGCCGATTGCTCGTACGACAAACGCTTCAGGTTGAGCGCAATACGGACGCGGAATGCGGCCGAGGAGCGAAAAAAGCCGTAGAGCTTCATGGATCCTCCGGAGCGGACAAATCCGCCGCCTCCAAGCTTAAAGTGCCCCGCCGCCGCCGACAATCGCCGCGACACCCGAATGCCGGGACGCCTTGACGCGGCCATTCACATTGCGTTCAACTTTTCGGTGGTACGATAGGCACGCTGCAGCAACCGTGACGGCAAACCGCATGCAGGACTTCCTTCATCACAGCGCTCGTGCCGCCGCGCGACGGAAGCGCTCGCGCGCGGTGTGGCTCGGCATCGCCGGACTCGGCGCCGGAGCGGTGATCCTCGCCGAAACAGCGACGCGAAGCGACAGCAACACCGTCGCCGCCGATCTGTTCCAGAGCCGGGAAGAATGCGCCGCGAGCGGCCAGCGATCGGACGCCGATTGCGCGCGCCTCTTCGCCGAAGCCGAAAATCAACAGCGCGAGAGCGGCCCGCATTACGCGACGCGCCAGGATTGCGAGGCCGATTTCGGCACCGCCTCATGCGTCGGCTATCCGGCGTCAGCGGGCGGCTCTGGTAGTGCCGCGGCTAATTTCTTCGTCCCGGCGATGGCCGGCGTGCTGGTCGGCAGCGCGCTCGCCCGAACGGCCGCGGCGCCGGCATCGCTTCCCGTCTACCGGACCTGCGCGCCCGACACCGGAAACCCTGATTGCCAACGCTCCGGCGGTTCGGGCGGCGGCGCGAGCGGCGGCCATTACTATACCGCGTCGGGCTACAGCGTCGGAACCTCCGGCAACAAAACGACCGTCGACGCCGCCGCCTTCTCGACGCGGGGACCCGGGACGACCTTGTCGCGCGGCGGCTTCGGCGCGCGCGCCTCGGCGATTCGCGTCGC
>JBGPOZ010000031.1:0-30308 GCA_041488295.1 Allostellaceae bacterium
AAGAGGCCGATGAACAGCGTGTTCGGTAGGCGCGAGGCGATCAACTCGCCGATCGGCCGGCCGCCGGCGATGGTCAGCGACTGCCCGAGATCGCCGGAGATCGCGCCGTCGAACCATGTCGCAAGTTGGACCAGCACCGGTGCATCGAGATTGTGCTTGGCGCGGAACGCCGCGACCGCCTCCGGTGTCGCGTTCTCGCCGAGGACCGCCAGAGCCGGATCGCCGGGTGCGGCTTTCATCAGCAGGAACACGACGACGCAGCCGACGAGGACGGTGGCGAGCGATGTCGCTATTCGTGCGGCGATGTAGCGGGTGAGGCCCATGACGCGGCCGAATTCCTCAAGCCGGTCGGGTGGCAGGTTTCGTCGAAGAAGCTCGACAATCCATCCGGCGCGCTTCGAGGTCGCCTAAGATGAGGAGGTCGGTGCGTCTCCTGCGCGGTTTCTCCTGCCCTCCCCGATCCACATCATCCCGAGCGAAGGCGAAGGACGCGCAGCAGAATGGCAAGGCGTCCTCACCCGATATCCATATCCGCGAACTGGTCGCCAAAGTTCGAATACGGCAGCTGCGTGAAGCCCTGCACCTTGGCGCTCATGAGGTTGTGCACGTTGGAGCAGAAGGCGGGTACGACCGGCATGTCCTCGATCATCATCGCCTCGGCCGCCTTGTAGATCGCGCCGCGCTTCTCGTGGTCGATCTCGCGCCGCCCCTGCTCGAGGAGCGCATCGAGCTTCGGGTTGGAATAGCCCGCGAAGTTGCGCCAGCCTTTTGTGTGCACGATGTCGTAAGTGTACTCGTCGGCGTCGATAAAGCCGAGCCAGCCCCACATCGAGGCCTGGAAGTCGCCGGCCTTCAACCTCGTAAACACGGTGTTGGCGTCGGTCACCTCGAGCACCAGCTTGGTGCCGAGCGTCTGGTTGACCATGGCGACAAACACCTCGGCTGAGCGCTTCCACCACGATTGCGCCCAAGTCAGCACCGCGCCTTCCGCGCCGTTCGGGTATTTCGACCTGGCAAGTTCCGCTTTCGCCTTGGCCGGATCGAAGATGCAGAGCGGCTTGGCGCCGCCATAAGCATAGGCGAGCGAGGGCGGAATGAGGCCCGACGTCGCCGCCACGCCCTCGCCGAACAGCACGGCTTTGACCAGCGCCTCGCGATCGAACGCCATCGAGACGGCGCGACGAAAGGCGGGATCGTCGAACGGCGCTTTGCGCGTGTTGAGCTGGAAGTAGCGGCAGTTGAGACCGGCTTGCTTCAAGACGCGGATCTGCGGATTGGCCGAGAGCGTCGGCACGTCGGCGAAGGGCGCGGTCGAGGTCAGGTCGATCTGCCCGCCGAGGAGCGCGGTGACGCCGCTCGATTCCTCGGCGATGAGTGGCATGTCGACCGCCGCGATCTTCGGCTTGCCGGCGAAATAGCCGTCGAACGCGGCGAGTTGGACACGCTCGCCCGGCCGCCAATCCTTCAGCATATAGGCGCCGGTGCCGATCGGTTTCTTGCCGAAATCGTCCCCCGCGGCCGCTTGCACCGCGGCGCGCGGCAGGATCTGCGTCCCGGTCCGCGCGTTGGCAAGGAAGGTCAGAAGCGGTGCGAATGGCTCCTTCGTCGCAATGCGGAGCGTCAAGGGATCGACGATCTCGATCTTGTCGATCGCCGAGACCTTGCTGCGATTGGGCGAGGCGAATTTCTCATCGAGGATGCGCTCGAGCGAGAACTTGACGTCGTCCGTGGTGCACGCCGAGCCGTCGTGGAACCTGATACCCGATCGCAGCTTGATCTCGAGCGCACCGTTCTCGGCGAGCTTGAAGCTCTCGGCGAGGTCGGGGACGATGTTCATCTTGGCATCGAATTTGACGAGCCCGTTGTAGATCGCCCAGATGACGTAGAACTCCGGGATGAGGCTCGCCTTGCCGGGATCGAGCGTATTGATGACGTTGTAACCGGCGATGCCGGCGCGCAGCGTCTTGCCGGCTTGGCCCCAGGCGAGCCGCGCTCCCGGAAATGCGCTCAGCGCTGTCGCCGCGGCGGCGCCGCCGAGAACGGTGCGGCGGCCGATCGCCATCGGTCCTCTCGCGTGTGCCATGCGCTCCTCCCCGTGAAGCCGCCTCGGCTCTAATGGACGCTGCGGACTCGGCAACGTCGGGGCGGTATCAAGGTAGCGTATCGGGCGGTTGACAGAGCGTCAATTGAGGCACCGCGCGGCGTGCGGGGCGCTCGCCTGATGCAACATCCAGTGCTTGCTGTCCCGCCGTGCCTCATTACCCGTCGCACGGGACCGCCGCTGACGCGCGGCGTCGAGCTTGTATAATCCTGCCCGCGCCGGATTGGGTCCACCCGCTCGGCGTCGCGGAGCAGATAATGCGACACCCCTTGTCCGGGCTCGACGGCCGCAGTTTTGACGTCGCAGTGATCGGCGCCGGCGTCAATGGCGCGAGCGCGGCGCAGCATCTTGCGGCGGCGGGGTACGCGACGCTGCTTGTCGACAAGGGCGACTTCGGCTCGGGCGCGAGCAGCCGCTCGACGCGGCTTCTCCATTGCGGGCTGCGCTATCTGGCGCCGGGCAACTCGCTGCTCGAGTTCGTGCGGCATCCCTCGCGCGCCGCCGTCGCATTGCGCATGGCGAAGCTCGCGATGGAGGCGCGGCGGCAATTCGTGCAGACAGCGCCCCAGCGGGTGCGCGAGTTGCAGTTCCACTTCCCGATCTGGCGCGACGGACAGTATCGGCCCTGGCAGGTACGCCTTGCGCTGCGGTTGCTGGCATCGCTCGCGCCGAACGACGTGCCGCTCGAGAATCGAATGCTGACGCCCGCCGAGGCGAAACGCGTGCCGCTGGTCTCCGGCCTGCGCGACTGGGACAAGCTGCAGGGCGTCGCCGCCTTCCGCGAGTACCAGTTCGAGTGGCCGGAGCGCATCGGCATGGATGCCGTGCTCGACGCCGAGCGGATGGGCGCGACGGTGCGCAACTACACCGTGGCGACCGGCCTCGCGCGCGAGGATGAGGTCTGGCGGATGACACTCGCCGATGCCATCTCGGGCGGCGCCGCCTCGGCAACGGCGATCGTACGGGCGCGGGTCGTCCTCAACCTCGCCGGCATTTGGATCGACCGGGTCAATGAAACGGCGAGCGCGGGCGCCCGTCGCAAGATCCTCGGTACCAAGGGCGTCCACATCATGGTGCAGCTGCCGCCCGAGTGCGCCGGCGCCGGGATCGCGACGCTCAACAGGCTCAACGAGGGACTCTACTGCGTACCGTGGCGCGGCATGCACTATTTCGGGCCGACCGAGACTGTCTATGAGGGCGATATCGACGATATCCGCCCCGAGGAGGACGAGATCGAGTTCCTGCGCTCGGAGGCGAACCACCTGCTGCCCGGGCTCGGACTCAAGCGCGGCGACATTCTCTTCGCCTGGGCCGGCGTCAGGCCGCTGACCTGGGACCCGGCGCTGCCCAAGGGCAAGCGCTCGCGCGAGGTGCACGACCTCGCGGCGGAGGGCATGCCAGGCATATTCGCGATGACTGGCGGCCCGATCATGACGCACCGCTCCGCCGGCGCCGAGCTGACCGAAATCGTTGCGCGGAAGCTCAAGCCGTCCCGCCCGCCGCAGCTGATCTCGTATGCCGCGCGCCTCTATCCGGAGAACCAGAACTCGCCGCCGCTGCTCGACGACTTTCCCGCGATCAAGCTCGCCGATCTGAAACACGCGGCGGAGCACGAGCACGTCGCCAACCTCGTCGATCTGCTGTTCCGCCGGGTCGGTGCTGGATGGACGCGCACCATGGCGGACGGTGCCGCCGAGCGGGCGGCCGAGACGGTGGCGGGCGTCCTCGACTGGGACGAGGCGCGGATCGCCGCCGAGATCGTTTCATATCGCGAGCATCTGCGCCGGCAGCATGCCCGGCTCGGATCATGAAGGAGTCCCAATCTGTGACCAGCACGCTCGCTTCCGATCCGGCCAAGGACCCGTTGCTGCAGCCGTTCCAGCTCAAGCATCTGACGCTACGAAACCGGGTCATGAGCACGAGCCACGCCTGCGGCCTCGAAGAGGGCGGCATGCCTAGGGATCGCTATCAGTCCTATCACGAGGAGAAGGCCAAGGGCGGCATCGCGCTGACCATGTTCGGCGGCTCCTCCAACGTCGACAAGGACAGCCCCAGCATCTTCCGCCAGCTCAATGTCGGCACCGACGAGATCGTCCCTTACCTGCAGGAGTTCTCGGAGCGCGTGCACCGGCACGGCGCCGCGATCATGTGCCAGATCACCCATCTCGGGCGGCGCGGCGATCCCTACGCCGACAATTGGCTGCCGACGATCGGTCCCTCGGTGGTGCGCGAGACGGCGCATCGCAGCTTTCCCAAGGAGATGGACGAGCACGACATCGCCCGTGTCGTGACGGCCTACGGCGCTGCGGCGAAGCGCTGCAAGGAGGGCGGACTCGACGGGATCGAGACGCTGGCCGGTGGCCACCTCATCGGCCAATTCCTCTCGCCCTCGATGAATCATCGCAGCGACCGCTTCGGCGGTTCGCTTGAGAACCGCTGCCGCTTCGGCCTCATGGTCTTCGATGAGATCCGCGGCCAGGTCGGCGATCGCTTCCTCGTCGGATTCCGCTACGTCGTCGACGAGGGCGAGGGATCGCACACCCTCTCCTTCGACGAATGCGCGCCATCGCCAAGGTGTTCGAGCGCTCGGGCTGCATCGACTTCTTCAACGCGATCTACGGCCGGATGGACACAGAGATGGCGCTCGCCATGCACAACATGCCGGGAATGGCCTCTCCCATCGCGCCGTGGCTGAAGCCGGTCGGCGCCTTCAAGCGCGAGGTCAGGCTGCCGGTCTTTCACGCGGCGCGCGTCTCCGACACGGCGACCGCGCGCTATGCCATCCGCGAAGGGCTGCTCGACATGGTGGCGATGACCCGGGCGCACATCGCCGACCCCTACATCGTCGCAAAGCTGCAGGCGGGGGACGAGGGCCGCATCCGGCCTTGCGTCGGCGCGACGCATTGCCAATCGCAGCACCGCCCCGCCTGCCTGCACAACCCCTCGAGCGGCCGCGAGCGCACTCTGCCGCATGTGATTGCTCGCTCGTCCGGTCCCGGGCGAAAGGTTGTGGTGGTTGGCGGCGGCCCGGCCGGCCTCGAAGCGGCGCGCGTCGCCGCCGAGCGCGGCCACAAGGTGGTGCTGTTCGAGGCGGCAAGCCAGCTTGGCGGCCAGGTGTTGATGGCGGTGCGCGCAAGCTGGCGCAAGGATCTCATCGGCATCGTCGACTGGCGCAAGCAAGAGCTCGGGCGGCTCGGCGTCGAGGTCCGCCTCGACGCATTCGCCGAGAACGCGGATGTCCTCGGCGAGCACCCCGACGTCGTGGTGGTGGCGACCGGCGGCACGCCCGATCTCGACTGGCTCGACGGCGCCGAGCATTGCACCAGCGTATGGGACGCGGTAACCGGAAATGTGCCGCTCGCCGCCGACATCCTCGTCTATGACGGCACCGGCCGCCACCCGGGGCCGCAATTCGCCGAGCTCGCGGTGCGCCAAGGCCGCCAGGTGGGGCTGATCTCGCTCGATGCGCATCTCGCCATGGAGCTGACCTACGCCGAGCGAGCGATCTGGAAGAAGCGCCTTTACGAGCTCGGCGTGCCGACGATTTTCGACCATCAGCTCGAGAAGGTCGAGCGGCGCGGTAACCGGCTGACCGCGACCTTCCGCAACCTCATGACCGAGAGCACGATCGAGCGCACGGCCGATCAGATCGTCGTCGAGCACGGCACGCTGCCGGTCGACGCCCTCTATCGCGAGCTGCGCGGGCTCTCGGTGAACGACGGCATCACCGATATCGACGCTTTGTTGAGCCTCCAAGCACAGCCGCGCGGCGTGAGGCCGAACGGAGGCTTCGAGCTGCACCGCATCGGCGACGCCGTCGCAAGCCGCAACATCCATACCGCGGTGCTCGACGCACTGCGCCTCGGCCAAGCGCTCTGATGGCGTAGGCAAGGTCGTAGGCACCAAGATCAGCTACATCGATTGCGTCGCGCCGATGGATGAACTATTGGCCGAATGCGGCCCGCTCGCCGACGTGTCATTGTCTTTCGCGGCAACCCCGCACCCTGGGAAATGTGGGCGGCCTGCGGGGTAGCGGCCACGGGATTGTCGGAGGCCGGCATGACGCTAGCGCACCGCCGACAGCACCTCGCGCTGAGCGACGGCGACGCATTCGCCGAGGATGCGGACCATCTCGTCGACCTCCTCGGGCGTCACGACGAGCGGCGGCGCAAAGACCACGAAGTCGTTGCCGCAGCGCATCAGCATGCCGCGGGCGCGGGCCTCGCGCTCGACGATCTTGCCCGGGCGGACGCCCTTGGGGAAGCGCGCCCGGCTCGTGCGATCGGCAACGAGCTCGATCCCCTGGAGGAGCCCGGCGCCCCGCACATCGCCGATGAGCGCGTAGCGTTCGGCGAGCTCGGCCAAGCGCTGATGGAGCCGCTCGCCCATGCGTTTCGAATTGCCGACGAGGTCGCGCTCCAGGAGCTGCGTCACCGCCGCCACGCCGGCGGCCGAGGCGACGGGGTTGCCGGCATAGGTGTGGCCGTGATGGAACTGGACGTTCTCGTCCTCCTCCCCATAGAAGGCTTGGGCGATCTTCTCGCGGATGAGGATCGCGGCCAAGGGCGCATAGCCGCCGCTCATCCCCTTGCCGCAGCAGGTGATGTCGGGAGCGGCGCCGAAATACTCCGAGCCGAACATGGTGCCGAGCCGGCCGAATCCCGTGATGATCTCGTCATAGATCAGCACCACGTTGTGGCGGTCGCAGATCTGGCGGAGCCGCGGCAGGTAGTCGGGCGGCGGCACCATGAACCCCGCCGAGTTGATCGAGATCGGCTCGACGATGACGGCGGCGACGGTAGCCGGATCCTCGGCCTCGATGGTGCGCTCGATAAGCTCGACGCAGGTGCGGCCGCAGCTGGGATAGCTCTGGTCGAAGGGGCAGCGGTAGCAATAGGGCGGGTGGACATGGATGAAGCCCACGCCCAACGGCTCGTAGACCGATTTACGGTCGCGCCCGCCGCCTGCCGAGAGCGCCCCCATAGTGCCGCCGTGATAGGCGCCGTAGCGGCTGATGATCTTGTATTTGCGCGGGTTGCCGCTCTGCTGGTGATACTGGCGGGCGAGCTTCATCGCCGCCTCCGTGGCCTCGGAGCCGGCGCTCAGGAGCTTCACCGCGCTGACCCCCTCGGGCGCGATCTTGAGGAGCATCTCGGTGAGCTCCAAGGCCGGCGGGTTGGTGCTGTGAAGCGGCGGGGCAAAGGCCAGGCGCTTCAGCTGTTTTGTCATCGCCTCGATCACCGGCTGGTTGCCATGGCCCAAGCTGGTCACGAAGACGCCCGAGAGGCCGTCGATATATCGCCGCCCGTCGCTGTCGGTGAGGTGGATCCCCTGCCCCTCGGTGAAGACCAGCGGATGCTTGGCGAATTCCTGCATCTGCATGAAGTCGAGGAAGAGCGACGGGATAACGTTCGACGCGCGGTTCTTCATCGGGCCACCCTCAGAAAGCGCGGCTCCGACCCTACGCCCCGCCATGGGCGGCGGTCAACGAGTGGGGGTAAGGACCTGTCGGTAACACGTTCTTGCCGTTCAGGCTCTCGATGAAGGCATTGTCCGTCGGTTTGCCGGGCCGAGAGAAGTCGAGCGTCACTCCTCCTCGAGCTGCTTCAGCCGCTTCATCTCCGGCAGCCTTTACTTGCTCGATGTGACAATGCCGTTATGTTCACTCAGAGATAGTCCTCGATGGCGCCATCCCATCGCCGTGGCAACGTCGGTCCCGAGTTGACAAGCACTCGGCGACCACTAGTCTCGGTGTTGGCAGGATGCCATCGGCATCCTTGGACTGGGTCCTTGCAACCTGAAAAGACCATCATGCGATACGAATCACCTACAACGGTCAACGCTGCGGTGAAACTGCTGGCCGGCAAGGCGGGCGTTGCCCGCGTGCTGGCGGGCGGTACCGATCTCCTCGTTCAGATGCGCACCGACCGGATCACTCCGGATTTGATCGTCGATGTGAAGCGCATACCGAGCATGCGCGCGATCACGGCGAAGGCCGGCGGGTTTCGCATCGGCGGCGCCGTTGCCGGGGCCGAGCTCGGCGAGCATAAGGCCCTGCGGAAAGCTTGGCCCGGGGTCGTCGAGGCGGCAAATCTGATTGGCTCGGCCCAGATCCAGGCTCGCGCCACGCTCGCCGGCAATCTCTGCAACGCCTCGCCGGCGGCCGACAGCGTGCCAGCCCTCGTCGCGGCCGGCGCCGTCGCCGCGATAGCGGGGCCGCGGGGCAAGCGCACGGTCCCGGCCGAGAAGATCGCCACCGGCCCGGGCAAAACCTCGCTGAAGAAGGGCGAGATCGTCGAGGCTATCCTGCTGCCGAAGCGTGCACCCCGCTCCGGCGATGCCTACCTGCGATTCATTCCGCGCTCCGAGATGGACATCGCCGTTGTCGGCGTCGGCGTCAGCCTGACGCTCGATGGCAAGGGCGTCTGCACCGCGGCGCGGGTGGCCCTGGGGGCGGTCGCCGAGCGCGTGATCCTCGTGCCCGAAGCGGCGAAGGCGCTGATCGGCAGCAAGGTCGACGCCGCGGCGTTGGACCACCTCGCCGTCGCCGCCTCGGCGGCATGCCGGCCGATCGATGACAAGCGCGGCACCAAGGAGTTCCGCATCAAGGTCGCCGGCGTCCTGGCGCGCCGGGCAGCGCAGGTGGCATTGCAGCGCGCGAGGAGGAAGTGATGTCTCAGGTCCGGGTTGCAACCGTCGTCAACGGCGATGCGGTCAGCTATTTGTGCGACGTCGATGAGACGCTGCTCGACGTGCTGCGCGATCGGCTCGGGCTGACGGGCAGCAAGGAGGGTTGCAGCACGGGCGACTGCGGCGCCTGCAGCGTCACGCTGGATGGCCGCGTCGTTTGCTCTTGCCTCGTGCTTGGCGCCGAGGTCGAGGGCCGCAACGTCCGCACGGTCGAGGGCATTGCGATCGGTGGCAAGCTGCATCCGCTGCAAGAGCGATTCATCGAGTTCGCCGCTCTGCAATGCGGCGTCTGCACGCCAGGCATCCTGGTGGCGGCCAAGGCGCTGCTCGACCGGAACTCCGACCCGACGGAGACCGAGATTCGTTTCGGGCTGGCCGGCAATCTGTGCCGGTGTACGGGCTACGACAAGATCGTGCGCGCGGTTCAGGCCGCAGCCGCCGATATGAGAAAGGGCTGAACCATGCCGCTTGATGCGAAGCTCGACCCCTCAACCCATAAATTCAAGCTCGTCGGCTCGCGGCCGCTCCGGCCCGACGGCGTCGACAAAGTCACCGGGCGCGCCAAGTTCGGCGCTGACGCCAACGCGCCGGGGATGTTGATCGGCAAGATCCTGCGCAGCCCGCATCCGCACGCGCGAATCCGTAGCATCAACACGGCGAAGGCCGCCAAGCTTCCCGGCGTCAAGGCGATCGTCACGCGCGACGACTTCAAGGAGGGCGCCCCCGGTCTGCGCGACGTGCTGCACAACATCATGGCGCGCGACAAGGTCCTCTATGACGGGCATGCCGTCGCGGCGGTCGCCGCCACCAGCACGGCGATCGCCCGCAAGGCGCTCAAGCTGATCGAGGTCGACTATCAGATCCTGCGGCATGTCACAGATGTCGATGCAGCGATGAAACCGGGCGCTCCGGTACTGCACAGCGACATGATCACGGCCAATGTCGATCCCCCGCCGACGAAGGCCTCGAACGTCGCGGCACGCCACGAGTTCGGCCATGGCGATCCCGAAATCGGTTTCGCGCAAGCCGATCTCGTCATCGAGCGCACCTTCAAGACCGAAGCGACGCACCAAGGCTACATCGAGCCGCATGCCTGCCTTGCCAGCGTCGGCAGCGATGGCCAGGGCGAGCTCTGGGTGTGCACCCAGGGGCACTTCATGGTGCGCAATACCTGTGCCGCGCTGCTCGGCATGGATGTGTCGAAACTGCGGGTGACGGCGTCAGAGATCGGCGGTGGTTTCGGCGGCAAGACGACCGTGTTCATCGAGCCGGTTGCACTCGCCCTCTCCCGCAAGGCCGGCAAGCCGGTGAAGCTGGTGATGACTCGAGAGGAGGTATTCCGCGCCTCAGGGCCGACCTCCAGCTCCAGCATCTCGGTCAAGATCGGCGTGACCAAGGCCGGCCGGATCACCGGCGCCCATGCCGAGATTCGCTTTCAAGGCGGTGCCTTTGCCGGCGCACCGGTCGAGCTCGGTGCGATGTCTGCGTTCGCTTGCTACGATCTGGACCACGTCAAGGCGGTGGGTTATGACGTCGTAACCAATCGGCCGAAGCAGGCTGCCTATCGTGCGCCCGGCGCGCCGATGGTGGCGTTTGCCGTGGAGAGCGTTCTCGACGAGCTGGCAAAGAAGATCGGCATGGATCCGATCGAGTTGCGTCTGAAGAATGCCGCCAAGGAAGGGACGCGGTCGTCTTATGGGCCGAGATACAACCGCATCGGCCTCGTCGAATGTCTCGAAGCCGCCCGCCGGCATCCGCACTATGCTGCGCCGCTCGGCCCGAACCAGGGGCGCGGGATCGCCGCCGGCTTCTGGTTCAATTTCGGCGGCCAGACCTGCGTGTCGCTCAACATCAATATCGACGGCACCGTGGTCCTCGCGGTGGGCACGCCGGATATCGGCGGCTCGCGTGCCTCGATGTGCCTCATGGCGGCCGAGGAACTCGGGATCGGCTACGACAAGGTGCGCGCCATCGTCGCCGATACCAGCTCGCTCGGTTACAACGACATCTCCGAAGGCAGCCGTGTCACCTTCTCGACCGGCCTTGCGACGATCGCGGCCGCTCGCGACGCGATCGGCAAGCTGTGCGCCCGAGCCGCGAAGGTCTGGGGTATCCCGGCCGATGCCGTAGTGTGGGAGAACGGCCATGCTAAACCGGCCGGCCCGAATGCCGGCAGTTTCGAGCCGCTCTCGTTGGCGGACATCGCCAAGACGGCGGCCAACACCGGCGGGCCGATCGCTGGCCATTTCGAAATCAATGCCGACGGCGCCGGCGTCAGCTTCGCCGTTCACCTGGCCGATGCCGAGGTCGATCGCGAGACCGGCCGCGTCCAGATCAAGCGCTACACCGTCATCCAAGACGCAGGAAAGGCGGTTCACCCGAGCTATGTCGAGGGCCAATTCCAAGGCGGCGCCGCGCAGGGCATCGGCTGGGCGATCAACGAAGAGTACATCTACGGCAAGGATGGTCGGCTGCAAAACCCAGGCTTCCTCGACTACCGCATTCCGGTGGCGTCGGACCTGCCGATGATCGGCACGGTGATCGTCGAGGTGCCCAATCCGGGCCATCCTTATGGCGTGCGGGGCGTCGGCGAGACGTCGATCGTGCCGCCGCTCGCTGCTGTCGCCAATGCTGTCTCCGCCGCGACCGGCGTGCGCCTCACGGAGCTGCCGATGTCGCCGCCGCGCGTGCTCAAGGCGATCGATGGAGTCTCGACTGCGGCAGGGCGGCGGTGATGGTGCAGGTCATGCTGTCGGGATCGCTCAGGGTGGCCGCCGGCGGGCGGACCGAATTCGAGGTCGAGGCGGCCAACATCCACCAGCTCTTGTCCCGGCTCGCCCAGGACCATCCGAAGCTGAAACCGATGCTCGATCGCGGCGTTGCCGTGGCGATCGACGGCCAGATCTATCGCGACGACCGCTTCCGCGCGATCCCACCGGGCAGCGAGGTATTTATCCTGCCGCGCATGGTCGGCGGATAGCTGCGCACCGGTAACACCTCGATGTTGCGGGGCGCGTCGCCGGACACCCAATAGGCGCTCAGGAGTGCCCCGCGCGCGGCCGTGGGAGGTAGCCCATCTCCAGCCGCTCGATCTCCCCGGCCTCGAGCTCGACGGCGAGGGCCGCGATCGCCGCATCGATCTGCGCCGCGTGGGTCGCGCCGATGATCGGCGCGGCGCCGGGGAGCTTGAAGAGCACCCAAGCGAGCGCGACCTGTGCCGGCTGGATGCTGCGGGCAGCAGCGATCTCGTCGACGGTCTGCGCGAGCGCGGCGTCTTCGGGCCTGCCGTACCATTTACTGGCATATTCGTCGGTGCGCGCACGCTCGGTCGCTCTCGTGTGCATTCGCTCGACGCCGCACAAGAAGCCGCGCGCCAGGGGGCTATAGGGCAAGAGGCCGATCCCCTCCGTCGCGCAGAACGGAATCATCTCGCGCTCGTCCTCGCGCCAGACCAGATTGTAGTGGTTCTGCATCGAGACGAACGCGCTATGCCGCTGGAAGCGCGCGGCATAAACGGCCTTGGCAAATTGCCAGCACGGCATGTCGGTGGCGCCGACGTAGAGGACCTTGCCGGCGCGGACGAGATCGTCGAAGGCGCCAATCATCTCGTCGATATCCGTCATCGGGTCCCAGATATGCGTCTGCAGGAGGTCTATCGTCTCGACGCCGAGGCGCTTCAGCGACGCCTCGGCCGCCGCGATGATGTGCTTGCGCGAATAGCCCCTGGCGTTTGGCCCCTTGCCCGTCGGGTTGCCGAGCTTGGTCGCGATGACGATCTCCTCGCGCCGCGCCATCTCGCGCAGCAGCCGGCCAAGAATGACCTCGCTCTGGCCGGCGGAGTAGTAGTCGCAGGTGTCGAACAGGGTGATGCCGCTCTCGAGCGCACGCCGCACCACCGGCTTCGCCTGCTCCTCGGTTAGCACCCATGAGCGCCAGCTCGGATCGCCGATGCCCATGGCGCCCAACCCGACGCGCGAGACTCGCAAGCCGCTGCGGCCGAGACGCACATACTCCATGCTTAGGACTTCGTCTTCCACATGTCGCGGAACCGTGGAATCTCATCGGGGATCCACATGAAGCCCTGCGCCACGTCGCGGATCGCCGCGTACTCGACGGAGAAGAACAGCGGCACGTAAGGCAGGTCCCGCGTCACGATCTTCTGCGCCTCGCGGTAGAGCGGCTTCCTCGCCTCGTTGTCGAGCAGCACGCGCGCCTTGTCGAGCAGCGCGTCGACCTCGGGGTTCTTGTAGTTGGTCGAGTTGGCGTACCCCTTGCCGTGGAACAGAATGGTGAAGAGCCCGTCGGGGTCGGGGCGCTGCGACCAGCGCTGCGGCGTGAAGTTGATTGCCTGCTGAACCACCCGCGCGTACCACTCGCTGTTGGCGACGGGCTCCAGCTTGACGTTGATCGCAACCGCCTTGAGTTGCTCCTGCACGAGCTGGTCAAGCTGCTGGAGCAAGGCCACGGTCGGTGCCGCCAGCGTGAGGTCGATGCCGTTCGGATAGCCGGCTTCGGCAAGCAGCGCCTTCGCCTTCGCCGGGTCGTAGTCGTAGGATCTGAGTTCCGGATCATACCACCACAGCGCCTTCGGCGTCGCTCCCTCGGCGACCGGCGCCTTGCCCTGCATCAGGATGTCGACCAGACGCTTGCGGTCGATAGCGTGCGCCACAGCCTGGCGAAGCTTGAAATTGTCGAAGGGTGGCTTGTCGACCTGCCATTGCAGCGAGTACCAGCGCCCGACCGGGCTGGGCTCAAGGCCGATGCCCTTGCGCCCCTCGACTTGCCGCACATCCTGGGGCGAGAGCTCGGCGACGAAATCGAGCTCGCCGGTCAGCAGGCGTTGGATGCCGACGATCGAGCCCGAGATGTCGTGGAACACGATGCGGTCGAGATACGGCTTTCCGCTCTCCCAATAGCCGAGATTGCGCTCGACGGTGATGTGGTTGCCGCGCTGCCACTCGCGGAAGACGAAGGGGCCGGTGCCGACCGGATTGCTGCCGAAATCGGCGCCGGCCTTCTCGGCCGCGGCCGGCGATTCCATGAAGCCCTCGCGCTGGCCGAGCATGCCGAGGAGGCCGGGAAAGGGTGATTTGAGGTTGAAGGCGACCGTTGCCGGATCGACGATCTCGACGGAGGCGATGACTTGCGCGAGTCCGGACTGCTGAGGCGATTTGACCGCCGGATCGAGCCGGCGATCGATGTTCCACTTGACGGCTGCGGCGTCGAACGCCGTGCCGTCATGGAACTTGACCCCCTCGCGCAGATGGAAGACGACGCGCGTGCCGTCCTTCTGTACCTCCCAGCTCGCGGCGAGCTCGGGACGGATCGAAAAATCCGTGTCGAGGCGCACCAGCGTGTTGAAGATCGTGTAGATGACCTGCCGCTCGGAGAACTCGATCGAGAAGATCGGGTCGAGCGTCTTCGTGTCCGAGGCGAACCCTACATTGAGCGTGCCGCCTTGCACCGGCGCCTCCGCGCGTGCCGATGCGGCGCATGACAGGATTGCGGCGAGCCCGAGCGTCAGCGCCCGCATCATTCCCAGCAGCATCGCTTCGCCTCCACCGAAATTCGTTCTTTCTCGGAGAAAGCGAGCCTATGTGACGGTATACCATATGTCAATTAGAGCGGCCGTCGCCTCGCCAGGCAGCGATCACAGGACATCCTCGCGAATGCAGGCCGAGAAATGCTCCGGCCCGACCGGCCGCAGCGGCGGCACGATCTTGGCGCAATCGGCGATGGCGTAGGGGCAGCGCGTGCGGAAGACGCAGCCGCTCGGCGGCGCGCTCGCGCTCGGAATGTCGCCCTGCAAAATGATGCGCTTGCGGCGCCGCGTCGGCTCGGGGTCGGGGACGGCGGAGATCAAGGCTTCGGTATAAGGGTGCTTCGGCGCCTCGCAGAGCGCCGCGCTCGACCCTATCTCCATGATGCGACCGAGATAGAGCACGGCGATGCGATCGGCGATGTGCTCCATCACCGCGAGATCGTGCGAGATGAAGAGCATCGCCAGCCCCAGGCGCTGCTTCAGCTCCTCGAGCAGGTTGATGATCTGCGCCTGAATCGAGACGTCGAGCGCCGAGACCGGCTCGTCGGCGACGACGAATTGCGGCTCGACGGCGAGCGCGCGCGCGATGACGACACGCTGGCGCTGACCGCCCGACATCTCGCTCGGCCGCCGCGCCATCAAATCGGCGGAGAGCGAGACGCTCTCGAGCAACGCGGCAACGCGCTCGCGGCGCTCCCGGGCGGTCGCGCAAAGCTGTTGAATCTGCAGTGGTTCGGCGATGATCTCCGCGATGGTCATCTGCGGGTCGAGCGCCGCGAAGGGGTCTTGGAAGATGATCTGCGCCTTGCGCCGGAAGCGGCGCAGATCGCGCGGCCCGAGCGCGGTGACGTCGATTCCGTCGAAGATGACTTGACCGCCGCTCGGCTCGATGAGGCGAAGCACGGTCCGGCCGATCGTCGTCTTGCCCGAGCCGGACTCGCCGGCGAGACCGAGAACCTCGTGCGACTTCACCGTGAAGGAGACGTCGTCGACGGCCGTGATGCGGCCGACGGTCCGCGGGATGACGCCGCGGCGAATCGGAAACCATTTTCGCAAGCCGCGGACTTGCAGAAGCGGGGCAAGTTCGTCGGTCATGCCATCGCCTCGCCGATCTCGCGCCAGCGCAGACAGCGTACGAAATGACCGTCGACGTCCATCTCGAGATGAGGCGCGCCGACATCGCAGAGACCGCTGACCGCATCCCGGCAGCGCGGGTGAAAGGCACAGCCGTCCGGGAAGGCGAGAGCGCTCGGCACGGTGCCCGGGATCGCCTTGAGGAGCCGCGCCCGGCCGAGACGCGGCAGCGACTGGAGAAGCGCTCGCGTATAGGGCATGCGCGGCGTGCCGAACAGCGTTGCGACGCTGCCGGATTCGACGATCTGACCGGCATACATGACCATCGCGCGGTCGGCGATCTCGGCGACGAGGCCGAGGTTGTGCGTGATGAAGAGGATGGCCATGCCGGTCTGCTGCTGCAGGCGTTTCAGGTGGTCGATGATCTGCGCCTGGATCGTAACGTCGAGCGCGGTCGTCGGCTCGTCGGCGATGAGGAGGGCCGGCCGGCAGGCGAGCGCCATGGCGATCATGACGCGCTGGCGCATGCCGCCCGAGAGGACGTGCGGGTAGCTCGCCAGGCATTTGTCGGGGGCAGGCACGCCCAATATCGTCAGCGCCTCGAGCGCGTCGCGCCGCGCCTCGCCCGCCGACACCCGACGATGGATGCGGATCGCCTCGCGGATCTGCGTGCCGATAGTGTAGATCGGATTGAGCGATGACATCGGTTCCTGGAAGATCATGGCGATGTCGTCGCCTCGGATCCGGCGTAGCGCGCGCTCTGAGAGTCGTGCGAGGTCGACTCGCCGCCCATCCTTGCGGGTAAGTCGGATGCTGCCCTCCGCCGTGGCGCGGCCCTCTGCGGCGGCCAGCCCCATGACCGCCAGGGCTGTCGTCGATTTGCCCGATCCCGACTCGCCGACAAGGGCAAGGATCTCGCCCGGCTTGACCGCGAAAGAGACACCGCGCACCGCCCGCACCGGACCGCGTGCGCTGCGGAAGGTCACGCGAAGGTCATCGACCTCGAGCAGCGTCTTGCCGGCCATGTCTCTCAATCCTCGCGTGAGCCGAGGAGGTAGAAGCCGGCGACGGTGAGCGCGACCGCGCCGCCGGGGGCAAGACTCATCGCCGGATTGACGACGAGGAAGTCGAATCCGGTGCGCACCATGCCGCCCCAATCCGGCGTCGGCGGCGGTATGCCGAGGCCAAGGAAGCTGAGACTCGCCGAGGTGAAGATGGCGAAGGCGATGGTGACGGCGAACTGCGCCGCCGCGACGCGCAGCACGTTGGGCCAGATATGGCGCCTGATGATCCAGCCGGCGGTGCCGCCGACGGCACGCGCCGCCTCGACGAAGACCGACTCGCGGATGGCGAGGGCTTGGCCACGCATCATCCGAGCCACTGCCGGCCACATGACGAAGCCCAGGATGAGGACGAGATTGCGCAATGACGGTCCAACCATTGCGGTGATGATCAGCGCGAGGACGAGACCGGGAAGGGCGATGAAGAGGTCGATGAGCTGCACGGCAAAGAGATCGAAGGTGCCGCCGAGGTACCCTGCAGAGAGGCCTAGCGGCACACCGAGCATTGTCGCGACGATTGCAGCGCCGATGCCGACGACAAGCGAGATGCGGGCGCCGTAGACGACGCGGCTGAAGATGTCGCGG
This sequence comes from Allostellaceae bacterium, assembly GCA_041488295.1. Lineage (GTDB taxonomy): Bacteria > Pseudomonadota > Alphaproteobacteria > ATCC43930 > CGMCC-115725 > URHD0088. Next base: position 17,054 of record JBGPOZ010000031.1, read on the forward strand.
CCGAGCTCATCGGTGCCGAACCAATGGCTCGCCGATGGCGGGGCGAGCAGGAACATGCCGGTCGCGGTCGGGTCGTGCGTCGCCAGCACCGGCGCACCTGCGGCGGCGAGGCAGGTGGCCGTGATGATGAGCCAGCCGACCAGCGGCTTCGTGCGCAGGGTCATCAATCGAGACGTATCTGCGGGTTGGCGACCGTGTAGAGCAGGTCGGCGAGGAGGTTCATCACGACAACCCCGACGATGATCAGCATGCTGATCGCCAGCATTACCGGGAAATCGCGCGAGAGAATCGCGCTGACGAAGAGGCTGCCGGTCCCCGGCACCGAGAAGACGCTTTCGGTGACCACCGCGCCGCCGGTGAGCTGGCCGAGCGTGATGCCGACATAGGTGATGACAGGCAGAATCGAGTTCGGCAGCACATGCTTGAACGACACCGCCGTCTCCGACAGACCCTTCGCGCGCGCCACCTGAACGTAGAGGCGGTGCCGCACCGCCTCGTATTCGGCGCGGAAGACGACGCTGAACGAGCCGAAATAGAAGGCGGAAAGCGTCAGGACCGGCATCACAAGATGCGTGAAATGCTCGACGACGCCGTCGGACCATGGCGCCCAACCGGTCGAGGGCAGCCAGCCGAGCTCGACAGAGAGGACATAGATCAGCGAGATGCCGAGCATGAAATTCGGCACGGTGATGCCGATGAGACCGAGCGCAACAGCAACCGGCTGCACAAGGCGGCGTCCCGTAGTGATGCTGTTGACGATGGTGGCACTCAGCGTCGCGACGAGGATCGCCAGGAAGGCCAGCTCCGCGGTGACCGGAATGCGCGGCAAGATGGCATCGGCCACGCTCTGCTGTGTCGTGTAGGAGCGGCCGAAATCGCCGTGCAGCGCACCGTTCATCCAATGAAGGTACTGGACGTAGAGCGGCTGGTCGAAGCCCATGCGAGCGTTGAGCTCGGCAATCGCCTGGCGGCTCGCATCCTCGCCGAGCATCAGGGCGGCCGGGCTGCCGAGCAGGCCCGAGACGCTGAAGAACAACAGCGCTGAGATCAGGACCACGTTTGGCATGGCGAGCAGCAAGCGCCGCGCGACGATACTCAGCATCGCTCAGCTCCGAGGACGGGCCGGCACGATAAGGCGTTTGCCGGGCCGTTGCCGCCACTGTCATTTTGTCTTATGGTATACATTGTCGACGGAACGTCAAAGGGCAGCCAACGCAGGCGAAGGAGAAGTCATGAAGTTCGGCTATTTCGAGAATCTCCACGACGTCACGCAGCGGCGCCCGTACCACGAGATGGTCGACGATCTGCGCGAGATCGCGATCCTTTGCGACACTGGCGGCTTCGATACATTCTGGCTGCCGGAGCACCATTTCAGCATCTGGGGGCGCGAGCTCCTGCCGAACCCGCTGATGATGCTTGCCGACCTCGCGCCGCGGACGCGGAACATCCGGCTCGGCCTCGCCGCCGCGATCATCACACACTGGCACCCGATGCGCCTCGCCGAGGACCTCGCCCTTCTCGACAACCTCACCGGCGGGCGGCTCGAGATCGGCGTCGGGCGGGGCAATTACGGGCTCGAGGCGACCAACCTCAACCCGGCGGCCGATCCCAACAACCAGGAGCAGAATTTCAAGATCTTCTGCGAGACGCTGGAGATCATCAAGAAGGCCCTCTCCGAGCAGCGCTTCTCGCATCGCGGCGAGTTCTACGCCTATCCGGCGCCGGGCTTCCGGGCCGACCGCGCGCACAGCGTCAACGATCCCGCCTATATCGATGCCAAGACCGGCGAACTGATCAAGCTCACGACCTTCCCGCGACCCTACCAGCGCCCCCACCCGCCGCTCTGGCAGATGGTCGATTCGGACCGCTCGATCGAGTTTGCCGCCGCCAACGATTGCGGCATCATCATGTGGCGGCCGACCATCGCCTCGCTGAAGGAGCGGCTGCGCCTCTATCGCGACACCGCGCGTCGGACGCGCGGCGTCGATCTGCCGCTCGGCGCGCGGACCGCGATCATGCGCGACACCTTCGTGGCCGAGAGCGAGGCCGACGCGCGGCGGATCGCCGAGGACGCCATGATGGGCGGGCTCAACTTCTCGAACTGGCGCGGTCCGAAGATATTCCTCAATCCTGGCGAGCGGCTGACTCCGGAGATCGAGGCGCAATACAAGAAGAAGCTGACCTACGATTTCGTCGGCGAGCGTTCGGTATTCTTCGGCTCGCCCGACGACGTCCTCGACAAGCTCGAGGAGCTCGACAGCGAGACCGGGGTCGAGCAGGTCGTGCTCAAATGCTCGTGGCCGGGCCTGGCGCACGAGCACACGATGCGTTCCGTCAGGCTCTTGACGACCGAAGTGCTGCCGCGCTTCCACGCGCGGCGTGCCGATCGGAAGGCTGCGGCCGCTGCGGCGGAGTGAGACGGCGGGCCTCACTCCGCGGCGCTCGGTACCTCGTGCTGGCCGAGCACGGTGAGCGCGTAGTCGGCCGAACGCTCGACGAAGGCGCGGCAGCGTTCGGCCATCGCCGCGCCGTCGCGCCGCACTGCCGCGTCGACGATGCCGCGCATCATCGCCAGCGTCTTCTGCTTTCGCTTGGGTTCGGCGGTCTGCGCGGTGAGCGCGCGCAGATAGCTCATACGCGCTCGCAGACTGCGCAGCGAGGCGCGGGCGAACTCGTTGCGCGCGCCCGCCAAAATGACGTCGTAGAAGGCGTCGAGGGCTTCGACATAAGTGGACACCAGCTTCCGGGCGTTGGCCTTCTCGACCCGCAGATAGGCGGCTTTGAGCGCCTCAATCTCCTTGTCGGTCGCCCGCTCGACGAAAAGGCGTCCAAAGGTCGCCTCGAGCACGGCGCGGACTTCGTAGATCTGTCGTGCTTCGTCGACTGATACCGCGGCGACGAAAATGCCACGATTGGCGACGCGCTCGACCAGACCCTCCGCCTCGAGGTGGCGCAACGCTTCGCGCACGCAGGTCCGGCTGACGCCCGTCTCGTCGCAGAGCTGGCGCTCTATGAGACGCTGCCTGGGCTTGAAATGCATCTTGAGAATGGCGTCGCGCAGCGTCTGCGTGGTGAGCTCGCGCAGGCTCGGCGCGTCCTGGACGACGCGGATTACGCTGATGCCGTGCCGCTTTGCCATTCCCGCTCTCCGTGCGATCCTACCGCACCCGACCCTACCATATGACGATCATACAAGGGAGACGGCCAATGCCTGCCGATCCAGACGCCGCGCTGCTGAAGGCGGCGAAAGATGGCGTCGAGATCCGTTATGCATCGGAGGGCGCCGGCGACCCCGTGACGCTCATCCACGGCGTCGGCTCCAATCTCGAGAGCTGGAATGCCATCGCCGCGATCCTGGCGGCACACTACCGTCTCGTCCGCCTCGATCTGCGCGGACACGGACGCTCCAGCCAGATCACGACCTGCACGCTGCAGGATCTCGTCGACGACGTATCGCTCGTGCTCGACACGCTCGGCATCGCGCGCACGCATCTCGTCGGCTTCTCGCTGGGTGGCATGATCGCGCAGGAATTCGTTCTGCAGTATCCAGCGCGCGTCGATCGGCTGGCCTTGATCAGTGCGATCGCCGGACGGACCGAGGAGGAGCGCGCCGCCGTCATGGCGCGCGCGGGCAAGGTGCGCGAGGAGGGCATCGCCTCGGTGGTGGCGGCCGCCGATGGGCGGTGGTTCACCGATGGCTTCCGCGCCAAGCATCCCGAAATCGTCCGGCAGCGGCTCGACGAGCTCAAGGCGAACGACCATCGCTCCTACGCCGCCGCCTATGGCGTCTTTGCCGCGGGCGATGTCGGCGACAGGATTCGCGCGATCCGGCACAAGACGCTGATCGTGACTGGCGAGAACGATATCGGCTCGAACCCGCGCATGGCCCGCTTCATGCACGAGGTCATTCCCGGCTCGACCCTCGAAATTCTGCCGGAGTTGCGGCACAGCGTGCTGCTAGAAGCGCCGGAAACAATCGCTCGCCTTCTGCTCGACCACCTTCGGCGGTAGCCGATGGCTGGCTCTGCCACCTGCTCTTCCATCGAACTGACCTCGGGCAACGGCTTTGTCACATCGGTGCCGATTCCTCAGTCCAGGGCCAAGAAAAGGCGCATCATACTCGCGGCGACGTGCCAAGCCCGATCACGCCCCCACCTGGCTCCCGTCTCCGGGTGTGCTGTAGGGAGGAGAAGATGGAAAAGTCCACGAGAATTTTTACCGACGTCGACTACAACCGAAATGGCAAGCAGATCAGTCATCTCTATCTGCCGTACTCGGTGACGCGATCGGCGTACGGCAACATCGCTCTCCCGATCGCGGTGATCGGCAACGGCAAGGGACCAACGGTATTCCTGCAGGCGGGCACGCATGGCGACGAATTCGAAGGTCAGATAGCGCTGTGCAAACTCGTCCGCGAACTCGAGCCCAGCGAGATCAGTGGGCGAGTCATTGTCATGACGGCGACGAACCTGCCGGCGGCGCTCGCCGGCGCCCGCGTCTCGCCCCTCGATGGGGGCAACCTCAACCGCGCCTATCCCGGAGATCCCGACAGCGGTCCGACCAAGGCCATCGCGCACTATGTCGACAGCGTCCTCTTCCCGATGACGGACTACCACCTCGATTTGCATTCGGGCGGATCATCGCTCGACTACCAGCCATTCGTCTCGATGCGGCGGAGCGATGATGCTGATCTCGACCGCCGCGCGATGGCGGCGCTGATGGCATTTGGCGGGCCGATCGGCATCGTCTGGGCGCACAGCCTCGAGGGCGGATTTACTGATGCAGCGGCGATCCGTCGCGGCATAGTCTCGCTCGGCGGCGAGTTCGGCGGCGGCGGTGCGGTGGCGCGCGAAGCGGTCGGTCTTGTCGAGCGCGGCATTCGCAGAGTCCTCGCCCATGCTGGAATCATCGAGGGCAGCGATGCGCCGCCAAAGGAAGGCGAGACGCGGCTCCTCGAGGTCGGCGACCGCGACTATTTCGCTCTGGCGCCCGACGCCGGGCTGTTCGAGTTCGCCGTGGTCATCGGCGAGGAGGTCGTCGCAGAACAGCTTTGCGGCCACGTCCATTTTGTCGACGATCCGGCGCGGCCGCCCGTCCCGGCCCATTTCCGTCGCGCCGGTACGGTCGTCTGCACCCGCCATTTCGGCCGCGTCGAACGTGGCGATTGCCTCGCCCACTTGGCAACTCCATGGGGGAGATCATCGGATCTCGCCCGGTGATCGCTTGATGGCACCGGCTCTGCAGATTTGAAGAGAAAGATTGAGACAATAGGCGAGTTGGTCCGCGCTAGTGTACCGATAGACAAAGTCCTGCGTGCCCCATAGGCAGAACGGGTTCGCCTTGAAACCGCCCAAGGGCGATGTGCACCCATGTCGCACAGAGTACCGCATGTACCACAATTCATCCGGTTCGCGCGCCGATCATCGACGGCGCCGTAGCCAATGCCAGGCCACGGTCGTTCGCTTGCCGTCACTCACTGGCACGCCGGCGGGTTCGGCGGCGGGCGCCCGTTGTAGCGCTGGGTGATGAACTGCTCGCCCGCGAGCAGCTTGACCTGCGGGACGACCGAGTTGATCAGCGAATAGGGCGAGGCGCCGAACACCTCGTCGGGCCGATAGGGAATGCCATCGCCTTTGATCATCTGGCCATTCACATAGATCTCATAGGCGGGAAATCCGTCGTGATAGCCGTCGACCGCCGCCGAGATCCGACCGCCGCGCGGGTAGCGCAGATAGACGGTGAAATCGGCATCGATCGGCGGCCCCGCCACTAACGGAATTGTCCCACGCATCCAGAACCGTATCTCGGACTGATAGGCACCGCGACGTATCGTGACGCGGCTATTCTCCGGGGCGACCTGCAAGCGCTCCGAAGCGAACTCCTGCGGCTGCGGGTAGAGGTTGAACCACCACCATGGCTTGTCGGGTGGGTGATAGGCTTCGCTGCGCTGGTATTCGTGGCTGCGACAATAAAATCTGAAGACGCTCGAGTCCTGTCCCCTCTGCAGGACAACATTCGCGATGTAGCGATGCGTTCCGCCGGCATAGGAGAAGCCGCGGCCGTCGCCGCGGAAGAGGCAGTCGTCGAGATTGACCAACGTGGTGACGGAGCAGCGTTGCTGCGAGAGCCATTTCGCGATGTCATTCGGCGGCAGCGGGGGCACGAGATCGCGCGGCTGGTTCGGCGTGACAGCGACAGCCGGCGCCGGGATGAACGCGCGAAAGCGGATCTCGACCGGCGCCGCCGGGCCATAGTTGCACGGCTGCCGCGCCGCCGCGAGCTGAAGCGGGAAAAGCGCCCCGTCGAGCGAGAACTCCTCCTCCGTGCTGCCGTTCTCGGGACAGGAAGCATCGTCCGGCTGCGGCGTTGAGTTCTGCCGCTGAAACGCCGGCCCGCATGGCGTCTGCGGGCCGGTGCCCGGATACTGAGGGTAGGGCGATCGCCCCGGCCAATTCTGGCAATAGACTGAGGGGGCGCCCGATGGGCCGGTTCCAGCGCCGCGCCCAGGCGCGCCGCCGGGAAGTCCCGTTCGCGGCTCTCCCGGCTGATAGGTTTGCGTCCGTGTCTGCGCCCATGCCGTCGGCGGGTCTTGGGTTTGCGCCAGGAAGCAAATGATAAGCACCGCGACCGCCTGCGCCCAGATCGGGCGAGGCTCAGCTTGCCCTGACATTTCGCTCATCGCGACCACCTCCCGCGCGTCGTGGGATGTTGATGTCGCCAGCGCGGGTCGCGCTCCTTCGCGAGAAGCCGAGGCGTCGGCATCGCCGCACCGCATTCTACGGCTTGCAGGGGCGGTCCGGCAATGTTCACAGCGCCGATGAATGGGAGCGCACGTTGCGCCCGGTGGTCGCGCGTTATCGCGGCAAGATCGCGCGGCTGAATTTTCGCGCCGATGCCGCCTTCGCGATGCCCGAGGTGTATGAGTTCCTCGAAGCCGAGGGCATGAAGTACACGATCCGCTTGCCGGCCAACAGGGTCTTGCAGGACAAGATCCGACATCTGCTCACGCGTCCGGTCGGGCGTCCACCGAACGAGGTGCGGCGGTTCCATGCGAGCTTCACCTATCAGGCGCAGAGCTGGAAGAAGCCGCGTCGCGTCGTCGCCAAGGTCGAGTGGCATCAGGGCGAGCTTTATCCGCGCGTTGGTTTCATCGTCATCAACTTGGCGCGGACGGCAGACCGCGTCGTGGCCTTCTACAACCATCGCGGCACCTGCGAGCAGTGGATCAAAGAGGGAAAGGGCGCGATCAAATGGACGCGGCTATCGTGCCGCTCATTTGCCGCCAACGCCGTCCGCCTCCAGCTTCATGCGCTCGCCTACAATCTCGGCAACTTCATGCGCACGCTGGCGATGCCCGAGACGGCGGAGCCGTGGTCGTTGACCAGCTTGCGCGAGAAACTCATCAAGATCGGCGCAAAGGTGGTGAGCCATGGCCGCTACATCACCTTTCAGATGGCCGAGGTCGCGGTGCCGCGACAGCTGTTCATTGACATCCTATCGCTCATCGCCCGACTACGGGCACCGCCGGCGCCAGCGTGAGACGCTCGCTGGTCATGCGTTCAAGATCACCCGATGGGAGGAGTGCGTCCGAATGGAAAGGAAAATGGTCAGATCAGCCCGCTCAACCACCGTCGGGATGCCCGAGGCGCCGGTAGCCCTCTGCTCCTCGCGCCTGGCTTGCCGGAGGGGCGGCGAAGCGCGCATAGTCACGCCGGATCGGGAGTCATCCGGGGAATCCCGGTTCATTGGTCTCGCCTTGCCGTTGTCGGTGAAGCGGCAGGAATTAGGCGAGATGGCTTGACATGGGATGTTGGCGATCTCGCCGCGCTTAATGTCCTCCAAGGTCATCCCGCCAAGGTCCGCTAGGATGTTGTCAGTCTGACCGATGGCTGCACCGATCAGTTCGTCGTCGCTCCGATGGAGCACGCCTGCGAACACGACGTTCTCACATTCAAGTGCTCTCGATACCGTAGGAACGATTGCGGGGATGGACAATGGGGATTGCTCAGACCGGGGCTTCGGGCTTGCTGGCATTGGTCCTGACTTTTGGCGCCGTCGACTCGGCCCTCTGCCAGACGCGTACGCAGAGCCAGCACGTCGGCGAACCTTACACAACTCAACCGGGCGGATCGCCTGGGCGCGGCGGGCAAAGCGGCTTTGGTTCGGGACCGGGCCGCGTGCAGTGTCAGCTGGAGGATGATGGTACCTGTAACTGCAACCCGAGAGTTGGCACCGGCCGGAACCGCCCCTGCATTGCACAGCAGGCTTCCCCGGCAACGCAGACGATTACGAAGCAGTTCCGCTTCACCGTAAAGTCCTATATCGCCCATATCGGTGATCGCTTGGGACCGACTCCGCGCAACCCGGGCGACGTCGTCGAGGCGACAGTAAATTTTCACCTGGCTGCGGTGCAGACGGACCTCGGATTCAGTGAGGATCCCCTGAACGAAGACGAGGACAAACAATATCGCTTATATACCCATGTCGGACTGATCGCCACTTGCAGCGGCGGCCGCATGGTCAACAATGACGTTGGCACGGTACAGAGCGATGTCGGAACCGAGCCCGCACATCCGCTTGCCGGTGTCGTCGCGTTGTATCCGGCACCGATGAAAATTCAGCAGCGTCCGGCGCAGCTTTTGGCGGGAAGTCAGGGTGTCACGTTCGGCTGGTTCGGCCGAGCCCGACCGGCGGAAGTCATCGAGCCATTCTTTACCGCTGTCTCACCGCGCACCTCGATCTATATCTGGCATGACCTCACTGTGACCGTCGTGTGTGGTCCGCAGGGACCGCAGGTCGACTACGCGCGGACAAAGCTTATCGGTAGCCAGTTCCCAAGCCACCGTCTGTGGATCAACCTCGCGCTGGTGCGAACCATCATGCAGGGGAACTTTGATGACCTTTGGATCGCCGATCCTACGCGTCCGTGGTTAGTCCGATGACGTTGATCGTTGGCAGTTACCTAAAAAATCTGTAACAGGGCAAAGTGTGGGCAATGCTCCTTTTTTCCCTTGCGTCGATTCGACCCCGTGGATTCTTTGCATCATGTGTCATCGCCAGCTGTCCTTTCCGCGCTGAGTCGTCCAGAGCTCGAGGCTCTGTTGATTGAACTATTTGGCGAAGTCGCTTTGAATCAGGGCAGGTAAGTTGGAGGATGGATACGCCGTCAAATGCTGGAGCGCCCGGGCGTGGCTACGGAATGGGGCCGTCGGGCGCGCCCTCGGTCTATTGCCAGAGTTGGCCTGGACGGTCGCCCTACCCTCAGTGCCCAGGCACCGGGCCGCAGACTCCCTGCGGGCCGGCATTTCAGCGGTCTCAACAGCCGGCGCAGAATCAGCCATCCTCCGGTGCGGGTGACCCGGGGGCGGGCAGCTGCTGGCGGGGATTGCCTGACGGCAAGCTTTGCACCGACGGAATGTTCTTTAAGAACGGCCGCGGCGAAACCGTCATCTTGTGCGGCGTCAATCTCGCGGGCACCTCGAAGATTCCCCCCTTCCTGCCGCTCCCGGCCCGCGGTCCACCGAACTTCGATTCCGTCTGCAGTTCGGACTGCTCCGGCCTCGATGCGCTGCCGGGCTGGGGGGTCAATGTCATTCGGCTGCTCTTCGTCTGGGAAGCCTATGAGCCGGTGATGGACGGGCCGAGCACCGCTTATCTGCGGATGCTTCAGCGCATCGCCTCCCGACAACACGGCTCCTGCATGCCTGCCCTGGATGCAGACTTGGAAGTCCGCGAACCGATAAAGGGTAGCGCAACATGCGTTCGCTTGGGATGCTGCAGACCATCGAACGGAGGCAGTGGTGGCCTGCTGAATTCGTGGTACCGTTCATCAACTGAAACAACAAGACGCGGAAACGCGCTCCTTCGCTAGCGGAGGAGACCGGAATGCGGCACATCGTCTTTCTGGCTGCGATGGTGGTTTCGCTCTCGTCGGCCGCACTGGCCGACCAGTTCAACTCCAATTCGAGTGAGGGGCCCTACGGGACCGGCAACAACGGATGGTGCGTTCCGCGGCCCGGCATGTCCTGCCCAACCGGCCGGCAGACGCGGCAGGCGCCGCCGCCCAACGTTGCGCCGCCGCCGCCGCAGGGCGATTGGTTTGGAGCGCAGGGTAATGCGGGGCCGAGTCAACGCATTACAGGTCCGGTCACGTGCCAGCCGCGTCCGGGCATGTCCTGCCCGACCGGCACGCAGGGATTCGGTCCGCAGCCGCCGCAAGGGCAGCGGCCAAGCAACACGACGACCATTTCCGGCTGCTGGAACAACCTGCCGGACGGGAAGCTTTGCGTTTCCAGTGGCAACTTCCGGGAAAGGCACGGCAACGTGGTGATCCTGCGCGGCGTCAACATCTCCGGTGCTTCGAAGGTGCCGCCTTTTGTCCCGCTGCCGAACCGGTTCGGGCTAGCTCCGGGTATCGCCGATTGTAGTTCGGAACCCGACGGTCCGGACCTCTATCAGTGCCTCGCGACGACCAACTACACGCAGTTGCTGGATCAGGCTTCCATCGAGCCCATGATGCGGCCGCTTGCGTTCTGGGGCGTAAATGTGCTGCGCCTTAATCTTCATCTGGGAAGCCTACGAACCGATAGAGGGGCGGCGCAATAAGAGCTACCTCGAGATGCTCCGGAGTGTCGTCCGCACTGCTTGGCGGCACCACATTTACACCCTGCTGGATTTCCATGAGGACGCCTTTGCGCGCTACCTCGCCGACAAAGGCCCTCTATCGCCAAGGGGATGCGGCGACGGATTTCCGAAATGGGCCATACCGCCAAAGTCATCTGTGCTGGTGCTTGCTACGCCCGACAACACGGCTGGCGCCTGCCTTCAATGGATGGGGCAGGCTTTCCAGGATCTCAAGGTGCATTGGGCCTTCGAGGGGCTCTATAACTCCGACAAGTTAAGCAGTGGCACGATCTTGCGACAGAAATACATCGCCACAATCCGGGATATTGCGACGAGTCTCGGCAACGAACCCGGCGTGATAGGCATAGACGCGCTCAACGAGCCGTTCTCGCAAATCTTCGGGCCAGGCTTTGGCCAGAATCCGGGCGCCAGTGAATTCACGGCGCCGCTTGATCAGGTACTGAAGGACGTGCTCACCCGCGGTCGCGTCTCGGATGCGCAGCTTAGCGACCTGTATCAGGAGCTCTCAACTACGCTTGGGCAACAACTTCGCGCAAGCCATCTGATCCTATTTCTCGAGCCCAATCTGATGATCGACATGGGCATCACGAGCAATCTGCAGCGGCCCCGGGGCAATGATCAGGTGATCTATGCACCTCACTATTATGAGCCCGATATGACGGCGTTCTTCGGAACGTACTTGCTGCCTACACGCGCGCAGAACGCATTTCAGAACATGAAACAAGTAGCGACGTCATGGAGCGGACCGCTGTTCCTAGGCGAGTTCGGCGCGGTGATCGACAAAGGCGGCGTGCCTCAATACATCGATCTGATCAACGAGCTACTGAATGAGACGCTGTCGTCTGGCGCCCAATGGAGTTTTACACCGTCATGGACCCCTACACTTAAAGATGGCTGGAACGGCGAAGATCTGAGCATCATCGCCAACGGCCAGCTCCGGCCCGTCTTGTTCCGGCCGCGCCCGTATCCGCAGGAAATTTCTGGAACACCGCAGCGCCTTGCGGTCACCTATCCGAACGGCGGTACCTCGACTGGCGACGCGAGCCTAAGTCTGTCCGGATACGTCGCGCCCAATGCTCCGCCTTATTCGATGAGTCTCACCTGGACATCGCAATCGACGCAAACCAACCGAACAGTCTTCTATCTACCGCAATCTTTTGCACTGTCGCGCGCCGCGCGAACGGGCGCCAACGAGGCGGCATGTCTTGCCGCCGTTAATCCTTTCGGCCGCGCGAACTTCGAAGGCATGCTTGCCAATTGCCTCGGCCAAGACGCCAGCAAAGCGGTTTCGGTCACCACATCGCCGCAGGGGGCGGCCAACTGTGGACTGCAGACCGATCCTGATGGGATCATGCGACTAGTATGTCAAGTAATGAACCCAGGGCAGCAGATCACCGTCTCAGTTTTCTATAACGATCGTGGCGCGCAATAGTGGAATGGAGGTTCCTACGCCTATTCCGCAGTCGGCGCGTTCGCGCTGGCTACAATAGTTATGCGAGCGAACCCTTTCATGAATTCTGGTGGGTTGTGTGTCGCATCGATGTTGCACGGAATCCCCGGCAATGGCTGGGAACATGAGGATTTCCGCGGCTTCCACTGCGGTTCCATGGCTGCGGCCAGAAGGCACTTAGGCCCGCCGAGTGGCGGGCCTAAGACATTGTGTTGCTGATTTGGCCGCCACGTCTTCGAACGAGACGGTGATCTACGTGCCGCAATTCGCGAGCATTCAGAGCGCGGGCGGGCGGGACGCCAGGCGCTGAATCTCGGCGGAAGCTGTGCCCGAAACCTCAATCCGGCCGCCCTTTTCGGAAATCCCGATTTCCTCGGCACCATCGTCAAATGCATGGGCGCGGTCGGCGGTCCCAGCCTGCAGACGATGGGGCCGGTCCAATGCAGCTTCAGGTCCGTCCCGAAGAACCGCTCATTTCCTCAGGCGCCTGCCGGCTCGGCCGCCGCGCAAGGGGGCGGATCGAACCAGATCGTCCGGGTGTCCTGCGTCGCCTCGCAGCCCGGCGTACCGGTGACGGTCATCCTCCGCGCCAGCGAGTAATCGCAGGCGGTGTCAGCGATTGTACCAATCGTATTCGGAGCCTGAGGATTCATGGCCCTCAATTCGCTGCGCTGCCCAGCTGTCGCCGTTCTCGCAAGCGCGCCGCGCCGCATATTCATTGTATCCGCTGCATGATGAATTTGACGACCCGTTGCCCTTCATGAAGCCGCTGATGATCCCGTTGGGGCCGCCGAAAATGCCGCCGAACCCCATGCTCCGCTGCATCAGCATCATGCGCATGCGCATCTCCGCATCGGATGGGGCTTGGCCCTGCCCCTGGCCTTGGCCGAAATTCTGCCGTCCTCCTTGTTGGGGCTGCGGCTGGCTGTTCGCGCCACCGGCCCCGTTTCCCACCCCCATATTCTGCTGCAGCTGCTGCAGCAATTGCTGCTGCTGCGAGAGGTTGGACTGGGCTTGCTGAATAAGCGCCCCCTGCTGCCGCGTCTGCTGTGAGCCGGAGTATTGCTGATATCGCCCATTGAGCGAGAATTGCTGGTAGGGCTGCTGGAATTGCTGATATTGCGCGCGTTGCAGCGAAGCGACCCCGGACGGTTCGAGGAT
>JBGPOZ010000032.1:0-29034 GCA_041488295.1 Allostellaceae bacterium
CGATCTCGGAAGCTTGCGCAGGAACCGTCTTGCGCGCCTCCAGACGATGATGAAGAAACACGCGATCCCGATCTGCCTTTTCTACAATCCGGCGAATATCCGCTATGCCACCGGCACGGATGTGATGGGCGTGTGGACGGCGTCGACCTTGGCCCGCTATTGCCTTGTCGCGGCGGAGGGCGCGCCGGTGCTCTTCGAGTATCCGAACTCGATGCACGTCGCGCAGAAGCTCGTCCGCGACGTTCGGCCCGCGATCTCGTGGCAGTTCAGCGGCACTGACGGCTCGAGAAAAGCGCGGCGCTGGGCCGAGTCCGTCAAGACGGTGATGGGCGAGCTCGGCTGCGCAGGCGCGCCGCTCGCCGTCGACAAGCTGGACGGCTTCGGCTTTCAGGCCTTGCAGGAGCTGGGGATAGCCATCACCGATCCCAGCCCCGCGACCGTCGATGCGTGCGAGATCAAGACAGCCGAAGAAGTGCAGCTCATGATCGTCAATGGCGCCATCGCCGATGCCATGCTGGCGGCATTCGAGGCGGCGATCCGACCGGGCATTCGCGAATACGAGTTGCTGGCGGTCCTCAACGAGACGCTGATGCGCCACCACGGCGAGTTCATCTTCACCCGCCTTGTCGCCTCCGGCCCCAACACCAATCCCTGGATGTCCGAAGCGCACGACAAGATCGTCCAGCCGGGCGACCTCGTCGGCATCGACACCGATGCCAACGGTTACGAAGGCTATGTCCTCGACGTGTCGCGCACGTTCCTCTGTGGCGATGAAGGCACGTCGGGGCAGAAGGAGGCCTACCGCATCGCCTATGATTGCGTGAACGGGATGCGCGAGCTCATGAAGCCCGGGATGCGCTTCGCCGAGTTCGCGCAGCGCGCGCCGAAACTGCCGGAGGGTTACACGACGGGCCGTTATGGCGCGATGGCGCACCAGGCGGGTCTCGAAGATGGCGGTGCTCCGGGAATCCCCTATCCGGACGCGCCGCACAAGACGATCCCGGATCGCGAGATCCAGGAGAATATGGTGTTTTGCCTCGAGTGCTATGCGGGCAAGGACGGCGCGCCCTATGGGGTCAAACTCGAAGATCAGGTGCTGGTGACGGCGAATGGGGCCGTCTCCCTCGACACCTATCCGTTCGAGAAGAAATTGCTGTAGACGGCGCTCCTGAAGATCGGTGCTTTTCACGCCTCGCGCGGATCACGGGCGACGTCGGAAGGTCGACGGGTTCATGCCAAAGCGCTCGCGAAAAGCGCGTGCAAAGGCGGAAGCCGAGCCGAACCCGCAAGTCGCGGCGATCGCGCTGACTTGATGTTCCGTATGCTCGAGCAGCCTTCGCCCGAGCGCCAGCCGCAGAACCGTGTAGTAAGCCTTGGGGCTCAGCTTGAGCTTGCCGGTGAATCGCCGCAGCAGCTCCCGCGAACCGATGCCGACCGCCTCGGCGATGGCCTCGATCGAGATCGGGTTCTCGATGTTCTCTTCCATCAGGCGAATGGCGTCGACCAGGAGAGGATCCTGCCAGCGAAGGCGGCCGGCGGCGACCATCCGTTGCGGATCCTGGCTGCCATGCTCCTGCTCGTAGATGAAGGTGCTCGAGACGCCAAGGGCAAGGCTGAGGCCATGGTCGCGGCGCAGCAACTCCAGCATCAGGTCGAAGGTCGGCAGAGCACCGCCGGAGGTGACGCGGTTGCGATCGATGACGAAGCGGTCGGGCATTACCGCGACCGATGGGTAGCGCTCGGTGAAGTCGAGGAGATCTTCCCAATGCGTCGTTGCCTTGTGGCCGTCGAGGACCCCGGCGGCGGCGAGACAATAGGCAGCGGACTCCAAGCCGCCGACGAGCTTCCCGGCGCGCGCGGCCGCCCGAATCAACCGCTTGACGCGCCCTGACGTATGCAGCTCGGCATCGAAGCTCGCGACGACGAAGAGCGCGTCGAAGGCGTCGAGAGCATCGATCGACCGGTCGGGTATGACCCGCAACCCGCTGCTGCTGGCGATGGGCTCGCCCCGTTCGGTGACGGTCGACCATTCGAAGAGCGTTCGCCCCGCCCAGCGATTGGCAGCGCGCAGCGGCTCCATGAGCGCGGCAAGAGTGAGATTGGAGAAGGAAGGCAAGACGAGAATGGCGATCCGCTGCCTTCGGGTCTCGCTCGCCAGCGCCATGGATGTGCCGTTTCAGTATCGTCTCCTTCGGAATCCGTATCGCAAATGCGGTCGCATTCCCAATAAATTGTGGACGGCAGGTCAAAGGAGGATAGCGAATGAACTGGGAGGTCTTCATCACCTGCGCGGTCACCGGCGCCGGCGACACCACGAGCAAATCCCCCAAGGTCCCGGTCACTCCTAAGGAGATCGCCGAGTCCGCGATCGAGGCGGCACGAGCGGGCGCCGCCATCGTTCACATTCACGTCCGCGATCCGCGCACCGGCAAGGGTGCGCGCGACCCGAACCTCTACGCCGAGGTGGTCGACCGAGTGCGCTCGTCGGATGTCGACGTGGTACTCAATCTGACGGCCGGCATGGGCGGCGATCTGGTGTTCGGCAGCTCGGAAAGACCGTTTCCGTTGAATGCCGACGGCACCGACATGGCCGGCGCCACCGAGCGGCTGGCGCACGTCGAACACTGTCTTCCGGAGATCTGCACGCTCGATTGCGGCTCGATGAATTTTGCCGCCGGCGGCGACTACGTCATGGTCAACACGCCCGAGACGCTTCGCGTGATGGCGAAGGGGGTCAAGGCGCTCGGGGTCCGGCCCGAGCTCGAGGTCTTCGATACCGGTCACCTCGTCCTGGTGAAGGATCTCGTTCGCGAGGGGTTGATCGATGACCCGCTCATGGTGCAGCTCTGCATGGGCATTCCCTATGGAGCGCCGGACGATCCGACCACCTTCATGGCAATGGTCAACGCGCTGCCGCCGGGCACGATCTTCTCCGGCTTCTCGATCAGCCGGATGCAGCTTCCCTTCGTCGCCATGGCGGCGCTCGCCGGAGGCAATGTCCGCGTCGGGCTCGAGGACAACATCTATCTGTCGAAGGGCACCCTGGCATCGAACGCACAGCTCGTCGACCGCGCCGTCAAGATTCTCGAAGCGATGAATGTGCGGATCGTCGGGCCGGAAGAGGCGCGCAAGAAACTGAAGCTGACGAAGCGCGGCTGAGGCTCGGAGCATCGACAAGGTGCGAGGGGGCATGGGCAGCATCAAGACGATCGGCCTTCTGGGCGGCGGCGTTATCGGCGCCGGTTGGGCGGCGCGCTGCGCGCTCAACGGCTACGATGCTGTCATATGCGACCTCGACCCAGAAGCCGAGCGGAAGGTCGGCGAGGTCATGGCGAATGCGCGCCGCGCGTGGAGCCGCATGACCTTGGCGCCGCTCGGCGATCCCGGAAATGTGCGGGTCGTCCGCAGCATCGAGGAAGCGGCGGAAGGCGCCGACTTCATCCAGGAGAGCCTGCCCGAGCAGGAAGCGATGAAGATCGCCCTTCTCGCGCGGGCGGATCGCGTCGCCCGACCGGATGTGGTCATCGCGTCCTCGACCTCGGGGCTCCTGCCGACGCGGCTGCAATCCGGCATGACCCGTCCCGAGCGCTTCGTCGTCGGGCATCCCTTCAATCCGGTCTATCTCATGCCGCTCGTCGAAATATGCGGCGGCGAAAAGACAAGCGAGGCGACGAAGCAACGCGCGGCGGATTTCTACCGATCCATCGGCATGAGGCCGCTCCCGTTGCGCAAGGAGATCGACGGGTTCGTCGCCGACCGTTTGATGGAGGCCCTCTGGCGCGAAGCGCTATGGCTCATCCATGACGATGTCGCAACCGCCGCCGAGATCGATGACGCGATCCGCTTCGGTCCGGGATTGCGCTGGGCTTTCATGGGAACCTTCCTCATTTATCGGATCGCCGGCGGCGAGCCGGGCATGCGGCATTTCATGGCGCAGTTCGGTCCGGCGCTCAAATGGCCATGGACGAAGCTCATGGACGTTCCCGAGCTCGACGACGCGCTGCTCGACAAGATTGTCGAGCAATCCGACGCGCAGGCCGGGACGGCGTCGATCCGCGAGCTCGAACGGCTGCGCGATGACTGTCTCGTCGCGGTGCTGCAAGGGTTGCGGAGTCGCGATTTCGCCGCCGGGTCGGTGCTGAAGGCGTACGAGGATCGGCTCTACAAGAAGGCGCATGCTGAGGGTGCGACCGCGGACGACGATCTCGCAAAGCCGCTCCGCCTTTATGACGGCCGTGTCGAACCCGGCTGGGTCGACTACAATGGCCACATGACCGAGAGCCGCTATCTGCAAGTGTTCGGCGTCGCCGCCGACGCTTTGGCGCGACGGGTCGGGATCGACGCCGCGTATCTCGCCGCCGGGTTCAACTACTACACGGTCGAGACGCACATGATGCACCGGCGAGAGGTCGCCGACGGCGAGCCAATTCACGTCACGACTCAGCTCCTCGGCATGGACGAGAAGCGCCTCCACGTATTTCATTCCCTCTACCGTACCAAGGATGACGTCCTGCTCGCGAGCGGCGAGCAGATGCTTCTTCATGTCGACACCAAGGAAAACCGCGCGTGCCCCGTGCGCGCCGACATTCGCGCGCGATTGCAGCATATCGCCGAGGCCCAGCGTGGACTGCCGCGCCCCGGAGCGGCCGGCCGCGGCATCGCCCTTCCGTCCGGCACCGGGTAAGAGGTCGAGGAACCGGCGATGGATTTCGGCCTCAACCAAGAGCAGGCGCTGGTGGTCGATACTGTCCGAGCGTTCGTCGAGACGGAACTCTACCCGCTCGAAAAGGAGGTCGAGCGCAGCGGCGCCGTCCCGAGCGAGCTCGGCCGGGAGATCCAGCGGAAGGTCATCGCGCTTGGATTCTATGCGCCGAATATTCCAGCCGAGCTCGGCGGCGGCGGTCTCGACCACCTGACCTTCACCCTCCTCGAGCGCGAGCTTGGCCGCGCCGCCATGGGGCTCACTGTCTGGTGGGGGCGCCCCTCGAACATTCTCTGCGCCTGCAATGACGAGCAGCGGCAACGCTATCTCGTGCCGAGCGTCACCGGCGAGAAGATCGACGCGCTCGCCATGACCGAGCCGGATGCCGGCTCCGACGTGCGCGGCATGAAATGCTCGGCGCGCCGGGACGGCACCGATTGGGTCATCAACGGCAGCAAGCATTTCATCAGCCACGCCGATATTGCCGATTTCGTCATCGTCTTCGTCGCGACGGGCGAGGAAGAGACGGATCGCAGAACGAAGAAGCGCATCACCTGCTTTCTCGTCGATCGCGGCACGCCGGGCTTCGAGATTCGCCGCGGCTACAATTCGGTGTCGCATCGGGGCTATCACAATTGCATCCTCGCCTTCGACGATTGCCGCGTCTCGTCATCGCAGATCCTCGGCGAGGAGGGGCGGGGCTTTGCTCTTGCCAACACCTGGCTCCATGCGACCCGCCTCACCGTCGCGGCTATGTGCGTCGGAAGGGCGCGCCGTGCCTTCGATCTCGCGCTGAGCTATGCCGCGCAACGCAAGCAGTTCGGGCAGACGATCGGCAAATTTCAGGGCGTCTCGTTCAAGCTCGCGGACATGATCACCGAGATCGATGCCGCCGACTTCCTGACGTTGGCGGCGGCATGGCGGCTCGATCAGGGATTGGATGCCAACCGGCAGGCATCGCAAGCCAAGCTCTACGCCTCGGAGATGCTGGCGCGCGTCACCGACGAGGCGCTGCAGATTCATGGCGGGATGGGGCTGATGGACGATCTGCCGCTCGAGCGGCTGTGGCGCGACGCGCGGGTCGAGCGGATCTGGGACGGCACCAGCGAGATTCAGCGCCACATCATTTCGCGCGATCTCCTGCGGCCCTTCGAAGGCTGAGCTGCGTGCGCGAGAGAGCCGCACTGCCCGGCGACCTCTCGCGCCTTCTTCGTCCCCGGTCGGTCGCCGCCTTCGGCGGACGCGTTGCGGCGGAAGTCATCCGGCAGTTGCGCGCCATCGGCTATGACGGAGCGATCTGGCCGGTGCATCCCCATCGCGAAGAGGTCGAAGGAGAGCGCGCCTATCGCTCGGTCATGGACCTTCCGGCGCCGCCCGACGCCGCGTTTCTCGGCGTCAACCGCCACGTCACGATCCAGATCGTCGAGGCGCTTGCCGCACGCGGCGCCGGCGGTGCCGTCGTGCATGCCTCCGGCTTCTCCGAAACTGGCGAGAGTGGCCGAACGCTCCAGGCAAGGCTCATTGCCGCAGCCGGCTCGATGCCGTTCTTCGGACCCAATTGCTACGGCTTCATCAACTATCTCGATGGCGCTTTGCTTTGGCCCGACCAGCATGGCGGCCGCCGCGTCGACCGCGGCGTCGCGATCGTCACGCAATCCGGCAACGTCGGCCTCAACCTCACCATGCAGCGGCGGGCGCTGCCGATCGGCTATCTCGTGACGCTCGGCAATCAGGCGACGGTCGATGTCGCCGCGATGATCGAGGCCCTGCTGTGCGACGAGCGTGTGACGGCGATCGGTCTCCATATCGAAGGCATCCTCGACCCGAGCGCGCTCGCCCGCGCCACGGCGCGCGCCCGCGATCGGGCCATTCCGATCGTCGCGCTCAAGGCCGGGCGTTCGCCCGCCGGCGCCCAGCTCGCCATCACCCATACTGCGTCCCTCGCCGGAACCGACGCCGTGATCGATGCCTTTCTTCGCAAGATCGGCATCGCGCAGGTCCGCTCGATCCCGGCCCTCCTCGAATGTCTGAAGGTGCTTCATCTCGGCGGCCCACTCTCCGGCCGCGACATCGCCTCGATGAGTTGCTCCGGCGGCGAAGCAGCGTTGATGGCCGATGCGGTGGCGGGCCACAGGCTGCGCTTCCGGGCCTTATCGGCGGACCAGCGCGCCGACGTCGCCGCGACTCTGCCGGAGCTGGTCACGATCTCGAACCCGCTCGACTATCACACCTTCTCCTGGGGCAATGAGCCGGCCTTGACCCGGACCTTCGCGGCGGTGATGCGCGCAGGCTATGCCATGACCTTGCTGATTCTCGACTTCCCGCGGCTCGATCGCTGCAGCGATCGCGACTGGATGGCCTCGGCCAACGCCATCATCGCGGCGTTCCGTGAGACCGGCGCGCGCGTCGCGGTGGTGGCGACGCTTCCCGAAGCCATGCCAGAGGAGCGAGCGATGGCGCTGATCGAAGCCGGCGTCACGCCGCTCCTCGGCATCGACGAGGCTTTGGCCGCGCTCGAGGCCGCGGCCGATGCCGGCGAGCTGGCGATACACGCGGAACCGTACCGTTTGATCGCGCGCGTATCGCAAGGAAGCTCGCGGTCGCTGACCGAGTGGGAGGGCAAGCGGCTCTTGGCGGAGCGCGGCCTCGCGGTCCCGAGAGGCGAACTTGTCCGGACGCGTGGTGACGCGGTCGAGGCGGCGCGCGCCATCGGCTTCCCGGTCGCGCTCAAAGCCGTCGGGACGGAGATCGCGCACAAGACGGAGATCGGCGGGATCAAGCTCGGACTCCATGATCCAACCGCCGTGGCTGACGCCGCCGGCGCATTGCTCGGGCTCGGCGATGCTATTCTCGTTGAACGGATGGTCACGGACGTGATCGCCGAATTGATCCTCGGCATCAGTCAGGACCCCGTGGTCGGGCCCTATCTCGTCATCGGATCGGGCGGGATCTTCGCGGAGCTGGTCGGCGACAGCCGAGTCCTGGTCTTACCGGCAACTCGGCAGGAGATCGACGAAGCGATTGGCTGGTTGAGGGTGGCGAGACTGTTGAACGGATTTCGCGGCGGGCCTAGGGGCGATCTGGACGCGGTCGTTGACGCCGCGATGATCGTTCAAGCCTTTGCGATCGACCACGCGAATCGGTTGCTCGAGCTCGACATCAATCCGTTGCTGGTGCGCGCCAAAGGCTGCGGCGTCGTCGCCGCCGACGTGCTCATTCGCGTCATCGAAGAGGAGAATGCCGATGACTGAAAACCCGCTTCGCATCATGCGTCGAGGCCCCGTTCTCGAGGTCGCGCTCGATCGACCCAAGGCGAACGCGATCGACGCCGCGACGAGCCGGATCATGGGCGAGACCTTTGCGCGATTCCGCGACGATCCCGATCTCCGCGTCGCAATCATCACAGGCGCCGGCGACAAGTTCTTTTCCGCCGGTTGGGATTTGAAGGCCGCCGCCGCCGGCGAAGCCCCGGACGCTGACTATGGCGTCGGCGGCTTCGGCGGGCTTCAGCAGCTACCCGGCCTCAACAAGCCGGTCATCGCCGCTATCAACGGCATGGCCGTCGGCGGCGGGTTCGAGTTGGCGCTGTCCGCCGACCTCATCATCGCCGCCGATCACGTGCGCTTCGCCTTGCCCGAGATCAGATCGGGCACCTTGGCCGATGCGGCGACAATCAAACTTCCGCGCCGGATTCCGCATCACGTCGCGATGGATCTCCTCTTCACCGGAAGGTGGATGGAGGTGACCGAGGCGGCACGATGGGGCCTCGTCAACGAGATCGTACCCGCCGGAGCGCTCATGAAGCGGGCGCGAGAGCTCGCGGATCACCTTGCCGAGGGGCCGAGCTTGGTCTTCGCGGCAATCAAGGAGGTGTTGCGCGATGCCGAGACGCGCTCCTTCGAAGACGCCATCTCGCGAATCATGCATCGCCGCCTCCCGACGGTCGCGACGCTCTATGCCAGCGAGGACCAGCTGGAGGGCGCGCGAGCCTTCGCCGAGAAGCGTCCGCCGGTCTGGAAGGGAAGATAGATCGCGTTTGGCGCATCCGCCCCCGGGCTCGCCTCGAATCCTCCGCGGTTATGGGCTATCCTGCTGTCATGCGAAGAGAGCTAGAGGTCGCGATGGAGGGGAGCGTATCGGTTCTCGAAACTCTCGGCCTCGAAGACGGCGGCGAGGTGTTGTGGGTTGTCTGGGCGGACGGCCGCCGCTCTCGCTTCCCTGCGGTGTGGCTCGCCGACAACCGGCCCGAGAGCCGGCGCGGGCCCGAGGGCCAAAGACTGGCCGACGCGCTGGAACTACCCGAGGCCATTAGCCTGCGATCGGCGGCGATCGCCGGGCGTGGCGTCGAAATCGCGTTCTCGTGCTTCGCTCGGCCATCGCGGTTCGATGCGGCTTGGCTGCGCGAGCACGCGCTCGATCCGCTCTCGCGCGCCGAGCGGCGGCGCGAGCCGAAGCTCTGGGATGCCCGCCTTGCGGAAGACCTTCCCGCTGAAACCTATGACGCGGTGGCTCGCGATCCGGCCGCGCTGAGGCGCTGGCTCGATTCCGTGCGCGGGCTCGGATTCGCGCTTTTGCATGGCGTTCCGACGGTGCCGGGGACCGTCTGCGAGGTGGTCCGGCTCTTCGGTTACGTGCGCGAGACCAATTACGGGCGGCTTTTTGACGTTGTCTCCGTCAAGCAGCCGCACAATCTCGCTTTCACGGCCATGGCGCTCGGTAACCACACGGACAATCCCTATCGCGATCCCGTCCCGCAACTGCAGCTGCTTCATTGTCTCGATGCGGCCGAGGAGGGCGGCGAATCCGTCGTGGTCGACGGGTTTGCGGCGGCCGACCGGTTGCGGCACGAAGAGCCCGACGCCTTCGCGATGCTGACGAAGACGGCCGTTCCGTTCCGCTACGTCGAGGCGGGCGCAGTGGACCTGCGCGAAGCGATGCCGCTGATCGAGCTCGACGTCGCCGGCAACCTCAGGACAATTCGGTACAACAATCGCTCGATCGGCCCCGTCGACATCGACGCCGACGACGTGCCGACATTCTATGCCGCGTATCGACGTTTCGCGCGTCTCCTCCATGATCCCTCGATGATGGTCGGCTTCCGACTGAAGCCGGGCGATCTCTTCATCGTCGACAATCGCCGGGTTCTGCACGGCCGCCGCGGTTTCGCCGGCGGCCGCCGTCACCTGCAAGGCACTTATGCCGACGCCGATTCCCTGATGAGCAAACTCCGAGTGCTGGAGAAAAGCGCATGAAAGGGGCAACCGTCTTCGACGAAATCGCCGGCCTCTTCGAGACGCACGGGCGCGAACACTATGGCGAAGGCGTGTCGATTGCGGAGCACTGCCTTCAGACTGCCGCACTGGCGCGCGCCGAACGCACCGACGCCGCGCTCGTGGTGGCGGCGCTGCTGCATGATATCGGGCATTTCATAGAGCTGCGCGATGACGCCTTCGGATATCACAAGCACGATCAGTCCGGCGGCGTCTGGCTCGCGGCTCGCTTTCCGGAGGTCGTCAGCGAGCCGGTGCGGCTACACGTCGCGGCGAAACGATATTTGTGCGCCGTCGAACCCGGATATTTCGATCTTCTCTCGACTGCGTCCAAATACTCTTTGGCGAAGCAGGGCGGTACCATGACACCGGAGGAGGCTGCGGAATTCGCTCGACGACCATTTATCGACAGGGCAGTGCGCCTGCGGCGCTGGGACGACCGCGGCAAGACCGTCGGAATCGAGGTCGCGCGGCTCGCGAGCTACCGCGAGAAGATCACGGCCGTGATGCGACCCGCATCGTCGCCTTAGTGGCTATTCGGCGGTCTCGGCGAGCGCTTTCAGCACGGCGCCCTGAAAATAGCTAACGCCCTGCTCGTGGCGCGGGCTGAGCGGGCCGGGACGATAGGCGCCCGAGGCGTAATTGCGCTGCGTGTGCTCGCAGATGCCGAAATCCTCGCGCACGATGTCGCTGTTGATGGCGATGGTCCGCTCGCGGGATGCTTCCGTCGCCGGGGAAGTGTCGTTGAAATAGAAATGATAGAACAGCTCGGTGCTGTCGATCCCCAGCGGAGCGATGCGGCTCGTATTCATGCCGCCCGGAAAGATCGACAGCGTCCAATTCGGCCACATCCACAGCCACTTGCCGCCATAGATCGAGCCGTCCTTCTGCGGCGCGCTCATCCGTACCATGCCGCGGCGGGCCTCGGTCAGGAATGCGTTGAACTCGATCACCTTCAGGAACGAGGGATGAATGCCGGGGATGTGGTAACCCTCGACGAAATTGTCGGTGTAGGTTTTCCAGTTGCTGCGCATGACGAAGCGGCGATCGGCCGCCGGCTGGAAGGTTTCGATCGGATCGTCGGCAAGTTCCGCCGGCAAATCGCCGAGTTGCTCGATGAGACTCGTCTCCGGCGCGATGGCAACGAAGAGGAGGCCGCGCCAGGTGTCGACCGCGACCGGCTCGAGCGGCCAATCCTCGATGCGGAAGCCGGGATCGTCGCCGAATTGCGGGGCGCTGCGCAGGTTCCCGCCCTCGTCGTAGGTCCAATGGTGATAGGGGCAGCGCAGGACCGCGCATTCTCCTGACCCCTCCTCGAAGAGACGTGCGCCACGGTGCCGGCAGACATTGTGAAATGCGCGAAGCGCGCCGTCGCGGCCGCGGATCACGAAAACCTTCCAGCCCGCGACCTCGACGGCGAGGTATTGGCCGGGCGCCGCGACCTGCGAGACGGGCCCGAGCATCTGCCAGCAGCGGCGGAAGATGGCCTGGCGTTCGGCCTCGTAGAGCTGCGGCTCGACGTAGTAGCGTCCGGCCAAATTCATCTGCTTGGGTCTCATGCCGCGTGCGCGCCTTCCGACTCGAGCCGATCCCAGATGGCACGGACATGGTCGCGGATCGTGAGCGCCTCTTGCCAGCGATCCGACAGCTCATAGCCATCGGGACCGGTGATTGCGTATTCGCGCGGACCGAGCTCGCAGAGGAAGTTGAGCCGCGCCGCCTTGGCCGAGCGCGTGCGCCACAGCCGGAAACCCTCCTCCCACCACGCGAGAAAGAGGTCCAGCCATTTGCGATGCTGCGGAAAGTCGATCTGGATTTGGACTTGCTCGCGCGAGGCGACGCGCCCCTGAAAGGAATTGGAGCGCCGCAGGATTCGGCGGATGAGTTCGTGGTTCTCCTCGCTGATCGGATAGACGAATTCGCGATCGACAACGTAGTGCGAGAGATCGGCGGCCAGCACCATCTCGGGAATGGCGTCGATCAACTGCAATGTCGTGAAGAGATCGTTGGTGATGCAGTTGCGATGCGTCTCGAACTGGACGGGAACCCCGACCTCCTCGGCCATATCGATCCAACGACGGATCACCGGAATCATGCCCTCGACGCTGATCGGCATGACCTGCCCGATGACGTTGACGAACGGCGCGCGAAAATCCTTGGCCATCTCGAGGACCGGCCGAAGCGCTTCGATCGTGCGCGGGAACGCGATGAGGAGGCAGCCCAGCCCGTACTTCTCGAACAGCGGCCGCGCCTTCAACGCGGTGGCAACGTCGCTCGCGCCGAGATCGATCGCCATACCGTCGAACCCGGCGGCATGAACCATCTCGAAGGATTCTTCGAGCGAGCGTTCCTTGCCGTCCGGCCGGCGCAGCTCCATCGCCCAGAGCGACTGATAGACGTCAAGCTTCTGCATCGCCTCGTCTCGACGCAAAGGTCACGCTTCGCCCTCGGCCGGCTCGAGCGGCTCGACGCCGCGACGGAAGGCATGAAGGAGCGAGAGGTGGCATTCGAGATAGCCCGCTGCCGGCACCGGTTTGCCCAATTGCCGCTCGATGACGCGATGGAGCTCCGGCAGCCGATGAAACGGAACGCTGGGAAAGGTGTGGTGGGCGGTGTGGTACGACATGTTCCACATGAGCCACCGCATCGGCATCGGCCCTTCGAGCGTCCGGGTATTGCGCAGCGTATCGGGAAAGTGCGTCAGCCCGGTGTGTTCGCCGACGTTCTGGAGCTGGTGAAACACCTTCGTCAGCAACATCGGCGCCAGCCAGAACTCGATTGCGGCCCAGGATTGAACCGCAAGGGAGGTCGCCGCGATCGCAGCGTACCCAGCGAGATGCCAGCGCGCCT
The DNA here is from genome assembly GCA_041488295.1 of Allostellaceae bacterium. GTDB lineage: Bacteria > Pseudomonadota > Alphaproteobacteria > ATCC43930 > CGMCC-115725 > URHD0088. The sequence continues at coordinate 12,823 of JBGPOZ010000032.1, forward strand.
CGGTGATGACGCGTCGGCGCTGCTCGTCGTTGAGCCAGTATGCGTAGGGTGCGATGTGCCCGAAGGCGGCGCGCGTCGTCGAGCGCGCGCGACCCCACCAATAGGTGATCCCGAAAAGGTTCAAGAGATAGGAGCCGAGCGTGTAAGGGCCGCGGATGAGCAGTTCGGGATCCTTCTCCCAATTCTGCGTGTTGCGGTGGTGCGTGAAATGAAACCAGCGGTCCCATGTGAAGGGGTAAATCACGACGAAGCCGATGATCGCGCCGAAGACGTCGTTGAGCCGCCGCGAGCGGAACGCCGTCCAGTGGCTCATCTCGTGCTGCCCGGCATAGAGGCAGTTGATGAGAATGCCATGGGCTATGAAGCAGGCGGGGAACCAGAGCGATCCCCAACTCACCGCCATGCCGGCGCCGGTCAGCAGGATCGCACCAAGCTGGCTGCCGAGCTGGAGCAAGCCGCGTGCATCGGAGCGGCGGCTCAACGCTTTCACAGTCTGCGGATCGACGAGCGCCAGTCCCCGTTTCGAAACCCAATCTTCCATTGCCGCTCCCGGGCCTCGCTCTCGTGCCTTGCCGGCGCGAGCAACCACCATGGTTCCGTTACTCGAAATAACGGATTGTTTCCCGTTTCTTCTCAAGACTGAGCCTAACACGGCGATCAGCGCCCTGTAACCAAGCGCCGCAGCGATCGGGGTCAGTTGCCATGGCTTTTCCGGTACGCGGCCTTGGCGATCCAGCGCGGGTCGATCTCGACGCCCCATCCCGGATCGTCCGGAATGCGCACCTTTCCATCCTCGATCTCGAAGGCCGGCGAAAACAATCCCTCCTGCCATGGATAATAGTCGGGACCCTCGATCGAGAATTCGACGTAAGGGCCGGCGTTCGGAAGCGCGCCCATCAGGTGCAGGGTGAATACGGTGACGAGCGACAGGTTGGCGGAGTGGGGCGTCACGAGTAGTCCGGCGGATTGCGCCATCTTCGCGACTTTGAGCATGCGATTGATGCCGCCGAGATAACACACGTCAGGCTGCGCAACGTCGACGGCGCGCATGTCAATGATGCGCCGCCAGGTGGCGAGATCGCAATCCTGCTCGCCGCCCGTGACGTCGAGACCGAGAGCGTCCGTCACCTCTTTCGTCCAATCGAGTTCCCAATAGGGACACGGTTCCTCGAAATGGCAGATGCCGTTCGTCTCGAGCATTCGGCCGATTTCGATGGCCTTCTTCGGCGTGTAGCAGCTGTTGGCGTCGACGAGCAGCTTGACGTCGGGTCCCATCGCTCGGCGCATCGTCGGCACGATCGTCTCCGTCCGGCCCGGCCATTCATCTTCGTCATGGCCGCATTCCCTTCCGATGCGGAATTTGAAGGCGTTGTAGCCGAAGGTATCGCGCAGGCGCAGCAGGCGCTCGGCCTCCTCATCGGGCGTAATGTCGCGCTTCATGCTGGAGGCGTAGACCGGAAAAAAGCGCGGCGTTCCGCCCAAGAGCTCGCAGACGCTCTTCTGCTCGCGCTTGCCGCGCAGATCCCAGAGCGCCGTGTCGAGGCCGGCAAGCGCCCGGCAAAGATACGAGCCGGGGAATTTATGCTCCCGCTCCGGGATCGCCGTCACCAAGGTTTCGATATCGTTCGCGTCTCGTCCGATTGCCCACGGCGCCACTTGACGGTGAAGAATCGAGGCCGTGATGTCGGCATTGTAGTTTGCGACCTGGCCCCAACCCTCTAGCCCGGCCTCGTCGGTGATCCGGACGAGGCCGACAAACTCGGTTGCGAAAGTCTCGATCGATTTGATCTTCATCGCACGCATTGCTGAACATCGGGATCGCGCAGGGTGGCATGCTCTGCGATGACGTTACAGAGGCGATTTCATTGGACAATGATCCATTGCCAATTTCATCGGCAAAGGGATAACCTCATGTTAGAGTATTCATTCGACAAAACAGGGAGGGGTAAATGACCGAATTGGAATACTGGACCCAACAGATCAAACGGGGCCGCATCTCGCGGCGCGAGTTCATGGGGCGCGCTGCGGCGCTTGGCGTCAGCACGGCAATGGCGACGACGCTGTTGAGCCAAGCAGGCGTGGCGGCGACGCCGAAACGGGGCGGCTCGGCGAAGTTCGGCCTTGCGCATGGTGCGACGACCGACACGGGCGACCCGGCCTCCTACCCCGACACGGGCACGCAGGTGCCGTTCTGGGGGGCGATGTCCAACAGCCTGACTGAGGTGGACGCCAAGGGCAATATCCATCCCGACCTTTGCGAGAGCATGGAGCCCGCAGACAAGGCCGCGACCTGGGTCTTCAAGCTGCGCAAGGGCGTGACGTTCCACAACGGCAAGGATCTGACGGCCGACGACGTCATCGCTTCCTATCGCCATCACATGGGCAAGGATTCGAAATCCGCGGTGAAATCGGTGCTGGGGGCGATCAAAGACATCAAGGCGGACGGCAAGGGAACCGTCATCTTCACGCTCGACGGTGGCAACGCCGACTTCCCCTACCTCACCAGCGACTATCACATTCCGATCGTGCCGGCGAAGGCGGACGGCAGCGCCGACTGGCAGTCGAACGTGCGCACCGGTCCGTTCACCTTCGTGTCCTGGGAGCCGGGCGTCCGCGCCAAGCTGAAACGCAACCCGAGTTATCACGAGGAAGGGAAGCCGTATTTCGATGAGGTCGAATTCCTCAGCATCACCGATGTGACGGCGCGGATCAACGCGCTGACCACGGGAGAGGTGCATTGGATCGGCCGCCCCGACCTCAAGACGCTCAATCTCTTGCAGCGCACCCCGAACGTCGAGATCACCGAGGTCACGGGCTTCGGTCACTACGTCTTCTCGATGGATACGACCGTCGCTCCCTTCAACAACAACGACGTGCGGACCGCGCTCAAATGGGCGATCAACCGCGAGGAGATCGCCAAGAAGGTCTTCCTCGGACATGCGAAGGTGGCCAACGACAATCCGATCGCGCCGTCGGTGAAGTTCGCCAAGGACCCGACACCGGCTTACAAATACGACCCCGAAAAGGCGAAGTCCTATTTGAAGAAAGCCGGCATGACGGACCTCAAGGTCGATCTGTCCGCCGCCGATGCCGCCTTCAACGGCTGCGTCGACGCCGCCGTCCTCTTCCAGGAAAGCGCCAAGGCCGCCGGCATCACCATCAACGTCGTGCGCGAGCCCAATGACGGCTATTTCGACAATGTGTGGTTGAAGAAACCGTTCGTCGCCGACTACTGGAGCGGACGCCCGACCTGCGACTGGATGTTCACCGTGGTCTACGCCAAGGGCGCCACTTGGAACGAGACCCATTGGGACAATCCGCACTTCAACGAGCTCTTGCTCAAGGCACGCAGCGAGACCGACGAGAAGGTTCGGGCCGCGGTTTACGCCGAGATGCAGCAGCTCGTCCATGACGAGTGCGGACAGATCGTTCTGGTCTTCAACAACTATGTCGAGGCCTGCTCGAAGAAGCTCGCGCATGACGATATCGCGACGAACTGGGAATGCGACGGCCTCAAGATCGCCAAGCGGTGGTGGTTTGCCTGATCGCGGTTTGACCGTGGCGTGGGTCGTCGGGAAACCGGCGACCCCCGTTGCGTGTCGATGCGGATCTCCCAATTTCCGAGTGAGCAGCCGACACAGGATGCAAGGCGCGGCGAGCGGCGGGGGTCCGAAGCCGTGAATCCGGTCCTCAGAACCGTGCTCCAACGTCTCGGGCTCGGATCCATCACTCTTTTCGTCGTCTCGCTCCTGATCTTCTCCGCTGTCACCATGTTGCCGGGGGATTTCGCCACGTCCATTCTGGGGCAGGCGGCGACCCCGGAGACGGTGGCGGCCTTTCGGCACCAGATCGGCCTCGACCGTTCGCCCATCGTGCGATACCTCCTCTGGATCGGCGGCGTCCTGCACGGCAATTTCGGCACGTCGTTCTCCGGCTTGGCGGGGATCGGCGAGGGCCATGGCCGGACGGTCGTCGAGCTTATTGCGCCGCGCCTTAGGAACACGCTGTTCCTGGCGAGCCTCACGGCGGCGGTCGCGGTGCCGCTGTCGCTCGTTCTCGGCATGCTTGCGGCGCTCTACCGCAACAGCGTCTTCGACCGCATCGTGAACCTGGTGACGCTCACCTCGATCTCGGTGCCGGAGTTCTTCGTCGCCTATATCCTGATGCTGTTCCTCGCCGTGAAGTACCCGATCTTCTACTCTCTCGCCAACGTCTCGCCGGACACGCCTCTCCTTGAACGCATCGCACGATGTGTCTTGCCGTCGCTGACATTGGTTCTCGTCATCGTCGCGCACATGATGCGCATGACGCGCGCCTCGATCATCAACCTGCTCGCCCACCCCTACATCGAGACGGCGCGCCTCAAGGGCGTCTCGCCCAGCCGCCTGATCTATCGCCACGCGCTGCCGAATGCGCTTGCGCCGATCGCGACGATCATCGCCCTCAACCTCGCCTATCTCATCGTTGGCGTCGTCGTCGTCGAAGTGGTCTTCGTCTATCCCGGGATCGGCCAGCTCATGGTCGACTCCGTGTCGGCGCGCGACATTCCCGTGGTGCAGGCCTGCGCCCTGATCTTCGCCGTCACCTATATCGGCTTCAATCTCCTCGCCGATATCGTGGCGATTGTCACCAACCCAAGATTGCTGCATCCGCGATGAGTGCCGAGCCGACGAGCGCCGCATCGGAATTCTCATACGCGCGTGCGACACCTTTCGCCAAGGCGTGGCGAACGCTGAAGCGCGCCCCGCCCACCGCATGGTTCGGCCTCATCGTCATCGCGAGCTACATCGTGCTCGCCGTCTTCGCGCCGCTCATCGCGCCCTACGGAGAGTCGGCCATCGTCGGCAACCAATACGAGCCGTGGAGCCAGGAGTTCATTTTCGGTACCGACCAGCTCGGCCGCGACTTGCTCTCCCGGCTCATCTTCGGCGCCCGCAACACGGTCGGGATCGCGGTGCTGACGACCGCCCTCTCCTTTATCATCGGCGGCGTGCTCGGCCTCCTCGCTGCGACCCTCAGCGGCTGGACCGACCAGTTGCTGTCCCGGGCAGTCGACACGCTGATGGCGATCCCGCAGCTCATCTTCGCCTTGATGCTGCTGTCGATCGTCGGTTCGTCCCTGATCAATCTCGTGCTGATCATCGCGGTGCTCGATTCAACGCGCGTCTTTCGGCTGACGCGCGCCGTCGCGATGACCGTCGTCGTGCTGGATTTCGTCGAGGCGGCGCGCTTGCAGGGCGAGAAGCTGAGTTGGATCATGTCGCGCGAGGTGCTGCCCAATATCCTGCCGCCGCTTGTCGCGGAATTCGGCCTGCGGTTTTGCTTCGTCTTCCTGACGATCAGCGCGCTGTCCTTCCTCGGCCTCGGCATCCAGCCGCCGACCGCCGATTGGGGCTCGATGGTGCGCGAGAACGCGACTCTTATCAATTACGGCGACGTGACCCCGCTGCTTCCGGCGGGCGCGATCGCGCTGCTTACCGTCGGCGTCAATTTCGTCGTCGACTGGTTCTTGCACAAGACGAGCGGGCTCAGGGATGACCTCTAGCGCAGGTTCCGCGAAACTCGACCGGCCGACCGACGCCGCCGAAACCCTCCTCGAAATCCGCGGCCTGCGCGTCGAGGGGCAGAGCGACGAGCGCTGGCAGGAGATCGTCAAGAGCGTCGATCTGACACTCCGCCGCGGCGAAGTGCTGGGCCTCATCGGTGAGTCGGGCGCCGGCAAGTCGACGATCGGGCTCGCCGCCATGGGCTACGCGCGCCCGGGCTGCCGGATCACGGCGGGCGAGATCGTTTTCGATGGGATCGATCTCGCGAAAATCGACGAGCCCGCGCGGCGCAAGATCTGGGGCTCCCGTATCGCCTATGTGGCGCAATCGGCGGCGGCCTCGTTCAACCCTGCCCACAAGCTGATCGACCAATGCGTCGAAGGTCCGGTGGGTCACCAGCTGGTGGGCGAGGACGAGGCGAAGCGCAACGCCGTCGACCTGTTCCGACGCTTGCGGCTTCCCGACGCCGAGAATTTCGGCATGCGCTATCCGCACCAGGTGTCGGGCGGCCAATTGCAGCGCGCCATGACGGCAATGGCCATGGCCTCGCGTCCGGATCTCATCATCTTCGACGAACCGACGACGGCGCTCGACGTGACGACGCAGATCGAGGTGCTCGCCGCCATCAGGAATATCGTCCGCCAATTCAACACGGCCGCGATCTACATCTCGCACGATCTGGCGGTCGTCGCGCAAATGGCCGACCGCGTCATGGTCTTGCGCTATGGCGAGCTTGTGGAGGAAGCGCCAACGCGCATCATGCTGTCGAGCCCGCAGCAGGCTTATACGAAATCGCTGTGGGCCGTGCGTTCCCTGCGCAAGGAGGAGGAGCCCGGCGAAGGCACGCTGCTGCGTATCGAGGCCCTGGATGCGGCCTATGGCCCGCTCAAAGTGCTGCACGGCATCAATATCCAGGTCCCGCGCGGCCGCACCGTCGCCGTGGTGGGCGAATCGGGCTCGGGGAAATCGACATTGGCGCGGGTTATCACCGGGCTGCTGCCGCCGGCCGCCGGCACAGTCGTCTTCGACGGAAAGCCGCTGACCCGCCGGCTCAAGGACCGGGACAAGAGTTTGCTGCGGCGCATCCAGATGATCTACCAGATGCCGGACACGGCACTCAATCCGCGCCGCCGCATCCGCGACATTCTGGGGCGGCCGCTGGAAAACCATCTCGGCCTCTCCGGCGCGGCGCGCGAACGTCGGACCATCGAGCTCCTCGAGATGGCCGAGCTCGAAGAGCGCTTCCTCGACAGGTATCCGAACGAGCTGTCCGGCGGCCAGAAGCAGCGCGTCTGTATCGCGCGCGCGCTCGCGATTGAGCCCGATATGATCATCTGCGACGAGGTGACGTCGGCGCTCGACCAACTCGTCGCCGAAGAGATCCTGAAACTGCTGCTGCGCCTCCAGAAGGAGCTTGGCTTATCGTATCTCTACATCACCCATGATCTCGCGACGGTGAAGGCGATCGCCGATGAAATCGTGGTGATGCATCAAGGGCGCGTCGTCGAGAGCGGCTCCAAAACCAAAGTCCTGACCCCGCCGCATCACGCTTACACGGAGCTGCTCTTGTCCTCCGTGCCGGAGATGGATCCGGACTGGCTCGACGGCATTCTGAGCCGGCGCGCCGTCACCGCCGAGATCTGAATCGTAGCCCGGTCACAAAGCGACTTGCCGATCCCGGATTATCCGATGACGAGGGGAAATTCCTCGGTCGCCAGCACATCGCCAGGTTTCAGCCGCTGGTCGAGCCCGGGGAATGGCGGCGAAGTCTCGCCGTGGCGAACGGCGTAGACGGCGTCGTCGCCAAGCCACCGCGATGCGAAGGCGCGCCGTCGGCTCGCCGAAGGATTTCCCGGCGCGCCGTGCACGGTCAGAAAATGAAACGCGATCGCGTCGCCGGGCTCGACGTCCCAGCTCAAGAGCCGATAATCCCCGCGATGGGCGGTGATATCCGGCATGTCCTCGAGCTTGTCCGTCTTGTGGTCGTAGGCGATGCCGGTGAATTTCCGCGGCCGGAACCAGCGCCCCCAACGATGCGAACCGGCCACGAATTCGACGCAGATATCCTTGGGGACGCGGTCAAGCGGCATCCACAGGCTGACATTCTGCGTCCCGTCAACGCAATAATAGGGCTGATCATGGTGCCACGGCGTCGCCTCGCGCGTCTCGGGCTCCTTGACGAGAATATGCTCATGAAAGAATCGTGCGGAGCGAGATCCCATCAGCTGGCGCGCGATCTCGGCAGCCGGACTCTTGAAGACGAAGTCGTGGTATTCCGGGATCCGCGCCCAGTTGCAATAATCGCCGACGAAGCGCCCCGATCCGCCTTGTGGCGTATAGAGGCGTTGATAGGGGCCTGGCTCCTGCAGATTTCGCTCGATGCCGCGGCGCAGCGGCTCGACCCAGTCGCGAAAAGCGTTCGGCACCAGAACGGCGCCATCCTCTCGAAAAGCTTCGATCAGCTGTTGCGAGATCGACATTCGATGTCTTCGCCCCCCTGAGCTGGAGCAGCCGCTGTCGAGAGGAGCCTGCCTCCGACCGACAGACGACGTTCGGATCCGTGTGGAGCTTACCGAGTTGTCCGGTCAATGAGAAGTCTCGCCGCACCAACCGAAGTCGCTTTCACCGCCCAGCCACCGAGAGGTGGTGTGATGCATCGCAGGTGGCGCATCGCTACGCCTCGTCCGAGCGCGCATAGCTGATGACCGAGAGGAAGCGGATCGGCAGCTTCAGCAGCTCCTCGGGCCCGTGCGGGGCTTCGGCGTCGAAGAACAGCGAATCGCCGGGCCCGAGCGTATAGACCTTGTCGGCATGGCGGTATGCGACGCGTCCCTCGATGATGTAGATGAATTCGAGCCCGGCATGCTGGAACAGCGGAAAGATCTCGGATTCCCTGGTCAGCGTGATGAAGTAGGGCTCGACCGTGACGCTCTTGTTGTGCGGCATGTGGCCGAGCAGCTGATACTGATGGCCGGCGCGCGTCCCGCGACGCTCGATCTTGAGCCCCTCGCCGGCGCGAACGAAGGTGGCGCTGCGCTGCTCCTCGTATTTGCGGAAGAACGCCGTCACCGGCACGTTCAGTGCGTCCGACAGCGCCTTCAAGGTGGCGAGCGACGGCGAGATCGCGCCGTTCTCGATTTTCGAGAGCATGCCTTGCGAGAGGCCGGCAATCTTCGCCAGCTCGACGACGGTGATGCCGAGCTTGCCCCGGAGCTCGCGCACCTGCCGGCCGATCGCCATCTCCAGCCTGTTGCTCTCGGCGCTGACCAGCTCATGCGGGTTTTGCAACGGCTCGATCGCGTTGCGCGCCTTTGCAGCGCCTCTTGTCCGCGTCTTCGTCCCCTTCGGCATCGCCTTCGATCGTGGTTTCGCTGTGGGGCCGGATCGGCTGTTTCCACTATCGATCATCGCCTTTCCATTCAATAGAGCTGACGGCATTATGGATAAAAGAATATTCTTGAAAAGAATTAATGGGATGCGCTCATCCAAACACGGCGATGCGGCACCTCGGATGAGTGAGCCATGCATTTTAATTCCTATGAAGAAACAAATATTCCTTTATGTTTGCCTCGCTCCCGAGACTGAGCTACGCTGATCGGTAAAAGGAGGCTGCCATGTGCGGGATCGTCGGACTTTTCTTGAAGGACAGAACGCGCGAGAGCGAGCTCGGACGGCTGCTCTGTCCGATGGTCGTCGAATTGACCGGTCGCGGGCCGGACAGCGCCGGATTTGCGATCTATGGCGCCGCGGCACCGCGCGGCACGGTCAAATGCACGCTCTTCCATCCCGATCCCGGCTTCGATTGGGCGGGGTTCGTCCGCGCCCTCGATGAGGCACACGGCGTCGAAGGCGAGGTGACGAGACGCGGCAGCCATCGCGTCCTTGCCGTCCGCACCGATGGCGCTGCGTTGCGCGCGTGGATCGCGCGCCATGACCCGGCGATGCATGTCATGGGCTTCGGCGAACGCGTCGAGATCTACAAGGAGAAGGGGCTGCCCGTCGATGTGATCCGCGGTTTCGACATCGCGGCGATGAGCGGCAGCCACGCTCTCGGCCACACGCGCATGGCGACCGAGAGCGCCGTCACGACGGAGCATTCGCACCCGTTCTCGACGGGGCCCGATCTCTGCCTCGTGCACAACGGCTCGCTCTCGAACCACAATCGGCTGAGACGCTATCTGCAGCGGCAAGACATGCATTTCGACACCGACAACGATACCGAGGTCGCCGCCGCTTATCTCACCTACCGCATGCAGGATGGCGCCAACCTCAAGGAGGCGCTCGAGGCGGGGCTCAAGGATTTGGACGGGTTCTACACCTTCGCCGTCGGTACGCGCGACGGCTTCGCCATCATGCGCGACGCGATCGCCTGCAAGCCGGCGGTCATGGCTGAGACCGACGACTGGGTCGCGATGGCGACGGAGTACCGCGCGATCGCCACCCTGCCTGGTGCCGAGGACGCCACCATCTGGGAGCCGCGGCCTGCCACCGTCTATGCCTGGGAGCGGCAGTGATCACCTATGATCTGGCGACAGGTTCGCTGCGCGAGCTGAACGAGACGCTCCATCGCCTGCCGCCCGACACCAACGAGCGCGCTTGGCGGATCCTCCATCCGAAGGGCGCGCATGCGGTGGCGGCCGGGCTCACCGTTCCGGTCGAGATCGATGTCGAGGGCCATGTCGGCTACTATTGCGGCGGCATGAATAAGCATGCCGCGATCACCATCCATGGCCATTGCGGCACCGGTGTGGGCGAAAGCATGATGAGTGGCATGATCCGCGTCAAAGGCAACGCCTCGCAATCGGCCGGCGCCGGAGGGCGCGGCGGCATGCTGGTCATCGAAGGCGATGCGAGCGCCCGCTGCGGCATCTCGATGAAAGGCGTCGACATCGTCGTCGGCGGCGGGGTCGGGCATATGAGCTGCTTCATGGGACAGGCGGGCTCGCTCGTCGTCTGCGGCGACGCCGATCACGATCTCGGCGATTCGCTTTACGAGGCGCGGATCTTCGTCGCCGGGACGGTCGCAAGCCTTGGGGCCGACTGCATCGAGAAGGAGATGCGGCCGGAGCATGTCGAGCATGTGGCTGCGCTGCTTCAGCGCGCGGCGATCAAGGCCGACCCGCGCCGCTTCCGCCGCTACGGGTCGGCGCGGAAGCTCTACAATTTCCACATCGACCATGCCGGGGAATACTGAGATGGCGAAAGAGGACGTTCTACGCCCCTCCGCCACATTCACTCCGGCGGCCATCGCCGAGATCCAGCGCGCCGCGACCGAGGGCCTCTACGAGATCCGCGGCTTCGGCACGAAGCGACGCGTGCCGAATTTCGACGATCTCATCCTGCTCGGCGCGTCGATCTCGCGCTATCCGCTCGAAGGCTACCGCGAGAAGTGCTCCACCGATGTCGTCCTCGGCACGCGCTTTGCGAAAAAGCCGATCGAGCTCAAGATCCCGATCACCATCGCCGGGATGAGCTTCGGCGCGCTGAGCGCCAGCGCCAAACGCGCCTTGGGCCTCGCGGCGAGCGCCGTCGGCACCAGCACGACGACGGGCGATGGCGGCATGAGCGAGGAGGAGCGCGAAGCATCACGGGTCCTCGTCTACCAGGTGCTCCCCTCGCGCTACGGCATCGACCCGGATCATCTGCGCAGCTGCGAGGCCATCGAGATCGTCGTCGGGCAAGGTGCAAAGCCGGGCGGCGGCGGCATGCTGCTCGGCCAGAAGATCACCGAGCGCGTCGCGCAAATGCGGACCTTGCCCGCGGGCATCGATCAGCGCAGCGCTTGTCGCCACCCCGATTGGACCGGACCCGATGATCTTGCGATCAAGATCCACGAGCTGCGCGAGATCACCGATTGGGAGAAGCCGATCTATGTCAAGATCGGCTCGGCACGGCCGAAATACGATGTCGCGCTCGCCGTCAAATCGGGCGCCGACGTCGTCGTGCTCGACGGCATGCAGGGCGGCACCGGCGCGACGCAGGACGTCTTCATCGAGCATGCCGGCATCCCGACCTTGCCGGCGCTGCGCCAGGCGGTCGAGGCGCTGCAGGAGCTCGACATGCATCGCAAGGTGCAGCTCGTCATCTCCGGTGGCATCAGGACCGGCGCCGATGTCGCCAAGGCGTTGGCGATGGGGGCGGATGCGGTCTCGATCGGAACCGCGGCGCTCATCGCGCTCAATTGCAACCGCGCGATCCATGAGGAAGATTACCGCGCCCTCGGCACCGCGCCCGGATATTGCCATCATTGCCACACCGGTCGCTGCCCGGTCGGCATCACGACGCAGGACCCCGAGCTCGAAAAACGCCTCGTTGTCGAAGAAGGTGCCCGGCGGGTGCGGAACTATCTGACGACCTTGACGCTCGAGGCGCAGACGCTCGCGCGCGCCTGCGGCAAATCGCATGTCCTCAACCTCGAGCCCGAGGACCTCGCAGCGCTGACGGTGGAGGCCGCGGCGATGGCGGGCGTGCCGCTCGCCGGCACCGATTGGATACCGGGACGAAGCTGATCATTCGGACTTTCTCCGGAAAACCGGAAAGGGAAGAACCCAAGTAGGGAGGAAAAGCGATGCCACAGGATCTGGCCAAGATCGCCGAGCGAGACGGCATTCAGTATTTCCTGATCAGCTTCGTCGACCTTTTCGGCGTGCTGCGCGCGAAGCTCGTGCCCGCCGCCGCCATCGCGCAGATGCAACGCGACGGCGCCGCCTTCGCCGGCTTTGCAACGCATCTCGACCTGACGCCGGCCGATCCCGACGTCTTCGCCATTCCCGATTCGGATAGCCTCATCCGCCTCCCGTGGCAGAACGAAGTCGGGTGGCTCGCCGCCGACCCCTATATGGACGGCAAGCCGATCGAACATGCGCCGCGCAACGTGCTGAAGCGCCAGCTCGCCGTTGCGGAGCATCAAGGCTACCGAATGAAGACCGGCGTCGAGGCTGAGTTCTTCGTCGTGCGCCGTGACGGCGCGGCGATCGCCGACGAGGCCGACACGCAAGGGAAACCCTGTTACGACCAGGCAGCGCTGATGCGGCGGTACGATCTCATCCGCGCCATCAGCGATGCGATGCTCGGCCTCGGCTGGGCCCCCTATCAGAACGATCACGAGGACGCCAACGGCCAGTTCGAGATGAACTGGACCTATGACGATGCGCTCGTCACCGCGGACCGTCACGTCTTCTTCAAATTCATGGTGAAGACGTTGGCCGAGCGCCACGGCCTGCGCGGTACCTTCATGCCGAAACCGTTCATCCACCTGACCGGCAGCGGTTGCCACGCCCATGTCTCGGTCTGGGACAAGGCCGGAAAGGCCAATCTCTTCCACGATCCGAAGGGCGAGCTCGGCCTTTCGGCGCTGGCCTACCATTTCCTCGGCGGGATCATCGCGCATGCCGAGGGGTTGACGGCCCTCTTCACGCCGACGGTGAACAGCTTCAAGCGCATCAACGCGCCGGTCACGGCTTCGGGCGCGACCTGGTCGCCGAACACGATCACCTATGGCGGCAACAACCGCACGCACATGGTGCGCATTCCCGAACCCGGGCGGTTCGAGCTGCGCCTGATGGACGGCGCGGCCAACCCCTACCTCATGCAAGGCGGCGTCCTCGCCGCGGGTCTCGACGGCATCGCCGGCAAGCGCGACCCGGGCAAGCGGCTCGACATCAACATGTACGCGGACGGCCACACGGTGAAGGACGTGCGGCGCCTGCCGCTCAACCTCCTCGACGCGCTGCGCGCCTTCTCCGGCTCGACGATGTTGCGCCAATCCTTCGGCGATGACTTTGTCGAATCCTACGCGAAGCTGCGCATGGCCGACTGGCAGGACTATGCGCGTCATCTGACGCAATGGGAGCGCGATCGCACCCTCGATTGCTGAGACGATCGCGCAAGGCACTGCGACGACGGCGGGGGCGCGGCAGATCGCGCGGTATTGGCGCAGGTAAGCGCCGCGATGATCTCTGCTTCGATGACGCAATCATACCGTCGGATGCCGAGGACGCTCACGGACGGGTCGGTGTTGATCAGAGCCGGGATCCTTGACATAGCGCTGCTTGTTCCAGACCAGCCGGCCGACATAAAGCGTCTAGGTAGATTCCGAGTCTATCGCCGCTGTCTCCCTCCCCGTTAGGGTGGGCATCTCCTCTGCACAGATGATCCGCCCACGGATCTGGGTGGTTTCCGCGGCTGGCACCGCCGATCCGCTGCCCACATGTTCGATGCGGGGGAACTGGCAATCGCCACATGGAGGCTGACGATGAAAACTCGCTGCTCTCGCTTCATTCTCGGGCTTGCCGCGATCGGCACGCTCGGTGCTTGCGGTACCGACACGCTTCCGCCGACCAACACGGCGGGACCGACTGCGACCTATACGACCCAGCCCGCACCTGCTTATGTGACCCAGCCGACGACGACGCAGCAAGTCGTGACGACGACGACGACGACCTCACCGGGATTCGAGGGAACGCTGATCGGGCCTCCGGGCAGCTACATCGTCGTGCCCGCCTCCGGCTCATCGACATTCGTCGTGGCGCCGGCGCGGCTGAACGCCAACGATATCGTGGCTGTCATCTCCGGCAATACGGCGTCCGGGACAACGGCGGATGGTCAGCCCTATTACACGAAGTTCCAGCGGAGCGGCGGAATGATCTTCCATGAGGGAAGCAACTTCGTCGCCAACGGCAATTGGCGCGTGACGGGCGATGGCCAACTCTGCTCGAGCCTCGTCAATGTCAATTTCGGAACCGAGCAGTGCTACACGCTCTATCGCAATGGGCCCAACGGCTACGTCTATGAGCGGCCGGATGGTCACCCGGTTGGCAACTTCGTTCTCTCTCCCGGCGCATAAAGCCTGTCTCCCGTCACGCAATCTGTGTGGCGCGTGGATGGTGCGCGTCTAAGCATCTTCCGAACACCAACACGAAGGCCGCAAAATTCGCGCCTGGCCCACTGTCACTAGAGCGAACGGCTCGCCCTGAAAGGAAATCAAATGGATAAGGCCGGCGCCGGGTGCGGCTAAGGATGCGACCCAGAATTGCCGCGACGTACGTTGTTTGCGTCTTGGCAGGCCCGCTCGCCGGTTGTGTCGCAGCAATCATCGCTGCGGTGCCGATCGATGTCGTCGCCACCGAAGTCATTCCGCGCGCCGTAAATGGCAAAGGGCTGGTGGAGGATGGAGCCGATCTCGTGACCGGTAAGGATTGTCGCGTGATCGAAGGAATCGTGCGGGACGAGCGGAAAATTTGCGAGACGCGTGGCTCACCCGCCACGAAGAAGGATTTCAAGGGCATTTCCGGCTTGTCCGACCGTGACAACGAAGAAGGCGCGCAGTGAGTCCGGATTAGTTCGAAGGCATCAACGGCCTGACCCAACCCGACGACGTCACGGGCGCGCGTCATCGAACTCATGTAACGCATCACGGATTTCAAAGAGATCGTGCAGAGTGCGTGGTCGTCAAGGATTTGGCGGAGAGCGTGCCCAGCGATCGCCATCGGGCTGGAGCTTGGCCGCCGGCACCAGATGCGCCTCGGCGATCGCGGCGTCGCGCAAGGGCGAGGTCAGAATGAACTCGATCGGCGTTCCGTTCTCGATGCTGAGAAATCGGATGGGGACGTCGTGATCGTTGAGCCAGATCTCCTGCTGCTTTTCGCCGCGCGCCATGAAATGGCGCGTTGCGACCGTCACCCCTTGCAGCGAGACATTCGCCGTCTCGCCGCCGGTGACGCGCGTCGGGATAATCCGGCCGGTCTTGGTCGAAACGACCGTGCCGATGCCGCGCGCCTTGAGCAGCCACGGGTCGGACGGGGCGACGTCGGCTGATGCCGTGACGACGCCCGCCGGCGACGTCACGACGAAATGGTCGCCCTGCGCTTCGCCGCGGACGTCGAGGCGAGTGCCGTTGGTGATCGTGGCGCCTTGTAGCGACATCAGCCGGTCGCCGAGAAAGATCTCGGTGTGGTCGCCTTGCTCGCGATGGACGACGATGCCGAGGATCCGCACGGCGATGCGCAAATGGCTGTCGATCTGCGTCGTGCCGTCGCTCCGCGCGATGCTTTCGGTGAACGTCCCGATGGTGCCGTAGAGCGGGTGGACCACGTCATAGGAATAGACGTGCTCCTGCGCCAGCGCCGAGATCGCTGCGGTCGACAGCCCGAGGGCGGCCAAGAGCGACAACAGCCACGGATTCATGAAGATCTCCATCGTTCGAGCGCTTTCGCGGGGCGGCGCTGTGCCAAGGTTCGGAGTGCCGGATCGCGCGAGGCGTCATCGAGCCGCAGGGTTCGAATTTGGTCCCGATCATCAGCAGATCAAGACCGACTGCAGTAACGGCTTGACACGGATCGGCGATTCCGGCGGACGAGCGTGCTATCCGCTCATTCGCGGCGCGATGCGATGCGGCGTCAGTGTGCGTGAGCTGCGCGATCCGCGCTCAGAGCATGTTTTGCCAAGCGCTGTAGAAGATCTCTTTGACCTTCGTCGGCAGCGGGCGGTCCTTCCAACTCGCTACATCGATCGGCGTCGCCGCCTTGAAATCGTCCTCGAACATCGCCTCCATCTGCTGTCCGGTCTCGCCACCGAGCACGACGGAATCGACTTCGTCATTGTAGATGATGCTGCGGCGATCGAAGTTGGACGATCCGATCAATGTCCAGACGCCGTCGACCACGGC
>JBGPOZ010000033.1:0-28433 GCA_041488295.1 Allostellaceae bacterium
CGGGCGGGTGCTCGCCGGCGCTCCTTTCCACGCCAGCCTTGCCGTTGGTTTACGTTTCGTTTATTTGAGTCTAGGAAGATGGGACTCAACCGCGTGGAGATTGGATTGAGCTTCGCATTGGCGGGACGCCTCCTCCTGGCGACGGTATTTGCCCACTTGGTGCTGATGCCTGTCACGGCATCGGCGCAGAGCAAGATCGTCGACGAGGTGAAGGGCGGCGTCCTCGTGCACGACGTGACGCTCGGCGGCCGCCATGTCGAATCGGGCGCCGACATCAACGGCGAGGTGCTCTTCACCTCGCCCGACTTCCTCGCCGTGATCGGCGCGCCGCGCCCGCATCTCGGTGCCGAGGTGAACACCGACGGCAATACGGACAACGCCTATTTCGGCCTCACCTGGGGTCTCCCCATCGTCAAGAGCATCGTCGGCGCGACCGACGCCCTCACGATCTATGGCAGTCTCGGCGGCTCGGTGAATGACGGTTACCAGGACAGCGCGCCGCCCGGCCGCAAGAAGCTCGGCTCGCCGGTCCTCTTCCGCGAGAGCGTCGAGCTCGGCTATCAGGTGACCCCGGTCAACAGCCTCTCGATCCTCGTCGATCACATCTCGAACGCGAACCTCGCCAACCACAATGCCGGGATCACCAATGTGGGCGCGCGATTGGGCTTCAAATTCTGATCGGGACGGGTCGCCGAAGCGCCGGCCGCCGGGTTATGATCGGTGGATGAAGCATCTCCTCCTCATCCTCGCGGCGTCTCTTCCGCTCATCCTCGGCGGTTGCGGAATCTTCGTCAGGGGCCATGCGAGCGAGCACGGCCCCAACGACGTGAAGGTCGGGGTGCCGTTCTAGTGTACCGATCCTAACGCTTGATTCCGTATCCCTTTTTCGTCTTGCCCGGGCTTGGCCTGGGCAAGACGAAAATTGGCGAGCGTCGGTGCTAGCCGGCGTCCCGTGCCCTCAGCCCTTGGCGAGGGCGCGCTCCAGGAAATCGAGCCGATCCTGGCCCCAATAGGGGATCCCCGCATAGATATACGTCGGTGCGCCGAAGACCTGACGCTCGATCGCCTCGGCGCTGTTGGCATCGTATTCCGTTTTTGCCGCCTCGCTCTCGGCCGCGGCGAGGATCGCGGCGCCGTCCAAGCCGCAGGCGCCGGCGATCGCCGAGACCGTCGCCGGATCGGCGATGTCGCGGTCCTCGACCCAAACCGCGCGCATCAGCGCGTCGGCGAGCCGTCCCGGATCGTCGCCCCGTTGGCGCGCGGCAATAATAGCGCAGGAGGCAAGGCCGGCCGGGGTCGGAAAGAATTTCGGGTGGATGTTCAGCGGCATGCCGAGGAAGTCCCGCCACCGTTCGAGCTCGAAGAGGCGATAGGCTTGCCGTTGCTTTGGTCGTTGAGCGAGCGGGAGCCCGCCCGAGGCCGGGAAGACCTTGCCGAAATCGCACGGTTTATACCGGATCGTGACGCCGTATTTGCGTGTCAACGCCGCAAAGCGCGGGCCGCCGAAATAGGTCCATGGCGAGACGGGCGAAAAGAAGTAGTCGACGATCTTGGTCATCATTGTCCCTATCGATTGGTGGATTGCTCGCGCTCGCGCAGCGCCTTGCGGATGATCTTGCCGGTCGTCGTCATCGGCAGCTCGCAGACAAATTCGATGCGGCGCGGATATTCATGCGCGGCGAGCCGCGTCTTGACGAAATCCTGGATCTCGCGGGCGAGCTCCGGCGTCGCCTCGCGTCCCGCCTTCAGCACGAGAAACGCCTTGACGATCTCCGTCCGGATCGGGTCCGGCACGCCGATCGCCGCGGCGAGCGCCACGGCCGGATGCTTCGTCAGGCAATCCTCGATCTCGCCGGGGCCGATGCGGTAGCCGCCCGAGGTGATGAGATCGTCGGAGCGGCCGACGAACCAGAAATAGCCGTCCTCGTCCTGTTTCGCGAGGTCGCCGGTGACAAGGTACTCGCCGGCGAATTTCTCGCGCGTCGCAATGGGGTTCCGCCAATATTCGAGGAACATCACGGGGTCTGGCCGGCGCACGCCGACGAAGCCGGCTTCGCCCTGCGCCACCTTGCGGCCCGCCGCGTCGATGATCGCGACATCGTGCCCCGGAATGGCGCGGCCCATCGCGCCGGGTCGGACCGGGTAGAGGCCGGCAGCGTTGCCGACGAGGAGATTGCACTCGGTCTGGCCGTAGAATTCGTTGATTGTGAGGCCGAAGGTGGCCTGTCCCCAATCGAGGAGCTCGCTGCCCAAGGTTTCGCCGCCGCTCGCGAGCGTGCGCAGGCGGACGTCCTCCCGTCTCCCCGCCGTGCCCGCCTGCCGCATCAGCTTCAAGGCGGTCGGCGGCATGAAGACGTTGCGCACGCCATGCCGTCCCATGATGCGGAAGGCTTCCTCGGGATCGAATTTCCGCGCGCGATGGGCAAGCACCGGGATGCCGTGATGCCAGGCCGGCATGAGCACGTCCATGAGGCCGCCGATCCATGCCCAATCGGCGGGTGTCCAGAAGAGGTCGCCCGGCTGCGGGAAGAATTCGTGCGGCAGCTCGACGCCCGGAAGATGGCCGAGGAGGACGCGATGGGCGTGAAGTGCGCCCTTCGGGTTCCCGGTCGTCCCTGATGTATAGACGATGAGGGCGGGGTCGTCGGCACCGGTCGCGACCGGAGCGAAGCCATCCGCGGCTCGGCCGAGCAGCGCCGCGAAGTCGAGCGTACCCGTCTCCCGGCCGCCGACGAGAAAGACATGGCGCAGCTCCGGTAGCCGGTCGCGGATGGCGAGGATTTTGGCGTAACCGGTCGGATCTGTGACGAGCGCCCGCGCGCCGCAATCAGCAAGCCGGAATTCGAGCGCGTCCTCGCCGAACAAGGTGAAGAGCGGCACGGCGATGAGCCCCGCCTTGTACGCCGCGACATGCGCGATCGCCGTTTCCGGCGCCTGCGGCAAGAGAATGCCGAAGCGGTCGCCGCGAGTGAGACCATGCGCCGTCAGCACGTTGGCGAAGCGATTGGATTGCGCCGTGATGTCGCCGAAGCTGAGGCGCTGCGCCGCGCCGGTCTCGTCGAGGAAGACGAGGGCGAGGGCGTCGGGCTTCTGCCGATCGCACACGTCGACGCCGATGTTGTAGCGCTCCGGCACCTGCCAGCGGAAACCTGAGAGGAGGGCCTCGTAGCTGTGCGCTTTCTGCAGCATTCCCACCCTCCCAGTCGCTTGTTCTTCTGATCGGGTCCGCATAGTCGATCGGGTATCGGTGTTAGTAAAGGGCGATGGTGCGTCCCTGAGCCTTCTCCCCTCGCGGGAGAAGGAGGGGCCCGTCGCCGGTGGCGACGGGAGGATGAGGGGTACGGTGTGGCAAGATCACATCTCCCTTGCGAAAGGCCCCTCACCCAACCCTCTCCCACAAGGGGAGAGGGCTATTTCCCAGCTTCGTCCGCGCTCATTTGCGAACAGCGATCCGGCGTTGTATCGTCGCGCCGGGTTTGAATTCGCGTAAGGTGCCCCGTGCCGCTCGACATCGTCCCGTCCGTCTGCCCGCATGATTGCCCGAGCACTTGCGCGCTCGAGGTCGAGCGGATCGATGCGCGCACCATCGGCCGCATCCACGGCGCCAAGGACAACAGCTACACCGCGGGCGTCGTCTGCGCCAAGGTCGGCCGCTACGCCGAGCGACAGCACCATCCCGATCGCCTCTCGGTTCCCCTCCGGCGTGTCGGCGAGAAGGGCGCCGGGCGTGCGGCGTTCCAGGAGATTTCATGGGACGCCGCGCTCGACGAGGTCGCGGCCGCATTCGTGCGCGCGGCGCAGCGTCAGGGCACGGAAGCGGTCTGGCCTTATTTCTACGCCGGCACGATGGGTCTCGTGCAGCGCGACGGCATCAATCGCCTGCGCCATGCAATGCGTTACTCGCGGCAGATCTCGACGATCTGCGTCTCGCTCGCCGATGCCGGCTGGTACGCAGGGGCCGGGGTCAAGCGCGGCGTCGACAGCCGCGAGATCGCCGAGAGCGATCTCGTCATCGTCTGGGGCGGCAATCCGGTCTCGACGCAAGTCAACGTCATGACCCACATCACCCGCGCCCGCAAGGAGCGCCAAGCCCCGCTCGTCGTCATCGACCCCTATCGCACGCCGACGGCGGAGGTCGCTGACATTCACCTTGCGGTGCGGCCCGGCACCGATGCGGCGCTCGCCTGCGCGGTCATGCATGTCCTCTTCAAGGAGGGCTTCGCCGACCGCGCCTATATGGCGAAATACACCGACGCGCCCGAGGCGCTCGAGGCGCATCTGCAAAGCCGCGATCCCGCCTGGGCCTCGCGCATCACCGGCCTCGATGAGGCCGCGATCGTCGATTTCGCCCGGCTCTACGGCCGCACCAAGCGCAGCTTCCTGCGCATCGGCTACGGCTTCTCGCGCTCGCGCAACGGCAGCGCGCAGCTCTTCGCGGCGAGCTGCTTGCCGGCGGTGACGGGCGCCTGGCAATACCGCGGCGGCGGCGCGCTCTATGCCGGCGCCGCGCTTTATCCGCTCGATCGCTCGCTCATCGAAGGGCTCGACCTCGTCGATCCCGCGATCCGCAGCCTCGACATGTCGCGCATCGGCCCGGTGCTGACCGGCGACAAGCGCGATCTCGGCGAGGGGCCGCCGGTGACGGCGATGCTGATCCAGAACACCAACCCTGCGGTGGTCGCGCCCGAATCCCTGAAGGTGCGCGAAGGCTTCCTGCGCCCCGACCTCTTCGCCTGCGTCCACGAGCAGTTCTTCACCGAGACGGCGGCCCTCGCCGACATCGTCCTGCCGGCAACGACCTTCCTCGAGCATGACGACATCTACACCTCGGGCGGCCACACCCACCTCCAGCTCGCGCACAAGGTCGTCGAGCCCTATGCCGAGGCGCGGTCCAACCATGACGTCATCTGCGAGCTGGCGCGGCGCCTTGGCGCCGAGCATCCCGGCTTCGCCATGACGGAATGGCAGATCATCGAGAAGACCTTGGAGATGTCGAAGCTGCCGGGGCCGGACGAATTCGACGGCGGGCGTTGGCTCGATATGGCGCTGCCCTTCGAGAAGGCGCATTTCCTCGACGGCTTCGGCCATGCCGACAAGCGCTTTCACTTCCGGCCGAATTGGCCGGCGGTCGGACCCTTCCACGAGGGGCTGCCCGACATGCCCGACCAGGTGGACGTGATCGACCTCGCGACGGGAGAGCACCCCTTCCGCATGGTCGTGCCGCCAGCGCGGTCCTTCCTCAACTCGACCTTCAACAACACGCCGGCCGGCGTTGCCCGCGAGGGGCGGCCCGTGGTGCGCGTCCATCCCGACGATCTCGCCGCGCTCGGCACCGCCGAAGGCGACCGCCTTCGTCTCGGCAATCGCCAGGGCAGCGTCGTCATCCATGCGAAGGCGGCCGGGAGGGGGCAACAACGCGGCGTTCTCATCGTCGAGGGGATCTGGCCGAACCATGCCTTCGAAGAAGGGATCGGGATCAACGCCCTCACCAGCGCCGATCCCGGCCGGCCCAACCGCGGGGCGGTGTTCCATGACACGGCAGTGTGGATGAGGAAGGCGTAGAGGCACCGCTCGCACGCATCCAACGCCGTCATTGCGAGCGCAGCGAAGCAATCCAACGATGCACCGGGTTGTGGATTGCTTCGCTGTGCTCGCAATGACGCCTCTCAGTCGGATGCGCGCAGCGGCACTTCGAGGTAGCAGCCGAATTCGGTGACGAAATCGACGGCGATGCAGGCATGGACGCGGCCTTGCTTGTCATCGAACGCGGCGCGCGGCCCCAGCGGAAACATCGGCTGGTGCCAGACGCCCGGATCGATGTGGAGGCCGAAGGAGCCGTCAAAGGAAAAGGCGCGGAAATCCTCAGGCGTCACGTCGTCGCCCGCCTTGGCGAGGAGTGCCACGAAGGGCGCCTTGTCGCGCGGAAAGAAGATCTGCCCGCCATCGGGATGATAGTTCGCTTCATGCGTGAAGATGCGGCTGGTATCCGCCGGCGCCCGGTCCTCGGCGGCATTCGCCGGGTCGGCGAACCAACCGGTGACGTAGCTCCGGCCGACCGCATGGTTGACGGCGTGCTGGATCTCGCCGCGCCGCACCATCTCGAAGCTGTCCTCGACGGCCCCGCCTTCATTGCCCGTCCCCGGCACGATCGACCGCCAGCCGGGCTGCGGCCAGGTGACGATCGTGACCTCGGCCCGCACGAAATCGGCGACGAGGCGGCCGTAGCCTTGGAGCGTCTCGGCGGTGGCGGCGAGCAGCGGGACCCGATGGGCGCGCACTTGCCCGCGCGCGATCGACGGCATCGCGGCGAGATTCGCTCCGGCAAAATTCGAAAACATCTGGACTATGCTCCTCGAGGCTGATCATGCCCTTATCTGCAGCGCCCGCCAAGCGCGCGATTGGGGCTTCGCAACTCGCGCTTGACGCGCGGTGCAACATTATCAAACATACGTTTGTTTCGTTCGATCGGGAGTTGCGCCTGATGCAGACTCGCATCCGTTGCGTCCTGATGCGCGGCGGCACCTCGAAGGGGCCGTATTTCCGCGCCGAGGACCTGCCCGAGGATGCAGCGACGCGCGACCGCGTGTTGCTTGCCGTGATGGGCTCACCCGATCTGCGGCAGGTGGACGGCATCGGCGGCGCCAATCCGTTGACGAGCAAGGTCGCGATCGTGTCGCGCTCGGCGGCGGCAGGGGTCGACATCGATTTCCTCTTCGCCCAGGTGCTGCTTGACGAGGCGCGGGTCGACACGACGCCCAATTGCGGCAACATGCTCGCCGGGGTCGGGCCCTTCGCCATCGAAGCCGGCATGGTTCCTGCGCGCGACGGCACGACCACGCTCAAGATCCGCACCGTCAACACCGGGATGGTCGCCGAGGCGACGGTCGAGACGCCGGGCGGCATCGTCACTTACGACGGAACGGCGCGGATCGATGGCGTGCCGGGTACCGCGGCGCCCGTCACGCTCAACTTTCTCGATGTCGCGGGGTCGGTCTGCGGCGCGCTGCTGCCGACCGGCCGTGTCGTCGACGAGATCCTGGGGGTGCCCGTCACCTGTATCGACAACGGCATGCCGGTCGTCGTGCTCGAGGCCGCTGCGCTCAGGCGCACCGGCTACGAGACGCCGGCAGAGCTCAACGCCGACGTCGCGCTGAAGGACCGGCTTGAAGCGATCCGCCGCGCGGCGGGGCCGTTGATGAAGCTGGGCGATGTCGCGAAAAAGGTCATCCCGAAGATGTGCCTCGTGGCGTCGCCCCGCGCCGGCGGCAGCGTCTCGACACGCACCTTCATCCCGCATGTCTGTCACGAGGCGGTCGGCGTCCTCGGCGCGCTCACCGTCGCCACCGCTTGCGCCTTGCCGGGCTCGCCTGCCGCGCGCGTTGCAAGATTGCCGGCGGGCGGGCGCAAACTTGTCTCGGTCGAGCATCCGAGCGGCGAGTTCTCGATCGATCTCGAGATCGAGATCGGGCGGAACGGCGCGCTCGAGCTGCGTCGCGCGGCGCTCTTGCGCACGGCACGGCGGCTCTTTGAAGGACATGTCTTGATACCGTCACGGATTTGGAACGGCCGCCGAGCGATGGCAGCGGCGGCGGAGTAACGCGAAACGGGAGAATTCGATGTCCGAGGCGAAGAAGAAAACGGCGCTCGTCGTCAGCGCCCATTCCGCCGATTTCGTCTGGCGCGCCGGCGGCGCCATCGCGCTCTACGCGCAGCGCGGCTACGATGTCCAGATCGCCTGTCTTTCCTACGGCGAGCGCGGCGAATCGGCGAAGCTGTGGAAGGCGCCGGACGCCAGTTTGGAGAGCGTCAAGGCGGCGCGGCGCGAGGAAGCGGAAGCGGCGGCGCGCATTCTCGGCGGCAAACCCGTCTTCTTCGATGCCGGCGATTACCCGCTGCGTCCGACCGAGGATCTGGTCAACGGCCTCGTCGAGCTCTATCGGAGGCTTCAGCCGGAATTCGTCCTCACCCACTCGCTTCACGATCCCTATAATTTCGATCATCCCGAGGCGGCACGCTTGGCGCAGGAGGCGCGGATCATCGCGCAGGCGCACGGCCATCCCGGCGGCAAGGTGATCGGCGCGCCGCCGGTCTTCCTCTTCGAGCCGCACCAGACCGAGCAATGCGGCTGGAAGCCGGAATTCTTTCTTGTCATCGACGAGGTCTGGGACGCGAAACGCCGCGCCTTCGAATGCATGGCGGCGCAGGAGCACCTCTGGGAGTACTACACGCGCGTCGCATTGCAGCGCGGCGTTCAGGCGGCGCGCAACTCGAACCGCAAGGTGATCCATGCGGAGGCCTATCAGCGGATTTTCCCGCAAGTCGCCGACGCCTTTTCTTAGGCGGGCGAGGGCGCTTCCGGGCGACGAGAACCCGGCGCGCGAGCGCATTCTGCGCGTCGCCGACCGGCTCTTCGCCGAGCGCGGCTTCAACGGCGTCTCGGTCCGCACGCTGACGGCGGCTGCTGACGTCAACCTCGCCGGGGTCAGCTATTATTTCGGCTCGAAGGAAGGGTTGCTCGGCGCCATCTTCGAGAGGCATTGCCGGCCGATGGCGGAAGAGCGCGTTCGTCGCCTCGAGGCTTGCGCGGAAGGGCACGGACGTCCGCCGCTGCTCGATCAAGTGATCGCCGCCTTCATCGGTCCGGCGCTGGTCTCGTCGGTCGACGCGACGCGCGGAGGCGCGACGTTCACGCGGCTGCGCGCGATGCTCGCGCACGAGAACCGCGCGCTGTTCAAGGCGCTGATCGAAAAGCATTTCGACGCGACAAGCCTGCGCTTCATCGAGGCTCTCGCCGACGTGCTGCCAGAGCTCGACCGGGCCGAAGTGTATTGGCGCTTTCAATTCCTGCTCGGTGCGCTCTACTACACGATGATGACGCCGGACCGCATCCGCCATCTCTCGGGCGGCGCTTGCGATCCCGCCGATGTCGAAGCTGCACTGGAGGCGATGGTGCGGTTCACCGCCGCCGGCTTCCGCGCGTCGTCGCCCGCGCAGGAGGGGAAGGGCAGGGGGACAGCGCCATGAACGATACCGCCGGTCTTTCGCCGCGCCTTGCCCAGCGCGTTGCCGGCCTTGCCGGCTCGGCGACCGTCGAGATGTCGGAGCGCGTGCGGCAGGCGCAAGCCTCGGGGATCGAGATCCTGCCCCTGGCGAGCGGCGATCCGAACCTGCCAACCCATCCGGAGATCATCGCCGCCGCACACCAGGCGATGCTCGACGGGCAGACGCGCTACGGCCCCGCCGCCGGCCTGCCGGCGCTTCGTGCCGGCTTGGCGAAGCGCCTCGCCGAGCGCAGCCGGACCGCGTACGCGCCGGGGGAGGTCCTGGTCACGCCCGGCGGCAAATTCGCCGTCTTCGCCGCGATGATGGCGGTGGTCGAGCCGGGCGACGAGGTCATCCTGCTCGATCCTAGCTGGGTCAGCTACGGTCCCTGCGTCAAGCTGTGCGGCGGCGTGCCCGTCGCCGTGCCGGCGCTCGGCGCCCTCGACCCGGCGCGGATCGCCGCGGCGGTGACGCTGCGGACGCGCATGATCGTCGTCAATTCGCCGGTCAACCCGACCGGGCGAATCCTCGCGCGCGCCGAGCTCGCGGCGCTTCTCGCCCTTGCCGAGCGGCACGATCTCTGGCTCCTCTTCGACCAGGTCTATTCCGACCTCGCCTTCGAGCCTGGCGCCTTCACGGCGCTGCAATCATTGCCCGGCGCCAAGCATCGCACCTTTGTCGCCGACAGCCTCTCCAAGACCTACGGCATGACCGGGTGGCGGATCGGCTATCTCGCCGCGCCCGAGCCGGCCCTGAAGGCGGTGCTGAAGGTCGTTCAGCACTCGATCTATTGCGTGCCGCCCTTCCTCCAGGCCGGCGCGCTCGCAGCGCTTGCCCTCCCGGAGAGTGTCGTCGCGCAGAACGCCGCGACCTTTCGCCGCCGTTGCGATCGCGCGGCGGCCGCGCTCGACGCGCTGCCGGGGATCCGCTGCGAGAAGCCGGCGGCCACCTTCTATCTCTTTCCGCGCGTCGGCGGCGACGACAAGGCGGTGGCGGGCGAATGGCTGGACAAGCTCTCGATCGCGGCGCTGCCCGGGAGCGCGTTCGGTTCGGCGGGGGCGGGGCACCTTCGGCTTTCGCTTGCCTGCTCGGATCAGGTGCTCGATGAAGCGCTGACGCGTCTGCGCCGGCACTATCTCGCCAATGGGCAATGAAGAATGACAGGGAGAAAGCGATGACGAGATGCATCATCGGGAGGCTCCTCGCGGCCGGCCTCTTGCTCGCGGCCGCGGCCGCTCCGGCGCGGGCCGACGGGCTCGATGCGATCAAGAGCCGCGGCAAGCTGATCGCCGGCGTCAAATACGACACGCCCCCCTTCGGCTTCGTCGATGCCAGCAACGAGCTTGGCGGATTCGATGTCGACCTCGTCCGCGAGATCGCGAAAAAGATCGGCGTCCCGGTCGAATTCGTGAAAGTGACGTCGCCGACGCGGATTCCGATGCTCGTCGCCGGCAATGTCGATCTCGTCGCCGCCTCGATGACGAACACGCCCGACCGGGCGCAGGCGATCGATTTCAGCATCACCTACTACACCGGCGCGCAACGTCTCGTCGTTCCGGCACGATCGTCGATCCACGGCGCCAAGGATCTCGACGGCAAGATCGTCGCGGTGCAGCAGGGTACGACGCTCGAGCGCAACCTCGCCGAAGTCGCGCCCGGCGCCAAGGCATTGCCGTTCCGCGACTACAACAGCGCATGGCTGGCGCTGGTCCAGGGCCGCGCCGATGCGCTGACGGGGAGCACCGACGTCCTGCGCGGCTTCATCCGCACGAATCCCGCCTTCACGGTCGTCGGCGAACGCTTCAGCGTCGAGCCCTTCGGCATCGGCGTGCGCCTGGGCGAAACTGCACTGCGCCGGACTGTCGACGACACGATCCGCGAGCTCTGGTCGTCGGGTCGCTACCGCGAGCTCTACCGCAAATGGTTCGGTGTCGATCCCGAGGTGCCGATCGAAGGCACGGGTTGAGAGCGTTCCTCGCTCCGCCTTGCGACCATGCCGTATCAATTCGATTGGAGCGTTCTTTGGACCTGGCGGGCGGCGCTCCTCGAGGGGGCGGCGCTCACCTTGCTTCTCTCGCTCGTGGGTCTCGTCGGCGCTGTCGTGATCGGCGCCGTCGCCGGTGCCGGATGCGGCGCGGCGCGGCGCTCTCTGCGCCTTGCCGCGGCCTTCTATGTCGAGACGGCGCGCAACATCCCGCTCCTCGTCCATATCTATTTCTGGTATCTCGGCCTCTCGACCCTTCGCCTGCCGGCTTTCTGGTGCGCGAGCCTCGCGCTGATGATCTATTGCGGCGCCTTCGTCGCCGAGATCGTCCGCGCCGGCCTCCAGAGCGTGCCGCGCGGGCAAAGGGCGGCGGCGCTCGCCTCGGGCCTGACGGCCGGGCAGACGCTCTTTCATGTCGTCTATCCCCAGGCGCTGCGCATCGTCGCGCCGTCGCTCGCCGGGGTCTTCTCGCAGCTCATCAAGGATTCCTCGCTCGCCTCGGTCGTCTCGGTCGCCGAGCTCACCTTCCAGGCGGGCGAGATCGAAGGCACGACCTTCCGCACCTTCGAGGCCTATGTCGGCATCACCCTCATCTACCTCGTGATCGTCACCGCCGTGACGCGCGGCACCTTCATTCTCTTGCGGCGCCGCATTCCGTCCGCCGCCGAGCCGAGCTGAGCCGCCATGGATTTCAGGGTCATCTCCAGCAACCTTCCGTATCTCATGGAGGGGCTCCTCGTGACGTTGGAGACCGCCGTTCTCGTCATTGCCGGTGGCGCCCTCTGCGGCATCGCGCTCGGCCTCATGCGGAGCGCGAGGGCCCGGCCGCTCCGCCTTCTGGCCGGGCTTTACATCGAGTTCATCCGCGGCACGCCGCTTCTCGTCGTGCTTTTCATCGTCTATTTCGCCGTGCCGGCGTTGCTCGGCTTGCGTTTCACGGCCTACGCCGCCGCGATCATCGGCTTCATCGCCTTCATCGCTGCCTACATCGCCGAGGATTGCCGCTCGGGCCTCGCCTCGGTGCCCAAGAGCCAAGTCGATGCGGGGTTGGCGAGCGGCCTCACCCAAGGGCAGGTGCTGCGTCTCATCGTCCTGCCGCAGGCGATCCGGCGCATGATTCCGGCCCTCTTCGGACAGTTCGTCCGGCTCGTCAAATTCACCTCGGTCGCCTCGGTGATCGGCGTCACCGAGCTGACCGGCGCTGCGCTCACCGTCAATGCGCGGGAATTCCGGCCGCTCGAGATCATCGTCTTCCTCGCGCTCATCTATTTCGTGCTGTGCGCGTCCCTCTCCCAGCTCGGCCGCTGGCTCAATCGGCGCTACGCGATCGTCGGATGAAGCGTTTTCCGGCTCGGATCGCTATAATCCCCAAATGAGCAGCGAAAAGGGCAAGCTACCGCAGGCGGGCGCTCGCGGCGACATCGACGCCTTCATCCAGAAGGTCAGGACGATGCCGCAATTGCGCCCCGCCGCCGAGCGCGGGCGCCTCATTTTCGCGATGGATGCGACGGCGAGCCGCGAGCCGAGCTGGGACCATGCGTGCCGGATTCAGGGCGAGATGTTCGAGGCGACGTCTTCCCTCGGCGGTCTCGAGATCCAGCTCGTCTTCTATCGCGGCTTCCACGAATGCAAGGCAAGCCGGTGGCTTTCCTCGGCGGCGGCGCTTCATCGCGCGATGCGCAGCGTCTTCTGCGTCGGCGGCGAGACGCAGATCGGCCGCGTCTTCGACCATGCGCTCAAGGAGGCGCGGGCGAGCCGCGTCAGCGCGCTCGTCTTCGTCGGCGATGCGATCGAGGAAAATCCCGATGCGCTCTGCCAGCGAGCCGGCGAGCTCGGGCTTCTCGGCGTACCGATCTTCGTCTTTCACGAAGGCGGCGACGCCACGGCCGGCCGCACCTTTCGCGAGATCGCGCGGGTCAGCAAGGGCGCGTATTGCGCCTTCGATTCGGCGAGCGCGCAGCAACTCCGCGACCTCCTCGGCGCCGTCGCCGTCTATGCCGCGGGCGGGCGCCGGGCGCTCGAGGCGTATGGCAAGCGGCAGGGCGGCGCCGCGCTTCTTCTGACGACCGCGTTCGGCAAGGGCTGAGCGCGTCGGGTCGGGACGAATGGCCTATCTCGCCTTCGGCCTCGCGGCGCTCGTCTTGCTCGCTCTCGTCGGGCGCAGCTTTCTCGCCGCCAACCCGGCGACGCTGGCGCGCACCCTGCGTTGGGCGCTCATCGTCCTCGTCGGCCTCGCGCTCGCTTTCCTGCTCCTCACAGAAGAGTTCGGCGCGGCGTTGGGGTTGCTCGGCGGGATTCTCACCGTGGCGCTGCGCGGGCGGGCGCTGTGGAACCAGTTCCGCACGGCGTCCGGGCCGGCTCCTGGCAAGGTGTCGGAGGTCGAGACCGCTTATCTGCGCATGACGCTCGATCATGACAGCGGCACGATGAGCGGCGTCATCCGCCGCGGCCGCCACCAGGGCAGAGCGCTTGCCGAGATGTCGCGGAACGACCTCGCCGAGCTGTGGCGCGAGTGCCGCGCCGAGGACGAGCCCTCGGCGCGGCTCCTCGAAACCTATCTCGATAAGGTCGCGCCGGATTGGCGCGAGGCGCAATCGGGCGAGGCGGGCGGCGGCGAAGCGCCGCGCAGCGGCTCCTCCTCCGCGATGACGCGGGACGAAGCGTATGAAATCCTCGGCCTCCAGCCGGGCGCAACGGCCGAGGAGGTGAAGGCCGCGCATCGCCGCCTGATGCTGAAGCTGCATCCCGATCAGGGCGGGTCGACCTATCTGGCGATTCGCGTCAACCAAGCAAAGGACCTTCTGCTCAAAGGCTGAGTCGAAATTGCCGAGTATTTCCCTAGAGATCACTCGCGATCTGCGGGCGAACCTTGCGCCGGCAAAGGACGCTGTGGCAGAACTGGCCGATTCGTGCCGCGGGAACGAGATCGGGCGATCCTCGTTATCGGCGTGCCTTTCACCTGACCCGCGATATTTGTGCAGAGCCTTGCCCGAAAGAGACGCTGATGAAACGACCCGTTCGTAAAGCCGTCTTTCCGGTCGGCGGCCTCGGCACGCGCTTCCTGCCGGCGACCAAGTCGATTCCCAAGGAGATGCTGCCGGTCGTCGACAAGCCGTTGATCCAACATGCGGTCGAAGAGGCGCGCGCTGCCGGGATCGAGGAGTTCATCTTCGTGACCGGCCGCTTGAAATCCGCGCTCGAGGATCATTTCGACCATTCCGTCGAGCTCGAGGCGACCTTGAGCGAGCGCGGCAAGACGAAGGAATTGGCGGCGCTCGCGGCGGGGATGGCCGAGGCGGGACGGATCAGCTACACCCGTCAGCAGAAGCCGCTGGGGTTGGGACATGCGGTCTGGTGCGCCCGCAACCTCGTCGGCGACGAGCCCTTCGCCGTGCTCCTTCCCGACGATCTCATTCTCGGCGAGGTCGGGTGCCTGAAGCAGATGGTCGATGTCTATGACGAGACCCAGGGCAACGTCGTCGCGGTGATGGACGTGCCGCGCGCGCATACCGGGCGCTATGGCGTGCTCGATGTCGTCGCCGATGACGGCAGGCTCGCGACGGTGCGCGGTCTTGTCGAGAAGCCCAAGCCCGAAGACGCGCCCTCGACCCTCAGCATCATCGGCCGCTACATCCTGCAGCCCGAGATCTTCGACCATCTCGGCCGGATCGGCCGCGGCGCCGGCGGCGAGATCCAGCTTACCGACGGCCTCGTCAAGCTGATCGGCGGCGATCGGCCGTTCCACGGCTTGCGGTTCGCCGGGCGCCGCTTCGATTGCGGCGACAAGCTGGGATGGCTCGAGGCCAACCTCGCTTTCGCCATGGCACGGCCCGACATGGCGGTGCCATTGCGCAAGATCCTCGCCGAATATCGCTGAAAGGGACAACGATGCCGGATGGTCACCGCTTCAACCCGACGATTCTGCGTGAATACGATATCCGCGGCGTCGTCGGGCAGACGCTGAGCGAGGCGGATGCACGGGCGATCGGCCGCGCTTTTGCAGCGATGCTCGCGGCGAAAGGCGGGCGTGCCGTCGCCATCGGCCGGGACGGCAGGCTGAGCTCGCCCGCGCTCGAGGCGGCGCTGATCGGCGGCTTTACGCAAAGCGGCATCGATGTCGTTCGCGTCGGGCTCGGGCCGACGCCGATGCTCTACTTCGCCGCGACGACGCTTCCCGTCGATGGCGGGATCATGATCACGGGGTCGCACAATCCCGCCGATTACAACGGCTTCAAGATGATGATCGGCAAGAAGTCGTTCTACGGCGCCGACATCCAGGAGCTGGGAAAGATCGCGGCGGCCGGCGCTTTCCGCGACGGCGCGGGGAAGGTCGCGGAGACTCGCCTGCTCGACGATTACGTCACCCGCCTCGTCAAGGATTTCGCCGGCAAGCGCGCGCTCAAAGTCGCGTGGGATGCCGGCAACGGCGCCACCGGCGAGGCGCTCGTCAAGCTCGTGGCGCAGCTGCCCGGCGAGCACATCCTGCTCAATGAGACGATCGACGGAACCTTTCCGGCGCATCACCCGGACCCGACCGAGCCCAAGAACCTCGTCCAGCTCCAGGATGCGGTGCGACAGCATCGCTGCGATGTCGGCATCGCCTTCGACGGCGACGGCGACCGCATCGGAATCGTTGACGGGCAGGGCAGGATCCTGTGGGGCGATCAGCTCATGGTCATTCTGGCGCGCGAGGTGATCGCCGCGCACCCGGGCGCGACGATCATCGCCGACGTCAAGGCAAGCCAGGTCCTGTTCGACGAGATCGCGCGCATGGGCGGGACGCCGCTGATGTGGCGCACCGGTCACTCGCTCATCAAGAGCAAGATGGCCGAGACTAAGGCGCCGCTCGCCGGCGAGATGAGCGGCCACATCTTCTTCGGCGACCGCTATTACGGCTATGACGACGCGCTCTACGCCGCCGTGCGCCTGCTCGGCATCCTCTCGCGCGGGACCGAGACCATCGCCGCGTTGCGCGATCGCCTGCCCGCCGTCGTCAACACGCCGGAACTGCGCTTCCAATGCGCGGACACCCGCAAATTCGCCGTCATCGACGAGGTGCGGGAAAGGCTGAAGAAGTCCGGGGCCGAGATGTCCGACATCGACGGCGTGCGTGTGCGGACCGCCGATGGCTGGTGGCTGCTGCGCGCCTCGAATACGCAGGACGTGCTCGTGGCACGGGCCGAGGCGCGCGACGAGGCCGGCCTCGGCCGCCTCAAGGCGCTGATCGCGGCGCAATTGACGAAAAGCGGCATCGCGCCGCCGAATTTCTGAGCGGGCCAGCACCGGTGCGTCAGTGAGCAAGGCCTTCACCACGGAGACCGAAGGCGATGAGGACGGGCCGGAGGAGCCGCAAGCTCTGCCGGCCGGCGTCAAGAACTACATGACGCCGCTTGGATTCCGGCAGATGGAGAGCGAGCTCCGGCAACTCATCCGGACCGAGCGCCCCAAGATCGTCGAGATCGTCTCGTGGGCCGCCGCCAACGGCGATCGCTCGGAGAACGGCGACTACATCTACGGCAAGCGCCGGCTGCGCGAGATCGACCGGCGCATCCGCTTCCTGACGAAACGCCTGGAGACCGCGCAGGTGGTCGATCCGGCGCAACAGCGCAACCATGAGCAGGTCTTCTTCGGCGCCACCGTGACCTATGTCGTTGCGCGCGGCACGGAAATGACCGTGACCATCGTCGGCGTCGACGAGGCCGATCTCGAACGCGGTCAGGTCAGCTGGGTTTCGCCGATCGCGCGCGCCTTGATGAAGGCACGCGAAGGCGACACGGTCGAATTTCGTACGCCGGCCGGAATCGAGACGATCGAAATCGTCGCCATCCGCTACGGCAGCTCCGGCGGCTGAACGCCGCCGGCCTCGTCGTTCAACTGTTGGCGACGCCTATCGCGCTTGGCGCGACGACGGTGCATTTCTGGTGCTTGCGATGCAGCGCCGAGCAGGCGCGATCGGCCTCCTGCTTGGAGAAGCTGACGAGACGCGCGCGGTAGAGGCGTTCCTTGTCGCTCTTGCCGGGAGCGATGATTTCGGCCGATTTGGCAGCCGAGGACGGCAGCTTCGCAAGTGCGGTGCGTGCGGCCTTCTCGGCCGCGCCCTGCTTCGTGAAGGCGCCGACCTGCACGCTCCAGTGCTCTTCGCGTCCCTCGTTCGCCTTGCGCGGCGCCGCGACGGGCGCCGCCTCGGCACGGCCGATCGGCGACAAGGCCGCGACCGTACGCGCGGCGACGCCGGGTTCCGTCGGCTCATCGCCCGGCCCGGGTTGCGTCGTCTTTGCGACCATGATGTTGCCGCGGTTCTCGGCGGCGAAGCCGCTATTGAGAAGCTGGGCCATCTGCGTGTCGCGTGCCCGAGCCGATTGCCCGCCCATGACGACGCCGATGAGGCGGTGATTGTCGCGCACCGCCGAGGCCGCGAGATTGAAGCCGGAAGCGTTGATGTAGCCGGTCTTGATGCCGTCCATCCCGGCGTAGGAGTTCATGAGATGGTTATGGTTGGTCATGACCGCGCCGTGATAGGTGAACTCACGCGTCGCGAAAACGCGATAGTGGTTCGGGAAGTCGCGATAGAGCGCGCGGGCGAGCGTCGCCAGATCGCGTGCCGTCGTCCGGTTGGGTTCGCGATCAGGGAGGCCGGAGGCGTTATGAAATACGGTGTTCTTCATGCCGAGCTTGCGCGCCTTCAGCGTCATCCGCTCGGCGAAGGCGTTCTCGTTGCCGGCGAGGCCCTCGGCGACGGTTGCCGCGGCGTCGTTGGCCGATTTCGTGACGATGGCGTACATGAGATCGCGTACGGCGACGGTCTCGCCGGGCTGCAATCCGAGCCTAGATGGCGCGCGGTTGGCGGCATGGGCCGAGACGACGAGCTCCTGGTCGAGCTTGAGCTGACCGTTGTCGAGCGCCTCGAAGAGCAGGTAGAGGGTCATCATCTTCGTCAGCGACGCGGGGTAATTGGACTCGTCGGCATTCGCCTCGTGCAGGACTTCGCCGGTGTCCGCGTCAATAATGATCGAAGCGTTCTTTGCATAGACCGTGCTTGCCAACGTGAGAAGCCCGATCAACAGCCCAAATGCGCATCCCCTGCCGAGTGCGAATCCTGCCGAACGCACCCGCTGCCTCAAACCTTGCACGATCGAACCCCCTATTCCAAGATCCACGTTATCGCTCAACTTAGCAGAGCTTAAAAAATGTTTGATTCCGTGTCCATGATTTCTTTGCCATGTCAGCGAAAATGTCATGTAAACCATCTTCCGCAGCGATTCGGCGGCGAAATCGCAGGAAATATGCCATGACTTGGTTAACGAAATCCTTGCGCGGATTGGTAAAGCGCGGCCGGCAAGCGGTTTTCTTGACGCTTCTCGCGACGTCTTGCAGTAACGGTGGGGCGAGCGATGTGCCGCCGCTCCGCAGCCTCGGCTGGTTCAGCTATCTCGATGGTGCCGATATTCGCCGAGCCTGCCTACCTGGAAGTGCCGATCGCTATCGATTGGTCTATAATGGCGTGTGGGGCGAGCAGGTTCGCGATTATGAGATCCACGGCGATCCCGCCGCGGGGACCACTCAACTCGACATCCGCGTCCTCTTCCCCGAGGCACCGGGTTCGATCGATTTGCGTGATCCGCTTGCCAGCTTTCGCGGCCACCGCGCCAGCATCAAGCTGACGCCGTCGGAGCTGAGAGCCTTCACCGAGGGATTGCGCGCAAGCGGCTTCTACGACGCGACGGCCGCCGGTCTCGTTCTCCCCTCCGACGGCTATTACTGGGTCGTCGCGGCCTGTGAGAGGGGCGCATTTCATTTCAATGCGTATCTCTATCCGTCGCCGCGATTCGGCGCGTTGCAATTCCCCAATTTTCTCTTTGCGCATGACGCGACGGGCGTCGCTGTGCGTCCTCCCGGGCCGTCGGCGCCGCGCGGTTCCTACGCGCATCGTGCCACCGACCCTCCGTTCTATTCGATCTTCGACCTCGAGGTCGGCAAGAATGGGCTCGTCAACCTGCCGCATCTCTTCTGAGCGGGAGAAATGCTGCGATGCAAGATGAGCCTTGACCGGGCGAGGCCCTGTCGGCAAGGTCGATGCTGCGTTGTGGTAAATGCGGGGTGCTGCTCTCCGCGCGCAATGTCGCCGACCTCGTTGCCGCGGAGCGCGATCTTGCCGAGCGGACGTTCGATGACCACATCGCGATGGCGACGCGGCTATCCGAGATCGGCGCCGGAGCGGCAATTCGGCGGCGGCATGATTGCCTCCCGGCAGTCGACGCACGCAGAATTGGTTAACCATGCGGCGCTAAGCTGCTGGGCGACTGGAGGCGGGGCGTTTCGCCGGGCGGATTTGCTGGTGATTGCGGTTGCGCCGATTGCCCCGGACAATCCGCCGGCATGGCGAGAAGGGGCTTTTCGGGAGGGCAGTCGACCCAATATCATGGGCGGCGGCGACGCGTGTGGAAGTTCGAGCGGAGATGAGCGGCATCGAAAAACGGGGCGATGACGGACCGACCGTCGGCATCGTCGTCAAGGCGAAGCCGAAGACGAAGAAGCCTTCGATGTACAAGGTCCTCATGCTGAACGACGACTACACGCCGATGGAGTTCGTCGTCCTCATCCTCGAACGGTTCTTCGCCAAGAGCCGAGAGGAAGCGACCAGGATCATGCTGCATGTCCATCGGCGCGGCGTCGGGATTTGCGGTGTTTTTACCTACGAGGTGGCCGAGACCAAGGTGACCCAGGTGATGGATTTCGCGCGGCAGAATCAGCACCCGCTGCAATGCACCCTGGAGAAGGAATGATTTCTGCGGCGTTCAGCAGCATGAAAGGGACAGGCGAGCGTGCTTTCGCGCAATCTTGAGAAGACCCTTCACCGCGCCTTGGCGCACGCCAATGAGCGGCGCCATGAATACGCGACGCTCGAGCACCTCTTGCTGGCGTTGACCGAGGATCAGGACGCGGTGGCGGTGCTGCGCGCCTGCTCGGTCGATCTCGACAAGCTGCGGCGCGACGTCGCCAACTACATCGACAACGAGCTCTCGAACCTCATCTCGACGCATGTCGAGGATGCGAAGCCGACGGCGAGCTTCCAGCGCGTGCTGCAGCGCGCGGCGATCCACGTCCAATCCTCGGGCCGCGAGGAAGTGACCGGAGCCAATGTGCTCGTCGCCATGTTCGCCGAGCGCGAGAGCCATGCGATCTTCTACCTGCAAGAGCAGGACATGACGCGCTTTGATGCCGTCAACTACATCTCGCACGGCATCGCCAAGGCGCCGGGGCGCTCCGAGACCCGCCGTGTCCAGGGCGCCGAGGAAGACGAGCGCGGCAGCGAGAAATCCAAGAAGGGCAGCCACGACGCGCTCGACGCCTATTGCGTCAACCTCAACAAGAAGGCGAAGAACGGTAAGATCGATCCGCTGATCGGCCGCGAGAGCGAGGTCGACCGGACGATCCAGATCCTGTGCCGCCGCTCGAAGAACAACCCGCTCTATGTCGGCGACCCGGGCGTCGGCAAGACGGCGATCGCCGAGGGCTTGGCGCGCCGCATCGTGCAGCGCGAGGTGCCCGAGGTGCTGATGGGCGCCACCATTTTCGCCCTCGACATGGGCGCGCTGCTCGCCGGCACGCGTTACCGCGGCGATTTCGAAGAGCGCCTCAAGGCCGTCCTGTCCGAGCTCGAGGCGCAGCCGGGCGCCGTCCTCTTCATCGACGAGATCCACACCGTGATCGGCGCCGGCGCCACCTCGGGCGGCGCCATGGACGCCTCGAACCTCTTGAAGCCGGCGCTCGCCGGCGGCGCCATCCGTTGCATCGGCTCGACCACGTACAAAGAGTACCGCAACTACTTCGAGAAGGACCGCGCGCTGGTCCGCCGCTTCCAGAAGATCGACGTCAACGAGCCGACGGTCGAGGATTCGGTGAAGATCCTGCGCGGCCTCAAGCCCTATTACGAGCGCCATCACAAGGTGCGCTACACCGCCGACGCGCTCCGTGCCGCCGTCGAGCTCTCGCATCGCTACATCAACGACCGCAAGCTCCCGGACAAGGCGATCGACGTGATCGACGAGACCGGCGCGGCGCAGATGCTCCTGCCGGAGAACCGGCGGCGCAAGACGATTACCGCAAAAGAGGTCGAATCGGTGATCGCGACAATGGCGCGGATCCCTCCGAAAAGCGTCAGCCGCGACGACAAAGAGGTGCTGAAGAACCTCGAGCGCGACCTGAAGACGATGGTGTTCGGCCAGGATCAGGCGATCACCGCCCTGACCTCGGCGATCAAGCTGGCGCGCGCAGGGCTTCGCGATCCTGAGAAACCGATCGGGTCATACCTCTTCTCCGGCCCGACCGGCGTCGGCAAGACCGAGGTTGCGCGCCAGCTTGCGCGCACGCTCGGGATCGAGATCACGCGCTTCGACATGTCGGAATACATGGAGCGTCACACGGTCTCCCGCCTCATCGGCGCGCCGCCCGGCTATGTCGGATTCGATCAGGGCGGTCTCCTGACCGACGCCATCGATCAGCACCCGCACAGCGTCCTCCTGCTCGACGAGATCGAGAAGGCGCATCCCGACCTCTTCAACATCCTCCTCCAGGTGATGGATTACGGAAAGCTGACCGACCACAACGGCAAATCGGTCGATTTCCGCAACGTCATCCTGATCATGACGACGAATGCCGGCGCCTCGGACATGGCGCGGCCGGCGATCGGCTTCGGCAGCGAGCATCGCACCGGCGACGATCAGGAGGCGATCGGCAAGCTCTTCACGCCCGAGTTCCGCAACCGTCTCGACGCCGTCGTCTCCTTCAAGGCGCTGGGCCCCGACACGATCGGCCGCGTCGTCGACAAGTTCGTCCTCCAGCTCGAGGAACAGCTCGCCGACCGCAACGTCATGATCGAGCTCAGTGCCGAGGCGCGCAAATGGCTTGCCGAGAAAGGCTACGATCACATGTTCGGGGCGCGGCCGCTCGCGCGCATCATCCAGGAGCACATCAAGAAGCCGCTGGCCGAGGAGCTGCTGTTCGGCCGCCTCGCCAAGGGCGGCATCGTCCGCGTCGAGCGCTCGGCCGAGGACAAGCTCACCTTCGAGTTCCGCGAGAAGCCGGCGCCGGCGGCGCCCAAGGAGCCGGAGCTGGTGGAGTAGGGTCGGCGGCAGCCATGCCGATCCGTTCCAGCATCATGTGACGGATCGCCGCGGCGCGGAGCGCCGGCGCCTCGACCGAATCCCCGAGAATCTCCTGGTCCGCCGCCTCGATCACCGAGGCTTCGACACCATCGAGAAGATTGTCCAGATGCCATGTTGCGCTGCGGCGTGGCGTCATTTCCATACGCGGTCCCTTTCTGCATGGACGCGCAGAAGCGTGCGGCGGATGCGGCGCCGCGTCGTCGCATAGCGCGTTGCGTCCATCCCGGTCCTGAGCTGGATCTCCGCCGCCGAGAGACCCTCGGCCAAGCCGACAATCAGGCGCAGGGCGTCGGCATCCTGCGCGAAGAGAGTGTCGATCGCGGCGAGCGATTGACGTGCATGGAGCTCGCGTTCGGGATCCGGGGCCTCGCTCGGAACGGCGGCAATCCCGGCGAAGCGGCCGCCAGGCGAGGCCGGCCCGACGGCGAAGAGAGCATTCCGCTGGCGCTGCTGCCGCCAGAGCTCTTCGGCAAGGCTGCGCATGATTCCGGCGAGAAACGCCACGAGCGGCAGCTCGGGCGGCCAATGACGGTCGCCGGCGAGG
Organism: Allostellaceae bacterium; assembly: GCA_041488295.1. GTDB lineage: Bacteria > Pseudomonadota > Alphaproteobacteria > ATCC43930 > CGMCC-115725 > URHD0088. The sequence goes on from JBGPOZ010000033.1 coordinate 22,736, forward strand.
GCTCGGCCGACCGCCTCGTTCAATAGATCGGCCCATTCGATGCCCGGCAGGCGACGCGCGCGGAAGAGCGCGATCTGCTTGAGGCGCAAGAGGTCGGCGTCGCTCAGTGCCGCAACGGCGCGTTCGATGCGTTCCGCGGGCGCAGCCGGACGATGGTCGAATGCGTATGCGCGCAGGAATCGGCCTCCCTCTCTCGCCACTATGCGCCCGTCGCCCCCCGGCGCGGACAGCCCGAGAAAATATTTTTTTTCCCGTTACCCGGTCCGCGCTGCCGCCGCCTGACCGCCCTTCGTGCTGTCGAGGGGACAAACACGGGATCGGACGGAGTGGACATATGGATAGGGTTGTGGCGGCACGGCGGGCCTTTGCCGAAGAGCTCCGGTTTGTCGAGCACATCGGATCGGCGGCGGTCATCAACGCCTTCGCGACCGTTCCGCGCGAACGATTCCTCGGGCCAACTCCTTGGTACGTATTGCGTTTCGGTGCCGAAGACTATTGGCGCCTGCCGGACGACGATCCCGTTCACGCCTACCACAACGTCCTCTTCGCGATCGATCGGGAGCGCGGGCTCAACAACGGTCAACCGGAATTTTGGGCAAGGCTGCTCGATAGCGCCGCGATCCGACCCGGCGACACCGTCTTCCACATCGGGGCCGGCACCGGCTACTACACGGCGATCCTGGCGGAGTTGACGGGTCCCGATGGCCGTGTCATTGCCGCGGAAATCGATCCCGGCTTGGCGAAGCGAGCCGCTGTCAACCTCGCGGATCGGCCGAATGTGCAAATCGTCACGGGCGACGGCGCTGTCCACGAGCCGGGAGCCGTCGACGCGCTTGTCGTCAACGCGGGCGTGACGCATCCGAAGGATACATGGCTCGCGGCCCTCAAGCCGGGTGGTCGGATGCTGGTGCCGATGACGACGGATCGAGGGGATGGAACGGTCTTCCGGATCGAGCGTCTTGGCAGTGAATGCCGCTTCGCCGCCAAGGCAGTGTCCGGGGTCCATATCTATCCCTGCGCCGGAGCCCGCAAACCGGAGGAGGAGCGGATGCTCGTCCGCTCGCTTGGCGATGGCGGGCAGAAATTCGTGCGGTCGCTCCGCTGCGACCGGCACGGCAAGGGCGAGACGTGCTGGTTTCACGGCGACCGGTTTTGTCTCTCCGCCGAGCTACCTTGATCGGGCGGTGGCTGACGCGATCGGTCTCCGTTGACATCCCTCGATGCCGCACAAACCTTTCACGTTGCTTTGATGATGCGTGAGCTGGCGGCCGGCGTATGATCGGACGTGATCGAAACGATATCGTATTGGCATTTTCAATCCCGGTGCCGTCGTCCGACAGTGACTGATGACGACCGGTCGGCGACAGATGCTGCCCGCTCTTCGCTTCGGAGGGTGCCATGAAGAAAATCGTCGAAATCGTTCCCTGGTTGCTGGCGGCGTTCATCGCCTACGTCTTCATCAACTACCTGCGCTTCAAATTCACCGGCGATGACGGAAGCGTCTGGCTGTTCACCATTCTGACCGACTGGCTCGGCTTCAACGGCCATGAGAAGGCAATGCGAATCGGGGTGGGATCGATGGAGCTCATCGCCTCGGTTCTCCTCTTCATTCCGCCCCTTCAGGTACTGGGTGCGGCGCTGGCCCTCGGGATCATGAGCGGGGCGATTTTTTTTCATCTCGTTTCGCCGCTCGGCATTGATCCTTACGGCGACGGCGGCGTTCTCTTCCAAGAGGCGTGCAGCGTGTGGCTGTCGAGCCTCGTCATTCTGGCGATCCGGCGGCGCCGCGCCGTCGAGCTCGTCGAGCATTATCTTCCGTTCCTGCCGATTCCGGCGAGGCTGCGGGCTTTCTGAGGGCGAAAGGCGTGTCAGGACCGGTTCTTAGTGCACAGGGGCGCGATCCGCGGCTCGATTTCTTCCGCGGCAGCGCCATGTTCATCATCTTCATCGCGCATTGCCGCGGCAATTTCCTGTGGGACTACATCCCGGCGCGCTTCGGCATGTCGGATGCGGCCGACATGTTCGTCTTCCTCTCGGGCATGGCCGCCTCGATCGCCTTCGGCGGCACCTTCGTGCGCCACGGCATGGTGCTGGGGACGGCGCGCATCCTCCACCGTTGCTGGCAATTGTACATCGCCCATCTCGGGCTCTTCTTCACGGTGGCCGTGATCCTCGTCGCCGCCAATCGCTGGTACGGCGACGGCGACTATATCGAGCTGCTGATGCTGCAGCGCTTCTTCACCGACACGCAGAACGCGATGATCGGTCTCTTCACGCTCTCCTACGTGCCGCACTATTTCGACATCCTGCCGCTCTATATCGTCGTCCTAGCCATGGTGCCGGCGGCGATGCTGCTGGCGCGCATCCATCCGATGCTCGTCGTGGCGAGCTCGATTGCGCTCTACGCCGCCGCGGTCGGCTTCGGCCTCGATTTTGCCGCCAATGCCGATGGCCAGGCGGAGTGGTATTTCAACCCGCTCGCCTGGCAGCTCATCTTCTTCACCGGCTTCTCGCTCGGCCGCGGCTGGATCAAGGCTTCCCTCGATTCGCGTCCCCTCTGGTACGGCAGCATCGCGCTTCTGACGATCGGTGTCGTTGTCTCGCTGCCCTCGGTCTTCACCCGGATCGAGGCGGTCGACGCGCTGCGCCTCTGGATCATGGACCATAGCGACAAGACCAATCTCGACCTCCTGCAGTATTTCCACTTCCTTGCTTCCGCCTATGTCGCCGTCGTCCTGCTGAAAGGACGCGAGCGGCTGCTCCTGACGCCCGTGCTTGCTCCATTCGTCAAATGCGGGCAGCAGGCGCTCGCGGTTTTTCTGTCCGGTATGGTACTTTCACATATCGGCGGTATGATCTTCGACCACGCCGGTACAGACGCGCCGGTGCAGATCATTGTCAACGGGATCGACTTTGCACTTCTCTTCGCCGTGGGTTACTCGGTCGCCTGGTTCAAGGCACCACCGTGGAAACGCCGCACCGCCCCCGGCCTTGCCCCCCTTGGCGTTCGCCCTTCGAAGCTTTCGCCGGTTCCCGGCGAGTGAGATTGCGCGTCGCGGGACGGTTGGTATCGCGCTTCGCATAGCGCTGGCTCTCGCCTTCTTGGCGCTCGCCACCCAAGGCGCACGTGCCGAGGAGCTCTCGGGGGATCATGCCGACCGACTGCAATGGGACGGGCGCGAGCGGAGTTTTCTGCTCCACGTCCCGGCAAAGACCAATGGCGCGATGCCGCTCGTCATCGTGCTGCACGGCGCCGGCAGCAACGCCGCCGCCTTCGCCGAAGAGACGAAATTCGCCGGCGAGGCAGCGCGGCGCGGCATGCTGGCGGTCTTTCCCGACGGCACCGAGACCGAACCCGGCAAGCGTTCGTGGAACGCGCATTTCTGCTGCGGCGCCGGCGCCAAGGAAAAGGTCGACGACATCGGCTTCATCGCCGCGCTGATCGACCATCTCGCCGAACAGGTCCCGCTCGACCGCACGCGCATCTACGCGACCGGCATGTCGAATGGCGGCATGCTGTCCTACCAGCTCGCCGCCGCCCGGCCTGATCTTCTCGCCGCGATCGCGCCGGTTTCCGCAACGATCGGCGGGACCTCGCGTGACGGCGAGCGCTTCGTCGTCACGGCGCCCGATCGGCCGGTTCCCGTGCTCATCATTCACGGTCGGCAAGACCCCTATGTGTTGTTCAATGGCGGGACGTCCGCTCTTCTCAGCTATCCCAAGCGCTCGAACATGGCGGTCGCGGACGCGCTCAGCTTCTGGTCGACGGTCGATGGCTGCGCCCCATTGCCCGAGCGCGCGGAGCCGGTTCCAGGAACGCTCATGCGGTTGGCATATCCCGAATGCCGCGAGGGCAGCGAGGTCGTCTTGCTGGAGATCGAGAGCGGCGACCACTCTTGGCCGACCGATCCGATCTTCCCGGGCAAGGATGGCGTCATGCATTCGGCCTCGGCGGAGATCCTTTCCTTCTTCGCGGCGCATCGCCGAGACTGAGGCAATGCGGCGCCTCATCAGGTCGCCGGCCGACGCTTTCGAGCCGTCATTGCGAGCGTAGCGAAGCAATCCAAGCAACCAGTCCCGGCCTGTGGATTGCTTCGCCTCCGGCTCGCAACGACGGTGGTATAGGGGACCATTCGCCTGTTATGAAACCCCGTTCTCCTCGGTATAGCCGCCGCGCGTTTGCGGTAGGCGGCGGTTGAGGAGACGCGAGGCGATGACCGTGCGCAGGACCTGCGCCGTGCCGCCGCCGATCGTGAACATGCGCGCATCGCGGGCCATGCGCTCCAATGGCCGATTGCGCGAGTAGCCGGCCGAACCGAAGAGCTGCAACGCGTCGTTGGTGACCTTGATCGCCATCTCCGAAGCGAAGACCTTGGCCTGGGCCGCCTCGAGCGCGTCGGGGAAGCCGGCGCCGGCGCTCGTGGCCGCCTTGTAGATGAGCGCTTGCGCCGCGGCGATTTGCGTCGCCATGTCGGCGACCATCCATTGCAGGCCCTGGAACTCGTAGAGCGGGCGGCCGAATTGCTTGCGCTCCTGGAGATAGTCGAGCGCCAGCGCCTGGGCGCCCTCGGCGATGCCGAGCGCCACCGTCGCGGCGCCGATGCGCTGCGCGTTGTAGGTATTCATGAGGTCGGCGAAGCCCTTCTTGAGGCCGCGCGGCGGCATCACGAGCGATGCGGCGGGAAGGGTCATGTCCTCGAACAGGATTTCGGTCTCGGGAATGCCGCGCAGCCCCATCGCCGGCTCGCGCTTGCCGATGATGAGGCCGGGCGTCTCGTCGCGCAGCGCGATGAAAGCGCCGATGCCCTCCTCGACACCCGCCTCGTCGAAGATGCGCGCGAAGACGAGGTGAAGGCGGGAAACGCCGCCGCCGGTGATCCAGTGCTTGCGGCCATTGATGACGAAGCCGTCGCTCCTCCGATCGGCGCGCGTTGCGAGCTCGTTTGCCGCGCTGCCCGCGTCGGGCTCGGTGATGCAGATCGCCGGCTTGTCGCCGCCGAGGACGAGGCCGGCGGCGAGGCGCTTCTGCGCATCGGTGCCGTATTCCATGATGGCGCCGAGCGCCCCCATATTGGCCTCGACGACGATCCGCCCGCTGACGCCGCAGGCCTGCGAGACCTCTTCGATGACGAGGACCGCGTCGAGATAGGAGAGGCCGGCGCCGCCATAGTCGATGGGGATGGTCATGCCGAAGAAGCCGGCCTCTTTGAGGAGGCGGACATTCTCCCACGGATATTCCTCGCTGCGGTCGATCTCGGCGGCGCGCGGCGCCAGCTCCTCACGCGCGAGCGACCTTGCCCGCGCCTGCAAGGCGCGCTGCGCCTGGTTCAACCCGAAATCCATCCCCCCTCGCAACATGCGTCCGGCCCGCACCGGCGGCCGATCATACAAGCGCCGGGGTTGCGAAGGGAATGCCCGACCGGGCCCAGGGGGTAGGGGGGAAGGTCTCCGGGAGAGAGGCCGATACCGGCTCCAGCGCGACGCGAACCATCCGAGCCATCACATCGTGCTTTGCTCGCAATTCTTGGATTGCCGTAAATATCCTTTTCGGTTATCTTCATTTCCGTTTCGCATCGAGAGAGAGCGGTGAGATGCAGGGGCAGGTGCGCTTCGATTGACGCCCGACAACGCGACCAACTGAAGCGCGGGAGCGCTCGTGGCCTGTATTTCTCCTGTAAATAACCGGCGGAACAGGCGC
>JBGPOZ010000034.1:0-28419 GCA_041488295.1 Allostellaceae bacterium
CCCCCACCCCGGCCCTCCCCCGCAAGGGGGGAGGGAGGACGAGTGTTTCCCCCTCCCCCCTTGCGGGGGAGGGTCGGGGTGGGGGTGATTGGGCGCACAATGGATCAGCAAACAACCCCGTCACTTCAAATCCCCCGCGAAATGCTTCAGCACGCTCTTCACCGGGTTCATCGCCGCTTGCCCGAGGCCGCAAATCGAGGCGTCGGTCATGACGCGCGTCAGCTCGCCGAGCAGATTCTCGTCCCAGCCGGGCTGCTCCATCACGCTCACCGCCTTCTCGGTGCCGACGCGGCACGGCGTGCATTGGCCGCAGCTCTCATCCTCGAAGAAACGCAGGAGGTTGAGGGCGACCTCGCGCATGCTGTCCTGGTCGGAGAGGATGACGACGGCGTGGCTGCCGACGAAGCAGCCATGCGGCTCGAGCATGCCGAAATCCAACGGGATATCGGCCATGTGCGCGGGCAGGATGCCGCCCGAGGCGCCGCCCGGAAGATAGCCCTTGAAGCGGTGTCCCTCGGCCATGCCGCCGCAATATTCGTCGATCAGCTGCTGCGCCGTGATGCCGGCGGGGGCGAGCTTGACGCCCGGCTGCTTGACGCGGCCGGAGACGGAGAAGCTGCGCAAGCCCTTGCGGCCGTTGCGTCCCTCGCGCGTGAAGAATTCCGGCCCCTTCTCGATGATGTCGCGCACCCAGAACAGCGTCTCGACATTGTTGATGAGGGTCGGGCGGCCGAAGAGGCCGACCTGGCTCGGAAAGGGCGGCTTGTGGCGCGGCAGGCCGCGCTTTCCCTCGATGCTCTCCAGCATCGCCGATTCCTCGCCGCAGATATAGGCGCCGGCGCCGCGACGGAGGTGAATCCGCGTCTTGCGGCAGAGCCCGGCCGCCTCGAGATTGGCGATCTCGCGCAACAGAATTTCGCGGCATTGCGGGTATTCGTCGCGCAGGTAAATGTAGACCTCGGCGGCCTCGACCGCCCAGGCGCCGATCAGCATGCCTTCGAGGAAGCGGTGCGGATCGGTCTCGAGATAGTGGCGGTCCTTGAACGTGCCGGGTTCACCCTCATCGGCGTTGACCGCCATGAGGCGCGGCCCCGCTTCCTGGCGCACGAAGCGCCATTTGCGCCCGGTCGGAAAGCCGGCGCCGCCGAGACCGCGCAGCCCCGAATCCTCGAGCGCCTTCAAGACGCCTTCGAGCGGGCGCGCGCCCGAGAGGCATTCCTCGAGGAGGCTATAGCCGCCCTTGGCGCGGTAGGCGTCGATACCGATCGCCGGCGGAAGATGCGGATGACCCGCCCCGGCTTTCACCGCCTCGGCGACGCTCTCGACCGTCGCGTGCTCGTGGAGCGCGTGGCCGACCGCCGTCACCGGCGCGTTATGGCAGCCGCCCATGCACGGCGCGCGCACGACGCGGACGCCCGTGCCGAGGGCCTTCGGCAAGGTCTTCAGGAGTTGGTCCGCGCCGGAAAGGGCGCAGGTGAGGCTGTCGCAGACCCGAACGGTGAGCGCCGGCGGCACCTTCTCGCCGTCCATGACGATGTCGAAATGCGCATAGAAGGACGCGACTTCGTAGACCTCGACGAGCGCCAGCTTCATCTCGTCGGCGAGCGCCGCGAGATGACGGGCGTGAAGGCAGCCGAACTTGTCCTGAACGAGGTGCAGATGCTCGATCAGGAGATCGCGCTGGCGCGGCCAGCCGGCGAGCAGCGCCTGCACCTCTGAGAGAGCGTCGGGATCGGTTTGTCGGCCCTTTGGAAAATCGCGCCCTTTGCGGCGCCCGGAGCCCGGATGGATTTGCCGGTGCGGGTCTTCTACGCCTTTTGCCATGTCACTCCCTTTTTAGCGCGCATCCTTCATGGCGCGCGCCATCGTGCTGCCGAGCTCCGCCGGCGAGTCGGCGACGAAAATCCCGGCGCGCTTCATTGCTTCGACCTTGTCCCCCGCCGTGCCCTTGCCGCCCGAGATGATGGCGCCGGCATGGCCCATGCGCCGGCCGGGCGGCGCGGTCCGGCCGGCGATGAAGCCGGCGACCGGTTTCTTCACCTTCGAGCGGCGCAGGAACTCGGCGGCATCCTCCTCGGCGGCGCCGCCGATCTCGCCGATCATGACGATGCCCTTGGTCTCGTCGTCCTTCAGGAACATCTCGAGGCAATCGACGAAATTGGTGCCGTTGACGGGGTCGCCGCCGATACCGATGCAGGTCGATTGTCCGAGGCCCGCCGCGGTCGTCTGGGCCACCGCCTCGTAGGTCAAGGTGCCCGAGCGCGAGACGATGCCGATCTTGCCCGGCGTGTGGATGTGGCCGGGCATGATGCCGATCTTGCATTGCCCCGGCGTGATGACCCCCGGGCAATTGGGGCCGATGAGGCGCGTCTTGGTACCGTTGAGCGCGCGCTTGACCGTGACCATGTCGATGACGGGAATGCCCTCGGTGATGCACACGACGAGCGGCAGCCCGGCATCGATCGCCTCGAGGATGGCGTCGGCGGCGAAGGGCGGCGGCACGTAGATGACCGACGCGGTGGCGCCGGTCTTGGCGACCGCTTCGGCGACGGTGTCGAAGACCGGGAGGTCGAGATGGGTCGTGCCGCCCTTCCCCGGCGTCACGCCGCCGACCATCTTCGTGCCGTAGGCGGTCGCCTGTTCGGAGTGGAACGTGCCTTGCGAGCCGGTGAAGCCCTGGCAGATGACTTTCGTCTCGGCGTTGACGAGCACGGCCATCACGCAGCCTCCTTCACGGCCTTGACGATCTTTTCGGCAGCATCGCCCAGATGGTCGGCGGAGAGGATGGGAAGGCCTGACTCGGCGAGGATCTTCTTCCCGAGATTGACGTTGGTGCCTTCGAGCCGGACGACGAGCGGGACGTGGAGGCTGACCTCGCGCGCCGCGGCGACGACGCCCTCGGCGATGACATCGCAACGCATGATGCCACCGAAGATGTTGACGAGGATGCCCTCGACCTTGGGATCGGCGAGGATGAGCTTGAAGGCCGTCGTGACGCGCTCCTTCGTGGCGCCGCCGCCGACATCGAGGAAATTCGCCGGGTCGCCGCCGTAAAGCTTGATGATGTCCATGGTCGCCATGGCGAGCCCGGCGCCGTTCACCATGCAGCCGATATTGCCGTCGAGCTTGACGTAGTTGAGGCCGTGCTTGGCGGCCTCGGTCTCGGCCGGGTCCTCCTCCGCCTCGTCGCGCATCTCCTCGATGTCCTCGTGGCGGAAGAGCGCGTTGTCGTCGAAATTCATCTTGGCGTCGAGCGCCAGCACCTGACCCGCGCCAGTCACGACGAGCGGGTTGATCTCGACGATCGAGGCATCCAGCTGCGTGAACGCCTTGTACATCGCCAGCATGAACTTCGTCGCGCTCTGCACCTGCTTTCCCTCGAGGCCGAGGCCGAAGGCGATCTTGCGCGCGTGGAAGCCCTGCATGCCGGTCGTCGGGTCGATCGCGACCTTGAGGATCTTCTCCGGGTGCTTCGCCGCCACCTCCTCGATCTCCATGCCGCCTTCGGTCGAGGCCATCATGGTGACGCGCGCGGCCGTGCGGTCGATGAGCAGACCGAGATAGAGCTCGCGCTTGATGTCGCAGCCCTCTTCGACATAGACACGGCGCACCTCGCGGCCATGCGCGCCGGTCTGCTTCGTCACGAGAATGTGACCCAGCATCTCGGCGGCGTTCGCTGCCACCTCGTCGAGCGAGCGCGAGAGGCGCACGCCGCCCTTGCCGTCCGGTTTGTCCTTGAAGCGCCCGGCGCCGCGTCCGCCGGCATGGATCTGCGATTTGACGACCCAGACGCCGCCACCCAACCCCTCGGCGACCTGCCGCGCCTCCTGCGCCGTATAGGCGACGCCGCCGCGCGGCACCGCGACGCCGAATTTCTGCAGGAGGCTCTTCGCCTGATATTCGTGGATGTTCATCGGCGCCCCTGATCCTGGTTCGGCTGGCGGAAAGCGATACTAGCGTAGTCAGAGGGCAGTGCAGTGGGGTTTATCGGGGAAGCTGGACGCACGCGTCGTCTGTCCCTCTCCCCTTGCGGGAGAGGGAGGGGACCCACGAAGTGGGGAGGGTGAGGGGGCTTTTCGAAGACTATCTGCACAGCGGCACCATACCCCTCACCTTCCCATCGCTCTGCAATGGGCCCCTCCCTCTCCCGCAAGGGGAGAGGGGAACGGTGCGTCATCGTCCTCACCAGCCGCTTCTCGCCTCAAATCGCCTTTGCCGCCCGCATCGCCTCGACCGCGGCCTTGTCGAAACCGAGTTCGGCGAGGATCTCCTCGGTGTGCTCGCCCAGAAGCGGCGAGCGCGTCACCTCGGAGGGGCTGTCCGAGAGCTTGATCGGGTTGCCGACCGAGAGGTACTTGCCGCGCTTCGGATGGTCGACTTCTACGACCGTGCCGGTCTTGCGCAGCGACGGTTCCTCGGCAATCTCCTTCATCGACAGGATCGGGCCGCAAGGGATGTCGTATTCGTTGAGTATTGCCATCGCCTCGAATTTATTCTTGGTCTTGGTCCATTCCTCGACCGTCGCGAAGATCTCGGTGAGGCGCGGCAAGCGCGCCTCGGGCTTGGCGTAGTCGGGATGGGTGATCCATTCCGCCTTGCCGATCACCTTGCAGATGTCGGCCCAGACCGGTGCCTGGGTGATGAAGTAGATGTAGGCGTTGGGATCGGTCTCCCAGCCTTTGCACTTCAAGATCCAGCCGGGCTGGCCGCCGCCCGAGGCGTTGCCGCCGCGCGGCACCGCCTCGCCGAATTTGCCGTGCGGATACTGCGGATACTCCGTCAACGGGCCGTGCGCCAGGCGTTGCTGGTCGCGCAGCTTGACGCGGCAGAGGTTGAGGACGCCGTCCTGCATGGCCGCGTCGACCTTCTGCCCCCGGCCCGTCTTCGTCCGCTGGAAGAGCGCGGTCACGATGCCGAGCGCCAGATTGAGCCCGGTGCCGCTGTCGCCGATCTGCGAGCCGGTGACGAGCGGCGGACCGTCGTCGAAGCCGGTGGTCGAGGCCGAGCCGCCGGCGCATTGCGCGACGTTCTCGTAGACCTTGCAATCCTCGTATGGTCCCGGGCCGAAGCCCTTGATCGAGGCGACGATCATGCGCGGATTGAGCTGGTTGATGCGCTCCCAGGTGAAGCCCATGCGGTCGAGCGCGCCCGGCGCGAAATTCTCGACCAGCACGTCGCAGCTCTTGATCAGCGCCTCCAGCACTTCCTTGCCCTTGGGATTCTTGCTGTCGATCGTGATCGAGCGCTTGTTGTGGTTCAGCATCGTGAAATAGAGGCTGTCGACATCAGGAATGTCGCGGAGCTGGCCGCGCGTGATGTCGCCGACGCCCGGCCGTTCGACCTTGATCACGTCGGCGCCGAACCAGGCGAGAAGCTGCGTGCAGGTGGGCCCCGACTGAACGTGCGTGAAGTCGAGGATGCGGACGCCGTCGAGTGCCTTACCCATGTTCTTCTCCGAAATCTGTCGTCGCGTTCCCAGGCGGGACGGCGCACCACATCGTGCTGCGCCGAGCGCCGGACAAAGGTTTATTTCTTGCGCAGCACGCTTTGCGGATTGAGGTTGCCGATGCGCCCGCTCTCGCTGCCCGCAGCGGGGTCGATCACCGCATTGATGAGGGTCGGCTTGCCTGAATCCATGGCCGCGTCGACGGCCCGCTTCAGCTCGTCGGGTGTCGTCGCTTGGACGCCGACGCCGCCGAACGCTTCCATCATCTTGTCGTAGCGCGCGCCTTTGACGAAGACGGTCGTTGCAACGTCCGGACCGCCCGTCGGATTGACGTCGGTGCCGCGATAGATGCCGTTGTTGTTGAAGACGACGATGCAGACGGGCAGGTTGTACCGACAGATCGTCTCCACTTCCATGCCGGAGAAACCGAAGGCGCTGTCGCCTTCGACCGCGAGCACGCGCTTGCCCGTCTCTATGGCGGCGGCGATGGCGAAGCCCATGCCGATCCCCATGACACCCCAGGTGCCGACGTCGAGGCGCTTGCGCGGCTGATACATGTCGATAACGCCGCGCGCGAGATCGAGCGTGTTGGCGCCTTCATTGACCAGGATGGCGTCCGGCCGCTCTTTGACGACGTTGCGCAACGCACCAAGCGCGCCGTGGAAGTCCATCGGCGCCGAATTCTTCATCAGCCTCGGCGCCATCTTGGCGATGTTCTCTTCCCTTTTCGCCTTGACGGCTTGGGTCCAGTCGGCTGGCGGGGCCGGCCACTTGCCGTCAATGCCCTCGAGAAGAGCCGATACGCAGGAGCCGATATCGCCGACCAGGGGAGCCGCGATCTCGACGTTGCTGTCCATCTCCTTGGGTTCGATGTCGATCTGGATGAACTTTTTCGGGGACTCGCCCCAAATCTTGCCCTTGCCGTGCGACAGAAGCCAATTGAGGCGGGCGCCGATCAGCATGACGACGTCGGAGTCCTTCAGCACGGTCGAGCGTGCCGCGCCCGCGCATTGCGGATGCGTGTCGGGCAGAAGGCCCTTCGCCATGCTCATCGGCAGAAAAGGAATGCCACTTTTCTCGACCAGCGCGCGGATCGCGTCGTCGGCCTGGGCGTAGGCGGCGCCTTTGCCGAGGATGATCAGCGGGCGCTTGGCATTCCTCAGCACATCGAGCGCACGTCTGACAGCTTCCGGAGCAGGTATCAGGGCCGGCGCCGCGTCGATGACCTTGACGATCGACTTCTTGCCGGCTTCCGCGTTCATGACCTGCGAGAACAGTTTGGCCGGCAGATCGAGATAGACGCCGCCCGGACGGCCGGACACGGCGGCCCGGATCGCGCGCGCCACGCCGATGCCGATGTCGGCGGCATGCAGCACGCGGAAGGCCGCCTTGCAGAGCGGCTTCGCGATGGCAAGCTGATCCATCTCTTCGTAATCGCCCTGCTGCAAGTCGACGATCTCACGCTCTGATGAACCGCTGATCAGGATCATCGGGAAGCAGTTGGTCGTGGCGTTGGCCAGCGCCGTCAGCCCGTTGAGGAAGCCGGGAGCCGAGACCGTGAGGCAGATGCCGGGCTTCTTCGTCAGGAACCCGGCGATCGCCGCTGCGTTGCCGGCGTTCTGCTCGTGCCGGAAAGAGATGACCCGGATACCTGCCGCCTGCGCCATACGGCCGAAATCCGTGATCGGGATGCCAGGCACGCCATAGATCGTGTTGATGCCGTTGAGCTTCAGCGCGGCGATGACGAGGTGAAAACCGTCCGTCAGATCCTGCGTTTCTTCCGCATTCGTGGTTTGCGTCGTACCTTGCGTCATCCCGGGTTGTCCTCCCGAATGGGACTTTGGAGTTTCGTGTCGTTCAATCGAGGAAGGTGCAGTGCTTCTCGACGTGAGCCGCAAGATCGAGCGTGTGCTGCCGAACCAGCCGCTCGGCCGCCTCGGTGTCGCGTTTCTCGAGCGCCTCGATGATCTTCATGTGATCGACGATCGAGCGCGCCCGCCGGTTGTCCTGCGAGATGGTGGCTCGACGGATGGCGCGCACGTGAAGGAAAAGGTTCTTCGTGATCTCGCCGATAAGGGCGCAGCCGCTCATCTTGATGATCGTCTGATGAAACGCGATGTTGGCGTCCGAATACTCGTCCATATCTTCGTCCGGACTTGCGTCCTCGAACTCCGCCATCATCGTGCGCAATGTCGCGATCTCGGCATCCGAGGCGCGCAGGGTGACGAGCCGCGCCGCCATGCTCTCGAGCGCCGCCCAGACTTGGATCATCTCGACGATCTCGCGCCGGGTCTTGCGGATGATGAAGACGCCGCGCCGCGGCAAGGTGCGCAAAAACCCTTCCTGCTCGAGCAAGGTCATCGCTTCGCGGATGGGCGTCCGGCTGACGCCAAGCGTCTGGCTCAATTGCCGCTCGTCGAGACGGATTTCCTCGGGATGCGCGTAGATATTGGCGGCGGTGATCGCCCCCTTGATCGCGGCATAGGCCTGATTGCGGAAGCTCGCGCTCGTATCGAGCGGCTTCATCTCGAGTTTCGGCGCGGCGATAACCATGACGGTTCCCGAAGGGTGTATATAATATATCAGATGCCAAAGCACTCCGCAATTGCGGAAATGTTTCACGCCCGCCCCCGCTCTCTTTATGGTCCGGCCGCGGCGGCTGACCCAGCAAGCGGGATGACGGCGTGAACCTGGCGGGTGCTATCGATCTCGGCGGCCTCGGCGCGCTGGTGACCGTCGTCATCATCGACGTCGTCCTTGCCGGCGACAACGCGATCGTCGTCGCGATGGCGGCAGCCGGCCTGCCGCGCGGCGAGCAGGCCCGGGTCATCGCCATCGGCATCGCCGTCGCGACGATCCTGCGGATCGCCCTCGCCTTCGTCACCGTTCAACTCCTCGAGATCATCGGCCTGACGCTCGCCGGGGGCATTCTCCTGTTGTGGGTCGCCTGGAAGATGTATCGCGAAGTGGTTCGGGTGGGGCCCGCCGGCGCGTCGAAGAGCCCCGCGGGAGCGCGGCGCAGCTTCGGTCAGGCGCTCTTTCGCGTGGTCCTGGCCGATGTCTCGATGTCGCTCGACAACATCCTCGCGATTGCCGGCACGGCGCGACAGCATTTCTGGGTGCTGGTGATCGGGCTGACGCTGTCGGTCGCCTTGATGGGGATTGCCTCGACGATCGTCGCGCGCATTCTCGAGCGGTACCACTGGGTGTCGTGGATCGGGCTCGCGATCGTGGCCGGCGTCGCCGTGCGGATGATCCATGACGGCTGGGCCGAGGTCTGGCACATCCTCTGATCGATCTCTCCGGAATAGGCTTCGCGCGAGACCGGCGACCCGGTATTCTCCTGTCGCGGGTCTTCGGCCCGCATGAAACATGCGACAACCGATACAGTGGAGGGACAAGCAATGAGCATTCGAGCCCATCTCGCGATCGGCGCCGGCATGGCGCTGGCGGCGGCGAGCTTTTTGACGGCGGCACCCGCATTCGCGGCGGCCGATCTCGGCAAGGAGATCGCGACGGCCGAGACCCATGCCGGATATGCGATCGCCGCGGCGGATATGAAGATGATGCAGACGCATCTGCATCATGTCGTCAATTGCATGGTCGGACCGAAGGGCAAGGGTTTCGATGAAACCCAGGCCAACCCGTGCAAGGATATGGGCGGCGGCGTGATGGTCGACGCCAAGGGGACCGGCAAGGCGAAGCGCGCGAGCTTGCAGCAGGCGTTGAACGCCGCCCGCGCCGGCGCCGCGACGACCGACATGGCGCTGGCGAAGAAGAAAGCCGGCGAGGCCGACGCGGCGCTCAAGAAAGTGATGTGACCGCGGGCCTATCCGAAGGCCAGCACGTGATCTCCTCTCCCCTGGGGGAGAGGAGATCATGCCTCAGCGTTTCCCCGTCGTGGCGCCTGGGGCCAAGGACGCGAAGCGCGCCTGGAGGCGCTTTGCGACCGTGGGACTGACGAAATGCGAGACCTCGCCGCCGAGCGAGCCGATCTCCTTGACGAAGCGCGAGGAGATGAACTGATAGCGGTCGTTCGCCATGAGGAAGACGGTCTCGATCTTGGGATTGAGGCGCGCGTTCATCCCCGCCATCTGAAATTCATATTCGAAATCGGAGACGGCGCGGAGGCCGCGGATGATGATCGCGGCATGGACCGACATGGCGAAATGCATGAGGAGATTGTCGAAGGCACGCACCTCGACGCGTTCGCTGAGGCCGTTGTCCTGCGCCGCGACCTCCTCGCGCACGATCTCGACGCGCTCCTCGGTCGAGAAGATCGGCCCCTTGCCGGCATTGCGCGCGACGCCGATGACGAGGCGGTCGACGAGCCGCGATGCGCGGACGATGATGTCCATATGCCCGTTGGTGATCGGGTCGAAAGTGCCGGGATATACCCCCACCCGCGTCTTGGCCATCGCTCAATCCCCCTTTTGTCGACCGGCCCTCATGCTGGAACGTTCGGCGGCGGCTCCGGCGTGTCGGTCGCGCTCGCATCCTCCGCCGCGCCGCCGCCATTCGCCTCTCCCGAATCGGCGAGGCGGGCGACCGAGACCACCTCCTCGCTCTCGGCGACCTTGAAAATGACGACGCCTTGCTTGTTGCGTCGCACGATGCGGATGTCGCGCACCGGTGTCCGGATCACCATGCCGCCATCAGTGACGAGGATGATCTCGTCCTCCTTGCCGGCGAGCAGGACCGAGATGACCTTGCCGCGGCGTGCCGAGACCGCAACATTGAGCACGCCCTGCCCTCCTCGCCCCGTAATGCGATAATCATAGGCCGAGGTCCGCATGCCGAAGCCCTTCTCGGTGACGCTGAGGAGCATCTGCTCGCGCGCCGCGAGCTCGGCAAATTGCTCTTCGCTGAGCGTGACGGCGCCGGCGACCGCCTCCTCGCCTTCGCTCTCGGGCTCGCTCACCGTCGCCTCGTCGCTCTCCGCCACCGTCGCCTCGGCGCTCTCCTCGCCCATGGCGCGGCGGCGTTTCGCCACCTCGGCGAGATAGGCCTCGCGCTGCCCGGGCGTCAGCCCGAGATGCTGCAGGATCGCCATCGAGATGACGGCGTCGTCGCCGAGCAGCCTGATGCCGCGCACGCCGACCGATTCGCGGCCGACGAAGACGCGCAGATCGGCAACGGGAAAGCGGATGGCCCGGCCGTTGCGCGTCGCCAAAAGGACGTCGTCCTGCGCCGTCGCGACGCCGACGCCGACCAACCGGTCATCGGCGTCCTCGCCCTCGAACTTCATCGCGATCTTGCCGTTCGCCTTGACCTCGGCGAAATCGGAGAGGTTGTTGCGGCGGACATAGCCATTGCGCGTCGCGAACATCACGGTGTAGCCGGGCCAGCTTGCCTCGTCCTCGGGCAAGGGCAACACGGTCGAGATCGTCTCGCCATGCGACAGGTTCGGCAGGAGGCCGATCATCGGCTTGCCGCGCGCCTGCGGGGTGCCGATCGGCAGGCGGTAGACCTTGAGCTTGTATACGCGGCCTGACGAGGTGAAGAACAGGACCGGCGCATGGGTCGAGGCGACGAAGACCTCGCTGACGAAATCCTCTTCGCGCGTCGCCATGCCGGAGCGGCCGCGCCCGCCGCGCCGCTGCGCGCGATATGTCGAGAGCGGCACGCGCTTGATGTATCCGGCATGGCTCACCGTCACGACCATGTCCTCGCGCTGGATCAGCGCCTCGATGTCGGCCTCGAATTCGACATCCTCGATGGTCGTGCGGCGCGGCGTCGCGAATTGTTCCTTGATCTCGCGCAGCTCGGTGCGCATGACCTCGTATAGGCGGCCGCGCGAGCCAAGGATCTCGAGGTACCCGCCGATCTCCAGGACGATTTCGTCGAGCTCGCTGGCGATCTTGTCGCGCTCGAGCCCGGTGAGGCGCTGGAGGCGCAGATCGAGGATGGCGCGTGCCTGCTCGTCGGACAGATGATAGCTGCCATCGGCGGCGATCGCCCGCCCTGGCTCGCCGATCCGCTCGATCAGCACCGTCACGTCGCCCGCCGGCCAGGGACGCGCGACGAGGCCCTCGCGCGCCGCGGCCGGGTCCGCCGCGTTGCGGATGATCTCGATCATCGCGTCGATGTTGGCGACGGCAATGGCGAGGCCGACAAGGACGTGCGCCCGCTCGCGCGCCTTGCGCAGGAGATGGACCGTTCGCCGCGTGATCACCTCTTCGCGATAGGCGATGAACGCAGCGATGATCTCCTTGAGGTTGAGTTGCTCGGGCCGGCCGCCGTTCAGCGCCAGCATGTTGACGCCGAAGCTCGTCTGCAGGGGCGTGTACCGATAGAGCTGGTTCAGGACGACGTCGGCGACGGCATCTCGCTTCAGCTCGACGACGACGCGGACGCCGTCGCGATCCGATTCGTCCCGGAGATCGGCGATGCCCTCGATCAGCTTCTCGCGCACCACCTCGGCGATGCGCTCGACCATCCGCGCCTTATTCACCTGGTAGGGCACTTCCGAGATGATGATCGCCTCGCGATCCTTGCGGATTTCCTCGATCCGGGTGAGGCCGCGCATGACGACGGCGCCGCGCCCGGTGCGGTAGGCGGCGTGCGTCCCGGCGCGGCCGACGATGATGCCGCCGGTCGGGAAATCGGGCGCCGGCACGATCTCCATCAACTCCTCGATGGTCATCGCCGGGTTGTCCATCAAGGCGAGGCAGGCATCGACGACCTCGCCGAGATTGTGCGGCGGGATGTTGGTCGCCATGCCGACTGCGATGCCGCTGCCGCCATTGACGAGAAGATTGGGAAAGCGCGCCGGCAGGACCTTCGGCTCCTGCCCCTGCTCGTCATATGTGGGCTGGAAGTCGACCGTTTCCTTGTCGATGTCGTCGAGCAGCGCCTCGGAGACGCGTGCAAGCCGCGCCTCGGTGTAACGTTGCGCCGCGGGCGGATCGCCATCCATCGAGCCGAAATTGCCCTGACCGTCGATCAGCGGCAGGCGCATGGCGAAATCCTGCGCCATGCGCACCATGGCATCGTAGATCGCCTGATCGCCATGCGGATGATACTTGCCCATCACCTCGCCGGTGATGCGCGCGGATTTCCGATAGCTGCGATTCCAATCGTAGCCGCCATCCTTCATCGCGTAGAGGATGCGGCGGTGCACCGGCTTCAACCCGTCGCGCACGTCGGGCAGCGCGCGCGAGACGATAACGCTCATCGCGTAGTCGAGGTAGGAGCGCTTCATCTCCTCCTCGATGCTGACCGGGCTGATGTCGAAACTGGGCGGCGGCGGGGTCGGGGGTGTCGTCAAATCGCTACTCTAAATTGGGCTCGAACGGACCGCGGATAAGAGAAACGCTGGCGCATGCGGCCAGCGTTTTCTCCTGGCAGCCAACTTAGAGCATTTCGCGATTGCGAACAACGGATTCGAGCCCGATCCGAGCCGCTCCGCGATGAGTCCCGGTATGATCGGCGTGCCGCGCGATTCCCGCCCAAATCAGCCATCGTGTTTCTCGATGCGTGTCACAAAAAAGTCACAGGACGCTCAACCTATCTCAACCTGCGATCATGGTACTGTGGCTCAGGTTCTAGTACGCGCGATTGGGAGCCCAAGAGATGCCCACGATCATTTCCCGCCTTGCCGTGTTCGGCCTCGGTTTCGCTCTTGCCCTCTTTCTCCAGCCCGGGGGCTCGTCCGGCTTCGGCCCGACCGTTGCGTTCGCTAAGGGTGGTGGCGGCGGTGGTGAAGGCTCCGGGGGCCACGGCTCCGCCGATCACGCCGATCATGGCGTCGGGCAAGGTGCGGAAGCCGCCGATCACACCGCCGGCCATCGCGGCGTCGATCACGACAATCATCTCGGCCGGCACGACAAGGATGATCACTTCGGCCGGCACGACAAGGATGATCATCGCGGCCGGCATGATCTGGCGCGGCATGACCGCGACGATCATCGCGGCCGGCACGATCTCGCTCGGCATGACCGCGACGATCATCGCGGCCGGCATGATCTGGCGCGGCATGACCGGGACGATCATCTCGGCCGGCACGATAGGCACGATCATTTCGCCTGGCATGATCGGGACAACGACAAGAAGGGCTCGATCGCGAGCAAGCTCGGCGGGCTCAACGCCGCGCATGCTTCGCAGACCGCGCGCAACCACGCGGCACCGAATTCGCGCGTCGGTCACCTCGCCGCCTACCAAGACGCGATCAAGCGGGCGGACGCCATCTCCAATCCGCAGCAGCGGGCCGCCGCGATCGCCCGTGCCAACGCGCAGCTCGCCGCCGTTTCCAACAAGCCGGTGACGCCCGCCGTCGTCGCGCAGGTCAACGAGCTTCAGAGCCGCGAGTAGAACGGCCGGCACGGCGCCGGCAAGGAATAAGCAGTTAGAGCGCCGCCCCTAGAACGGAATCTCGTCGTCGAGGTCAGGACCCGGCGGTCGCCGCTCGGCCCGGCCGCCACCGCCGCCCGAGCCGCCACCGGAACCGAAGCCGCCGCCGCTTCCGCCTTCATCGGGCTCGGAGCTGCCGCCCCCGCCGCCACCCCCGCCTTCGCCTTTGCCATCGAGCATCGTCAGCTCGCCGCGGAAGCGTTGCAGCACGATTTCGGTCGAGTACTTTTCGACGCCGCTCTGATCGGTCCATTTGCGCGTCTGGAGCGCGCCCTCGACATAGATCTTCGAGCCCTTCCGCAGATATTGCTCGGCGATTTTCACGAGATTCTCGTTGAAGATGACGATGCGGTGCCACTCGGTCTTTTCACGCCGCTCGCCGGTATTCTTGTCGCGCCAGCTCTCGGATGTCGCGAGCGACAGATTGGCGACGCGCGTCCCATCCTGAGTCGAGCGGATTTCCGGGTCGCGGCCGAGATTGCCGACGAGAATGACCTTGTTGACGCTGCCAGCCACGCGAACCTCCTCCTCGAACGAATTTCTGCCATTCTATCGTCATGCGCCGCCGCATGCGAGGGCGGCGCGCGATGCAGCCCTCGCATCTGGAGCCGGACACCCCGGCGCACCATCTATGACACCTCTGACAACCGCAACCGGGATTTTATGACCCTCATCTCTTCGCTCGAACCCGCCAATGATGCGACGCTGCGATCGGACACCGCGGAGCGTGAGGCACCGTCATCGCCGCCGAGCGAGGGCGACATTCTCGACGCCTACTCGCGTGCCGTTATCGGCGCGGTCGAGACGGTCGGACCGGCGGTCGTCCATCTGCAGATCGAAGGAGCTTCCGGCCGGGCGGGGAGCGGCTCCGGGATCGTCTTCACGCCCGACGGCTACCTCCTCACCAACAGCCACGTCATCGCCGCCGGCGGCAAGGCGCAGCGGATCACCGCGACCTTCCCAGACGGGCGCTCCTCGGCGGCAAGCGTCGTCGGCGACGACCCCGACACCGATCTTGCGGTGCTGCGCCTCCATGGCGACGCGCCGGCGACGGCGCGGCTCGGCGATTCGCGCCGCCTCAAGGTCGGCCAGCTCGTCATCGCCATCGGCAATCCGCTCGGCTTTCAATGCACGGTGACGGCCGGCGTCGTCAGCGCGCTCGGCCGCTCGCTGCGCGCCCGCTCGGGCCGCCTCATCGACAGCGTCATCCAGACGGACGCGGCGCTCAATCCCGGCAATTCCGGCGGACCGCTGGTGACGTCGGACGGCAGCGTCGTCGGCATCAACACCGCGATCATCGCGATGGCGCAAGGGATCTGCTTCTCGATCTCGGCGAACACGGTCGAGTTCGTGGCATCCCGCCTCATCCGCGACGGCCGCATCCGCCGCTGCTATATCGGCGTCGCCGGCCAGAACGTGCCGTTGCCGCGCCGCGTCGTGCGCTTTCACGAGCTCGCCCGGGAAAGCGGCGTCCGCGTCCAATCGACGGCGGAGGATGGCGCGGCGCGCGCCGCCGGACTGCTCAGTGGCGACATCATCGTCGAGCTCGACGGCCGAGCGATCGGCGACGTCGACGACCTGCACCGGCTGATGACCGAGGAGCGGGTGGGCGCGGCGATCCCCATGACGATCCTGCGCGGCGCGCAGAAACGCTCGCTGGTCGTGGTGCCGAGGGAGATCCGGCCGGACACGGCGCGCGGTTGATCCGAATCACGTTAAGCTGGCCGAGTCGGTCGGGCGAGGAGGGATGATGAAACGCGGTGTTGTCATGATTGCGGCGCTCGTGTTTACGATCGCGACGGAGTCCCGCGCGCAGACCGGCGCCGCTTCGGGGCAGGGCGCGCCCGGGCCGCGCAGTACGAAGATCGAGGCTTGCGCCAACCTGCTGCCGAAAGGATCGCCGAAGATCGAGGCGAACTATCGCCTTGATATGAACCCCGACGCGACAGTTCGTGCCGCGACCCTTCTCGAACCCGAGAAGATCGGCGGTCCCGCTTACCGCACCGCCGCAGAATGCATCCGCAAAGCGCTCCTCACCGGCGGCTCGCTCAACCTTCCGAAGGATACTTACGAGCAATGGAAGACCTTGACGGTCGCGGTCGACATTGCGCCGCAGAAGTGAAGGGCGCCTCAATGTGATGCGGCTTGACCCCATAGCCCCCCACCCTACCCTCCCCCGCAACGGGCGAGGGTTTTAAGCAGAGTCCCGAGTCGCATTTCCCCCCTCCATTGGCTATACCTTGCCCCATGCAGTTCATTCGGGTGCGCGGCGCGCGCGAGCACAACCTCAAGAACATCGACGTCGACATGCCGCGCGACAGCCTCGTCGTCATCACGGGGCTGTCGGGCTCGGGCAAATCGTCGCTCGCCTTCGACACGATCTATGCCGAGGGCCAGCGCCGCTATGTCGAGAGTCTTTCAGCCTATGCGCGGCAATTCCTCGAGTTGATGCAGAAGCCCGACGTCGATTCGATCGAAGGGCTTTCCCCGGCGATCTCGATCGAGCAGAAGACGACTTCGAAGAACCCGCGCTCGACCGTCGGCACGGTGACCGAGATCTACGACTATATGCGGCTTCTCTTCGCCCGCATCGGCGTCCCCTACTCGCCGGCGACCGGGTTGCCGATCGAGAGCCAGACCGTCTCGCAGATGGTCGACCGCATCCTCGCCATGCCCGAAGGGGCGCGGCTCTACCTCCTCGCGCCGATCATCCGCGGCCGCAAGGGCGAGTATCGCAAGGAACTGGCCGATCTGCAGAAGCGCGGCTTCCAGCGCGTCAAGATCGACGGCACCATGATGGAGATCGACGAGGCGCCGGGTCTCAACAAAGGCAAGGGCCTCGACAAGAAGCTGAAGCATGACATCGAGGTCGTCGTCGACCGCATCGTCGTGCGCGAAGGGCTCGGCAACCGCCTCGCCGATTCGATCGAGACGGCGTTGGGGCTCGCCGACGGTATCATGATCGCCGAGAACGCCGATCATGGCGAGCGCACGACCTTCTCGGCGAAATTCGCCTGCCCCGTCTCCGGTTTCACAATTTCGGAGATCGAGCCCCGGCTCTTCTCGTTCAACAATCCCTATGGCGCCTGCCCCGCCTGCGACGGGCTCGGCACCAAGCTCTATTTCGATCCCGATCTCGTCATCGCCGACGAGCGGCTCTCGCTCCATGAGGGCGTCATCGCGCCCTGGGCGAAATCATCCTCGCAATACTACGTCCAGACGCTCGAGAGCATCGCCCGGCACTTCAAGATCAGCATGCACGAGCCATGGCGCGAGCTCGACGAGAAGGTGCGCAACACCGTCCTCTTCGGCTCCGGCGGCGAGCCGATCACGATGAAATACGATGACGGCCTCAGAAGCTACAACACGAACCGGCCGTTCGAGGGCGTCGTCACCAACATGGAGCGGCGCTATCGCGAGACCGACAGCGCGTGGGTGCGCGAGGAGCTGGGGCGCTATCAAAGCAGCAAGACCTGCGAGGTGTGCCGCGGCGCACGCCTCAAGCCCGAGGCGCTTGCCGTCAAGATCGGCGGCAAGACGATCAGCGAGGTCGCCGAGATGTCGATCTCGGCGGCGGGCGAGTGGTTCACCCGGCTCGACGACACCCTCTCGGCAAAGCATCTCGAGATCGCCCAGCGCATCCTGAAGGAGATCAACGAGCGCCTGGGGTTTTTGAAGAATGTCGGCCTCGACTATCTGACCCTGATGCGCGCCTCGGCCACTTTGTCGGGCGGCGAGAGTCAGCGCATCCGCCTTGCCTCGCAGATCGGCTCCGGCCTCACCGGCGTCCTCTACGTGCTCGACGAGCCGTCGATCGGCCTTCATCAACGCGACAATGCGCGGCTCTTGAAGACCTTGGAGCGGCTGCGCGATCTCGGCAACACGGTGATCGTCGTCGAGCATGACGAGGAGGCGATCCGCAGCGCCGACTACCTGATCGACATGGGGCCGGCGGCGGGCGTCCATGGCGGCAAGGTCGTGGCTTCCGGCCGCCCCGAAGTCGTCATGGCCAGCCCCGACAGCATCACCGGACAATATCTGACCGGCATGCGGCAGATCGCCATACCGAACCGGCGGCGGAGCGGCCATAAGGGCCAGACGATCGGCATCGTCAACGCCCGGGCCAACAATCTGCAGAACGTCTCGGTCACGGTGCCGCTCGGCACCTTCACCTGCGTCACCGGCGTCTCGGGCGGCGGCAAGTCGACGCTCATCATCGAGACGCTCTACAAGGCGCTGACGCGCGCCCTCAACGGCTCGCGCGAGCAGCCGGGCGCGCATGACAAGATCGAGGGCGTCGAGCTCCTCGACAAGATCGTCGACATCGACCAGTCGCCGATCGGACGGACGCCGCGCTCCAACCCCGCGACATACACCGGCTGCTTCACGCCGATGCGCGACTGGTTCGCCGGCCTCCCCGAATCGAAGGAGCGCGGCTACGCGCCGGGGCGCTTCTCGTTCAACGTCAAGGGCGGGCGCTGCGAAGCCTGCCAGGGCGACGGCGTCATCAAGATCGAGATGCACTTCCTGCCCGACGTCTACGTCCAGTGCGACGTCTGCAAGGGCAAGCGCTACAACCGCGAGACGCTCGAAGTCGCCTTCAAGGGCAAGTCGATCGCCGACGTGCTCGACATGACCGTCGATGAAGGCGCCGATTTCTTCCGCGCCGTGCCGGGGATCCGCGACAAGCTCGTGACCCTGCAGCGCGTCGGGCTCGGCTACATTCATGTCGGCCAGCCGGCGACGACGCTCTCGGGCGGCGAGGCGCAGCGCGTCAAGCTGGCGAAGGAGCTGTCGCGGCGCGCCACCGGACGCACGCTCTACATTCTCGACGAGCCGACGACCGGGCTCCATTTCGAGGATGTGCGCAAGCTTCTCGAAGTGCTCCACACCTTGGTCGACACCGGCAATACGGTACTCGTCATCGAGCACAATCTCGAAGTCATCAAGACCGCCGATTGGATCATCGATCTCGGACCCGAAGGCGGCGCGGGCGGCGGCCGCATCGTCGCGACGGGGACGCCGGAGGCGGTTGCGGAGACGGAGGAGAGCTATACCGGGCAGTATCTGCGCCCCTACCTCAGACGGCGCTTGCAGAAGTTGCGGGCGTGACCTCGCTCTCCCCTGGCTCGGCGGCGAGCAAATCATCGCCCCGCCGCTCCTTTGCGCGGTTTGGCGTCGCAGGTCTCGCGTCGGTCGGCCTCGCGGTCACGCTCTACCTCATCGCCGATACCGGGTTCGCCGAGGTGGGCGATGCGTTTGCCCGTGCCGGCTGGGGCATCGCGCTCGTTCTTCTCTACGACATCATGGCGCTGTCCTGCGCCGGGCTTGCCTGGTGGGCGCTGGTCAATCCCCTGTGGCACGGATCGCCGCCGCTCTTCATCTACCTGCGCTACCTGCGCGAGGCGATCAACAACATGCTGCCGGTGGCGCAGGTGGGGGGTGATCTCGTCGGCGCGCGGTTGCTGTCCCAGCATGGCCCGCCGGTGAGCCTCGCTCTTGCCAGCGTCATCGCCGACAAGACGGTCGAGACCTTGGGGCAATTCCTCTTCACCCTTGCCGGGTTCGCGCTCTTCCTCGACCGCAACGGCAATGAAGGCGTCGGCGCCGGGCTCGGTATCGGCCTGCTGGTGGCGGCCCCCCTCCTTCTCGGCTTCCTCGCCATCCAGAATTCGCGCTTGTTCGCGGCGTTCGAACGATTGCTGCTGAACCTCGCCGAGCGCATGCAATGGGCGGCGCTCGGCCGCATCGAGGGCATGCACGCAACGCTCGTCGCGCTTTATCGCGAGCCCAAGGGCGTCGCCGGCAGCTTCGGCTTCCACATGGCGGCGTGGATCGCCGGCGCCGGCCAAGTGTGGCTCGCGCTTTACCTGATGGGCCATCCGATCGGCCTGCGCGACGCCTTCATTCTGGAGAGCCTGGGCCAAGCGGCGCGGAGCGCGGCCTTTCTCATCCCCGGCGGCCTCGGCGCCCAGGAAGGCGCGCTGATGCTGATCGGCGGGGCGCTCGGCCTGCCGGCCGATTATGCGCTCGCGCTCTCGCTGATCAAGCGCACGAGCCAGCTCCTGCTCGGAATCCCCTTGCTCGCGAGCTGGCCGTTCTTCAAAGCCCGTCACGCTGCCTGAGGGCGCGAAACCGCTATTCCGCCGCCCGAGGAGGACGCCCCTGCACTGCCGGTTCCGGTGACGCAAGCGGCCGGAGATCGCGCTGCCGCTTCCGGCCGACAAATCCGAGCGCGCGGTCGACGCGATCCATGTAGAGGTAGATGACCGGCGTCGTGAACAACGTCAGAAGCTGCGAGAGAATGAGGCCGCCGACGACGGTGATGCCGAGCGGCTGACGCAACTCCGCGCCGACGCCGGTCCCGAAAGCGAGCGGCAACGCGCCGAGCAATGCCGACATTGTTGTCATCATGATCGGCCGGAAGCGCAACCGGCACGCTTCGAAGATGGCGTTCTCCGGCGATAGCCCGCGCACGCGCTCGGCGTCGAGCGCGAAGTCGATCATCATGATCGCGTTCTTCTTGACGATGCCGATCAGCATTAGAATGCCGATCATGCCGATGACCGATAGGTCGCGGTGGAAGAGGATGAGCGCGAGCAGCGCGCCGACGCCCGCCGAAGGCAAGGTCGAGAGGATCGTCAGCGGGTGGATGTAGCTCTCGTAGAGGATGCCGAGCACGATGTAGACGGCAATGATCGCGGCGGCGATGAGGTAGGGCTGCGAGCGGAGCGAGGCTTGAAAGGCCTGCGCCGTCCCCTGGAAGCTGGTGACGAGGGCGAGCGGCTTGTCGATCTGCCGCTCCGCCGCCTGAATCGCCGAGACCGCGTCGCCGAGGGCGTAGCCGGGCGCGAGGTTGAAGGAGAGAGTCACCGAGGGAAACAGCGCCTGGTGGTTGATCGTGATCGGCGCGAGCCCGTCCTCGATGCTCGTGAAGACGGCGAGCTGGACGAGTTGCCCGGACGCGGAGTGCACGTAAAGGTGCTGGAGCGCGCCGGTGTCGAGCTGGAATTTCGGATCGAGCTCGAGCACGACGCGGTATTGGTTCAACTGCGTGAAGATCGTCGCGACTTGGCGCTGGCCGAAAGCGTCATAGAGCGTGTCGTCGATCGCTTGCGGCGTGACGCCGAGCCGTGAGGCGTGGTCGCGATCGATGCGGAGCGTCGCGCGCGGGGCCGAAGCTTGGATGTCGGCGGTGACGTCCTGGATCTCGGGCAGCGATTTGAACTTGTCCTGAAGGATCGGAGCCCAACGCGCGAGCTCGTCGCTGTCACCGTCCTGCAGGGTGTACTGATACTGCGTCTTGCTCGGCCGGCCGCCGACCTGGATGTCCTGGCGAACCTGCATGAAGAGGTTGATGCCGGCGACCGTCGCGACGTTCGGCTTGAGCCGTGCGACGATCTCCGGGGCGGTGGCGCTGCGCTCGTTCGCCGGCTTCAGATTGATCAGCATCCGACCCTGGCTCACCGTCGGATTGGCGCCGATCCAGTAATAGACGTTGTCGACGTCGCGATCGGCCATGACGATGTGGCCGAGTTCCTGAATGCGGCCCGACATCGCATCGAAGGAAATATCGGGCGCCGCCTCGGCAACGCCGATGATGAGGCCCGTGTCCTCGAGCGGAAAGAAGCCCTTGGGCGTGACGACATAGAGGCCGATCGTCGCGGCAACGGTGACGAGGATGACGGCGAGCGTAATCGCGCGGTGGCGCAGGACGCGGGCGAGCGCCCGTTCGTAAGCGCGCAGCGTCGCGTCGAACACACGCTCGGAAAACCGGTAGACGGCGCCGTGCCCGGCCTCGCGCGAATGGCCGATGAACCGGGCGCACATCATCGGCGTCACGGTCAGCGAGATGAGCGCCGACATGGTGATGGCGGCGCCGACCGTCATCGCGAATTCGCGGAACAGCCGGCCGATGATGCCGCTCATCAGCAGCACCGGAATGAAGACGGCGAGCAAGGAGGTGGTCATCGAGACGACGGTGAAGCCGACCTCGCTCGCGCCGATGAGGGCCGCCTCCAAGGGACGCTCGCCGGCTTCGACGTGGCGGACGATGTTCTCGATGACGACGATCGCATCGTCGACAACGAAGCCCGTAGCGATCGTCAACCCCATGAGCGAGATGTTGTCGACGCTGTAGCCGAGCAGATACATGACGCCGAAGGTCGCGACAAGCGAGAGCGGGATGGCGACGCTCGGGATCACCGTCGCCC
The DNA here is from genome assembly GCA_041488295.1 of Allostellaceae bacterium. GTDB lineage: Bacteria > Pseudomonadota > Alphaproteobacteria > ATCC43930 > CGMCC-115725 > URHD0088. The sequence goes on from JBGPOZ010000034.1 coordinate 22,012, forward strand.
AGAAATTGCGCAGGAAGAGGAAGATGACGAGGATCACAAGCCCGACGGTGATGGCGAGCGTCATTTGCACGTCATGGACCGAGGCCTTGATCGTCTGCGTACGGTCGCCGACGATGCGCCAGGAGACGCTCGGCGGCAGGGCGGCGGTGAGGACCGGGAGGCGATCCTTGATGCGCTGGATCGTCTCGACGACATTGAAACCCGGCTGCTTGTGGATGTCGACGATGATCGCCCGCTTGTCCTGCAACCACGCCGCCGCCTTGACGTCCTCGGCCGCCGAGACGACGGTGCCGAGATCGCCGATGCGGATCGGCGCGCCGTTCTTGAAGGCAATGATCAGGTTTTTGTAGGCCTCCGGCTCGAAGAGCTGATCGGTCGCGCTGAGGGTGACGGCGCGGTTGCCGCCATCGAGATTTCCTTTGGGCGCATTCACCGTCGAGACGCCGAGGAGCGCGCGGACATCCTCGAGGCTGAGGCCAAGATGGAAGAGCGCGTCGGGATCGACGCGGACGCGCACAGCCGGCTTCTGCTCGCCATGGAAATCGACGAGGCCGACACCGGGCAATTGCGAGATTTGCGGCGCAAGGAAATCGTCGGCGTAGCGGTCGATCTCGGTCAGCGGCAGCGTGTCCGAGGTCAGTGCTACCGACATGATGGTGAAGTCTGCGGGGTTGGTCTTCCAGTAGACCGGTGGGCTCGGCAGGCTCTTCGGCAAATTGCCGCCGGCAGCGTTGATCGCGCTCTGTACGTCCTGCGCCGCGGCATCGATGTTGCGCTGGAGGTCGAATTGGATCGTGATCGAGGTGATGCCGAGCGAGCTCGACGAGGTCATCGAGCTGATGCCCGATATGTCCGAAAGCGACCGCTCGAGCGGCGTTGCGACCGCGCTTGCCATCGTCTCGGCGTCGGCGCCCGGCAGATCGGCCTCGATCTGGATGGTCGGGAAATCGACCTGCGGCAGCGGCGCCAGCGGAAGGAAATTGAACGCGACGCCGCCGACAAGCACGACTCCGACCATGAGGAGCGAGGTCGCGATCGGGCGCAGGATGAACGGGCGCGAAATGTTCATAGAGAGAATTCTACGCCGATCCCGGCGGAGCGTGCCACCGTCGGCGGTTCATTCCATCTCGGTGACGCTCTGGCGCCATTGTCGCGATGAGCTTAGGTTTCGGCATGAGATAACCACTGCAATCGTAAATCTGCACAGGCGTGGGAGCGTCCTTCGACTTCGCTCAGGATGAGGTTAACCGGTGATGGCATTGAGAAAAATGCCTCACCCTGAGCGAAGTCGAAGGGCGCACGAAAGGAAATCCAAGCGGACCATCGATTCGATTAATCTGCACCGAACCGTTAGATTTGTCTCATGACCTCCCTTTCTCCCATCCACATCATCGGCGGCGGCCTTGCCGGCAGCGAGGCGGCGTGGCAGGCGGCGCGTCTCGGCGTCCCGGTCATCCTCCATGAGATGCGCCCCGTGCGCGGCACCGAGGCGCATCTGACAGACAGCCTTGCCGAGCTCGTCTGCTCCAACTCCTTCCGCTCGGACGATGCCGAGAACAACGCCGTCGGCCTCCTCCACGAGGAGATGCGGCGCTGCTTCTCGCTCATCATGCGCGCCGCCGATGCGCATAAGCTCCCGGCGGGCGGCGCGCTCGCGGTCGACCGACATGGTTTCGCCGCAGCGGTCGAGGCGGCGCTTGCCGCCGAGCCCCTGATCGAGATCCGGCGCGAAGAGATCGCCGGACTTCCGCCGGACGATTGGACGAGCGTCATCATCGCCACCGGCCCCCTCACCTCGCCCGCTCTCGCCAACGCGGTGCGCCGGGTCACGGGCGAAGATTCCCTGGCTTTTTTCGACGCCATCGCGCCGATCGTCCATCGCGAGAGCATCGACATGGACAAGGCCTGGCTCCAGTCGCGCTACGACAAGAAGGGGCCGGGCGGCGGGGATGCGGACTACATCAACTGCCCCCTCGGCAAGGAGCAATACATCTCCTTCATCAAGGCGCTCCTCGACGGCGAGAAGACCGAATTCAAGGAGTGGGAGGCGGCTACTCCCTATTTCGAGGGTTGCCTGCCGATCGAGGTGATGGCCTCGCGCGGCATCGACACCTTGCGCTACGGACCGATGAAGCCGGTCGGGCTCACCGACAAGCGGACCGGACATCGTCCCTATGCCGTCGTCCAGCTGCGGCAGGACAACGCTCTCGGCACGCTCTACAACATCGTCGGTTTCCAGACGAAGCTCCGCCACGGCGAACAGATTCGCGTCTTCCGCACGATCTCGGGGCTGGAGCACGCGGAATTCGCGCGGCTGGGCGGCCTCCACCGCAACACTTTCATCAACAGCCCGGCCTTGCTCGACGGTAGCCTCCGTCTCAAGGCGATGCCGCGCCTCAGATTCGCCGGACAGATCACCGGCGTCGAAGGCTATGTCGAGAGCGCAGCGATCGGCCTCCTCGCCGGGCGCTTTGCCGCCGCCGAGAGGCTGCGCACCGCGAGCGCCCCGCCGCCGTCGACGACTGCGCTCGGGGCATTGCTCGGGCACATCACCGGCGGCGCCGACGCGAAGAGCTTCCAGCCGATGAACGTCAATTTCGGCCTCTTCCCGCCGCTCCCCGACGGCGCCGTGACGCGCGCCAACAAGGGCGAACGAAAGCCTCTCCTCGCTCGACGCGCGCTCGCCGATCTCGAGCACTGGCTCGGCGCCGCGCGGATCGCCGCCGAATAGATGCGTCAGTACTGCCCGGTGAGGGCGGCGTGCGCCAGTCGCCAGACCGCCAGCGTATCGGGGCGCGCGAGACGGGGATCGAAGGGGTTTTGGCGGGCGCGGGCGAGACGGCGCAGGTGGACATCGGCCAGGGTCGCCGGTAGCAGAGCCGCGATGAGGCGTCGTGGCACGTGGCGCCGCAACCGTCGCGCCTCTTCCAAATGGCGGTGTGCTTCGCCGACAACGCGTTCCACCAGATCGGCAAGGGCCGGCGTCTGCTTCAGCTCCATCAGGAGGCGCTCGTCGAGCTTGGCGACCGCAACGAGGTCACGCGGCAAGATCGCGCGGTGCATGCGCGTCTGCGCCGGCAGTGCGCGCAGCAGACCGGTGAGGGCCCAGGCGATGCCGACATGGCGCCCCGCCTCCTGCGTCTCCGGCTCGCGCGAGCCGAGGATTTCGAGGGCGAGATAGACGAGCCGGCTCGACGTATCCTCGGCATAGCGCTCGAATGCCGCGAGGCTTGCTGCCGCTGAGTCTTCGAGATCGGCCTCGCGCGCGTCGAGCAAGCGATCAAAATGATAGCGCGTCAGATCGAAGCGGCGGATCGCATCGGCGAGCGGTACCACCACCTCATGCTGCCGAAGCGGCAAACCCCGGAAGATCTCGTCCACCGCCTCGCGCCACCACTGCAGGCGGATGCGGCCGAGCATCGGTTCGCGCACCACTTCGCGAATTTTCGCCACCTCGAAGTTGAATCCATACAGCGCAAGGAGCGCCGCGCGGCGGTCGGCGGGGGCAAACAGCGTCGTCAGGTAGCGATCGCGGTCGTGGCGGCGCAACGACGCGAGGAGCGCGTCACGGACAATTTCAGTCACGAGCCGCTTTCTTCATGCCGCCCGCGCACTCGCCCAACCCGCGCAATCGGTTGCTCGCCGGTAACGCTGTGCTATGCTCGCATGGCGGACTAACCTCGCCACGGGGGCAACAATGAAGAATCCGCTTGAGTCGCTCGGCAAAACCGTAAGTCTCGGCTTCATCTTGACCATCGTCATGGTCGCGCTGATTCACATCATTCACTGACGGAGGGAACGTCATGCTATCCGATTATAGCTGGTGGGCGTTCTTTTTCCGCTGGCTGCATGTGCTCAGCGGGATCATGTGGATCGGCCACCTCTGGTACTTCAATTTCGTGCAGACGCCGTCGATGCCGAAGATCCCGGACGAGCAAAAGCCGGCCATCACCAAGGTCATCGCGCCGGCCGCTCTGTTCTGGTTCCGCTACGGGGCTCTCGCGACCGTCGTCACCGGTGTCATCCTGGCGTATATGCAGGGCTATATCGTCAGCGCCCTCAAGCTCGGCCTTGGCGACGACAACCATCACAACACTGCGATCGGGTTCGGCATGTGGATGGGCCTCATCATGGCGTTCAATGTCTGGTTCATCATCTGGCCGAAGCAACAGCAGGTGCTGGGCCTCGTAGAGGCGACGGCGGACGAGAAAAAGCGTGGGGGACGAATGGCGCTGCTGGCGTCCCGCACCAACACCATGCTGTCGATCCCGATGGTCTATGCGATGACCTCGATGCATTATTATTGAACCGTAGAAAACCCGGAGAACGGGGCCGTGTGGCCCCGTTTTCTTTTTTTTGGGAGAGCAACGGGAGGATTGAGCGTTTGAACCTTGTGCAACAGGTACAGAGAGAGGAAAGAAAGAATGTCTTTTGAATTGCCGTCATTACCCTATGCGAAGAATGCGCTCGAACCGCATATGTCGGCGCAAACCCTCGATTTCCATCATGGCAAGCATCATCAGGCCTATGTCACCAGCTTGAACAATCTCGTCAAGGATTCGCCGATGGCGAGCCAGTCGCTCGAAGAGATCATCACGGCGACGGCGCGGGATGAATCGAAGGCCGGCATCTTCAACAACGCAGCGCAGGTGTGGAACCACACCTTCTTCTGGAACTGCATGAAGCCCAATGGCGGCGGCGACCCGCCGGGCGCGCTTGCCGACAAGATCGCCACCGCGTTCGGCGGTCTCGACAAGTTCAAGGAACAGTTCAAGCAAGCCGCCGTCACGCAGTTCGGCAGCGGCTGGGCCTGGCTCGTCGCCGATGGCGGCCAGCTCAAGATCACCAAGACGCCGAACGCCGTCAATCCGATGTCGCAAGGCCAAACCGCGCTCCTCACCTGCGATGTGTGGGAGCACGCCTATTACCTCGACTTTCAGAACCGCCGGCCGGACTTCGTCCAGACCTTCCTCGACAAGCTGGTCAATTGGGAGTTCGTCGCGAGCAAACTCAAAAAAGCGGGTTGAGGTTCCGATACTCCCTCTCCCCGGCGGGGAGCGGGAGTTAAACCCGGATCAGCGCTGCCGCGACGCGGCGCTCCTCGGCGAGAAGCACGTTGTAGGTGCGGCACGCGGCGCCGGTATCCATCGCGTCCATGACGATGCCGGCTTGCCGCAAGGCGCGGCGCAGCTCGAACGGCACGATCGCCATGCGGCGGCCGCAGCCGAGCAGCAGGATCTCGACGTCGCCATGCTCGACCACCGCACAGAAGCGCGCGAAATCCGCCTCTGCGAGACTGGCGACCGGCCATTCGACAGTGCGGTCGGGGAAGACCAGGATCGAGCTCGGATAGACCGCGCCGCTGACGCGAAACCCGCCGGCGCCGTAACTTTCGATGATTTGTCGGCCCGCAGGGATGAGCGGCGTTACGTCCATCCCGCTAATTTAGGGCGCACCCGCCGCCGACGCACCCGTCTCGATCGGTTTTTTCGCCTCGTTGCCGCGCTTCGGCCGGATGTAATAGAGCAACGGGGCGGCGATGAAGAGCGAGGAGTAGGTGCCGATGACGATGCCCCACAGCATCGCGATCGAGAAGCCGCGCAGCACCTCGCCGCCGAAGATGAGGAGCGACAGCGTGGCGAGCGCGACGGTCGACACGGTGAGGACCGTGCGCGACAATGTCTCGTTGAGGCTGAGATTGATCAGCGTCTTGAAATCCATCGTCTTGTATTTGCGCATCGTCTCGCGCACGCGGTCGTAAATGACGACGGTGTCGTTGATCGAGTAGCCGGCGATGGTGAGGATCGCGGCCAAGGTCGTCAGGTTGAATTCGAGCCGCAGAATCGCGAAGAGCCCGACCGTGGTGATGACGTCGTGCATGGTCGAGACCATCGCGCCAATGCCGAACTGCCACTCGAAGCGGAACCAGACATAGGCGGCGATGGCGAGGAGCGCCAAGACCGTCGCCAACACGCCGGCGCGGATCAGCTCGTCGCCGACCTTGGGGCCGACGACCTCGACGCTGCGGAACTCGATCCCTTGCCCGAGCGCTTTGCGCACCGTGGCCTGCGCCGCCTCCTGCGCCTTGTCGCCGCCCGGCTGCTCGGCCAGGCGAATCAGCACGTCCTCGGGCGTGCCGAACTCCTGCAGCGAGGTCTCGCCGAGATTGAGCGCGTCGAGCTTTTGCCGCATGTCGGCGAGGTCGGCGGGACCCGAGATCGAGCGCGCCTCGATGAGGATCCCGCCCTTGAAGTCGATGCCGTAATTGAGGCCGTGCGCCAGAAAGAGGCCGATCGACAGCACCGTCAGCATGATCGAGAACGCGAACCCCGCCTTGTGCAGGCGCATGAAATCGATGGTCGGGGTCTTGCGAAGGAAAACGAGCGGGCGCATGGGGCTCAGAACTCG
>JBGPOZ010000035.1:0-28277 GCA_041488295.1 Allostellaceae bacterium
CTCGGCCTCCTGGCGCTGATGCTCCACGCCGAGGCGCGGCGCGGCGCGCGGCGCGATGCCGCGGGCGACTACGTGCCGCTCGCCGATCAGGACCCGGCATCGTGGGACGCGCGATCGATCGAGGAGGCCGAAGCGCTGCTGTTCCGCGCCAGCACGATGGGCGCCATCGGCCGCTATCAGCTCGAGGCGGCGGTGCAGTCGGCTCATGTCGTGCGGCGGCTCACCGGCAGTGCCGACTGGGCGGCGATCGAGCGGCTCTACGACGCCCTCGCGGCGATGACCCGCTCCCCCGTGGTCGCGATCAACCGGGCGATCGCAATTGCCGAGACGCAGAGTCCCGCCGCGGGCCTCGCGCTGCTCGACGCGCTGGCGGGCGATGCGCGGCTCGCCGAATATCAACCCTATTGGGCGGCGCGTGCCGGATTGCTGGCGCGAACCGGCTAATTCGATGCCGCCGACCGAGCCTACCAACGGGCGATCGGCCTCGAATCCGATCCGGCCGTCCGCCGCTTCCTGGAGCACCGCCGCATGGCGTTGCGCGGAGGGCCGGGAGGCGCGTCTCCTTCGACGTGAGATGCAATTTGCGCCACCACAGATCGTCATGACCGGGCTTGTCCCGGTCTTCCACGAAACCCAAGACTCGCGGCAAGGGCGTGGGTGCCCGGGGCAAGCCCGGGCACGACGCGTGAGCGTGGTCGAAGACCAATGCGTCGACAACCGGCGTCGCTCAACCGTACATCCACGGGTCGGAGCGGTGTCGACCGGCGCGAGAGCGCGCCAGAACTCGACTTTCGTCTCGCGTGGTGATAGCGGACAACCCCATGGACGACATCCGCTCCGGCGCACCCTACCCGGCGGGGGCGCTGTCGAATTTCGCCGCCAACCCCTTCACCCTCGACGGCGTCCACTGTGCCGGCATGGAGGGGTTCTTGCAGAGCCTCAAATTCGCCGATCCCGCGCGGCAGGCAGAGGTCTGCGCCTTGGCCGGCCATGTTGCGAACGCCGCCGGCGCCAATGAGGACTGGCGCCCCGCGCAGACTCTCCATTGGTGCGGGCAGCCGCTCGCCCGCGAGGGCGCGGAGTATCAGGAACTCCTCGATCGCGCCTTCGCGGCGATGGCGGCGCAGAACGCGGGGTTTTGTGCGGCGCTGCTGGCGACGGGCGACGCCGTTCTCACCCACGACATCGGCAAGACCGATCCGCCCGACACCGTGCTGACGCAGAGCGAGATGTGCGATCGCCTGCACCGCCTGCGCGCCGCGCTCAAGAAGGCGGCGGAGCCGGCGTGAGGCTTGGGCCGACGCTTACCGCTGCTCCGCCGCGAGGCGCAGGCCGAGCGCGATGAGGACGGCGCCGGTCGCCCCGGCAAGCGCGCGGCGGAGCCATGGCCGGCGCAAATATGCGCCCACCCGGGCGAGCGCCATCGCATAGCCGGCGAGCCACAGGAAAGTCATCGCGCAGAAGACGAGGCCGAGGAGGATGAGCGCGGCGAAGGCGCTGTCGCCCGCGGGCGCGAATTGCGGCAAAAGGCTCGTGAAGAAGATCGCCATCTTGGGATTGCCGAGATCGCTGACGAGACCCTGGCGGAACGCCGAGGCGGCGGCGAGGCGATGCCGCGCCGGCGCCGCGCCGCCCATCGTTACGGCGCCGCTCGCGCGACAGGCGTCGCGTAACGCCACAGCGCCGAGATAGACGAGGTATGCGGCGCCCGCGAGCTTCACGGCGGTGAAGACCGGTGCCGAGGCGACGAGGAGCCCGACGATGCCGATGCTGGTCGCAAGCGCCCAGATCGACTGCCCGGCCGCGACGCCGAGCGCGGTGAAGACGCCCCCGCCTCGCCCGCCCAGAAGCGTGTTGCGGATCGTCAACGCCGTGTCGGGGCCGGGCGTCACGATGACGAGGATCGAGATGCCGAGGAACGCCCAAAGCGCGCTCGTCATGTCACGGTTCTCTCCTCACACGCGCAAGAGGGCGAGGTCGAGGCGGTCGCCGGCGATTGGCGGGCACCAGTAATAGCCGCCCGTTACCGGCCGCGAGAAGGTGAAGAGCGCGTCGAGGATGCCGTCATCGAGCCCGGCCATGCGGCGCATCATGCGCTCGAAGGGATCGAGCGAGCTGCCGAATGCGATGAATTCGAAGCCCTGCTCGCGCGGGTTTGCCCAGGGCATCGAGCGACGCACCATGAAGGCGGGCGGATCATAGCTTTCCTGCTCACTGCGCTTCACGTGCGCCGAGACCGGAGCATCCGCCAGCTCCTCGTTGTCCTCGTGCCTGCGGCCGATGATGGCGTCGCGCTGGTCCGCGGAAAATCCGTGGAAGCGGCGCAGATCATGGACCCAACGCTGCACCGCGACGAAACTCGAACCGGCGAAGCCCGGCCCCTCCGCGACGAGGGCGGCAGCGACCCCCGCCTCGCCAGCGGGATTGGCGGTGCCGTCGAGATAGCCGCTGAGGTCGCGGCCGTCGCGGTAGCGAAACGTGTCCACCGCATCGTCGAGCGCGAAGGCGCCGGCGAGGAGCGAGTAGACCTCGGCCGCGGCGTCGAACACCGTGCCGCGGTCGGGGCCGCGCAACAGGACCCAGAGCGATTGCTGGGTCGCCGGAACGGCGCAAGCCGGCCCGGCGAGCGAAGGAAACGCCCGCATGCCGGGGATCTCGGCGCCAAGAAGCTTGAGCAACGGCGCGCCGAAGCCGACGACGCCCCATTCCGGCACGAAGGCATCGCAGAAACGCCGCAGGACGCGCCGCGGGTCGGTCTCGGGCTCGAGCCGGAATGCGAGGGACCGGCCGCATGGCGGCACCACGGCGAGGATGCCGGGTTGCGAGAATGACGCGATCATGAGGATGCACGCATGGGATCGAGACCACCCGGGTCGAGTTCATCGGACCGCCGCACCGAATGCCGCGACCGGAACATTTTGCGGTCGCGCGCGTTTTGGAACAAGCCCCCGCCGCGCGCGGTGCGCGCCGCCTTCGTGATCGCCCTTTCCAGAGGCGGCACTCTCGGCGCATCCTCTCAGCGCAATCCGCAGCGCGATCGGCACGACCGAACCGAAAGATCGTCTCGCCGCTCGAATTCGGGAACCGCACCGCCGCCGCACAAGTGGGAGGGCACATGTCGCTCATCGGATGGATTTTTCTGGGGCTCATCGCCGGCTTCATCGCCAGCAAGATCGTCAACCGGCACGGCGAGGGCTTCATCCTCGACATCGCGATCGGCGTCGTCGGCGCCGTCATCGGCGGCTGGCTCATGGCCGCGTTCGGCGGCGAAGGCGTCACCGGCTTCAATCTCTACAGCATGCTGGTGGCGGTGGTCGGCGCGGTCGTCCTTCTGGTCGTCGTCCACGCGGTGCGCCGGACGGTGTGATTCGCACGCTTTTCCGACGGGGGCCGATCGGCTAAGTTCGCGCCGCTTCCCTCAACAGCGGATCGGACATCGCGGACATGGCAAGATTCTTCGCCCTTCTTCTTGGCCTCCTCGCGCTGACCGGCGGCAACGTCGCTCGTGCCGCCGATCTCGAGAACACGCTCTATCTCGACGTTCCGCAGGGACGCGTCGTCATCGAGATGCGCCCCGACATCGCGCCGCTCACCGTCGCGCACATCAAGGAGCTGGCGCGGCGCGGTTTTTATGACGGGCTCAAATTCCACCGCGTCATCGACGGCTTCATGGCGCAGACCGGCGATCCGCTCGGCAACGGCACCGGCGGCTCAGGCCAGAAGGTCAAGGCGGAATTCAGCGTCAACGAGAAGCATGTGCGCGGCACCGTCTCGATGGCGCGCGCCGCCGACGTGAACAGCGCCGACAGCCAGTTCTTCATCTGCTTCGCCCCGGCGCCCTTCCTCGACGGCAAGTACACGATCTGGGGCAAGGTCGTCTCGGGCATGGAATTCATCGACGCCATCAAGAAGGGCGATCCGGCGAATAACGGCTCGGTGCAGAACCCCGACCGCATCGTCCGCATGCAGGTCGCGGCGGATGTGAAATCGTAGCGGGTGATTTCACTCAGCGCAGAGGCCGCAGAGAATGCGCGGAGGACGCTGAGCCGGAGTACGGCGTCCACTGAGCACCCTCTGCGACCCCAGCGTTAATATGTTGATTGGCAGCCTCATGCATGCAACTGCCATCAAAGCTCCACGGGGGATCGCACGCGTTCTTCTGATCGCGTTCCTGGGCCTCGTCAGCGCCGGCGTTGCCGCGCGCGCCGACACCCCCCCGTCTCCGCAAGAGACGAGCGCCGCGGTGCACGCCTTGCTTGCCGCCGGAAAGCTCGACGAGGCCGCAGCGGCAGCCGACGCGCTGATCCGCCGCACGCCGGACGACCCGGCCGCCGAGACGCTGCGCGGCGTCGTCGCCTTGCGCAAGGAGGGCATCGCGGCGGCACGCGGCCATTTCGAGAAATCGCTTGCCCTCGACCCCGATTTTGCGCCGGCGACGATCGATCTCGCGCAGACCTATCGGGTCGAGCGCCGGCTCGATGAGGCACGCGCCGCCTATGAGCGCGGCCTCGCACGCAAACCGAAGAGCCTCCCTCTCCTCATGGCGCGCGCCGAGCTCGAATTCGCCGCCGGCAAGGGCGACGACGCGATCCTTTGGCTCGAGCGCGCGCGAGACGCTGATCCGCAGGCGCGCGAGCCACGCTTTCGCCTCGTTGCCGCCTATATCGGGCGCAAGGACGGCGCCAAGGCGGTGGGCATCGCCGGCGAGCTCGAGCGCCTCGCGCCGCGCGACCCGTTGGCGGTCACCGCGCTTGCCGAATCGCAGCTTGCGAATGGCGACCGTGCCGCCGCGATCGCGACCTTCGAGCGGATCGTCGACCTGACGGGCCAAGCACCGAACGCGCTCACGCGTCTTGCCGAAATCCTGGTGCTCGACGGCAAAGCCGCGGCGGCCTCGGACCTCATGCGCAAGGCGATCGAGGCGAAGCCCGACGATGCGCAGCTCCAGAGTGCTTTTGTCGCCTATTCGCGGCAGAGCGGCACGATCGTCGACGGGCTTGGCGTCGCCCGCGACCTCGCCGCGCGCGCCCCCGCCGATCCCGCCGCCGACGAGCTGACGGGGCTCCTCCTCGAAGCCGACAAGCGCTATGCCGAGGCGGTGACGGCCTATGCCGCCGGCCTCGCCAAGAGCCCGAGCAGCCGCTTGACGCGCCGTCTAGCGCAGGCGCTATTCCGCGCGGGCCGCGCGGAGGAGGCGCGCGCCACCCTTGCCGAATGGCTCGAGGCGCAGCCCGCCGACCGCGATGCCCGCCTCCTCCTCGCCGGGCTGCTGGCGGACGCGGGCGATGATGCCGCGGCGGTCGCGCAATATGAGCGCCTCGCCGCCGAATATCCCAGCGATCCGTTGCCGCTCACCGAGCTCGCCTGGCTCTATCAGCTCGCCCATGACAGCCGCGCCGAGGCGACCGCCGAGCAGGCCCTCGCGGTGGCGCCGCAATCCGCGATCGTCGCCGACACGCTGGGCTGGATCCTCGTCGAGAAGGGCGCGATGGAGCGCGGCACGGCGCTGCTCCGCCAGGCGGCGCTCAGCCCCGCCGCAACGCCGAGCATGGTCTACCACCTCGCCGTCGCGCTCGACAAATCGGGGCAGCGCGCCGATGCCAAGGAGCTTCTCGGCAAGCTGCTCCAGTCGAACGCACCCTTTGCCGAGCGGCCGGCGGCGCAGAAGCTCTTGGAGCAACTGGGCGGTTGAGGCGAACATCGCGGCATTGCGGGCAAAGCCGAAAGGGATGTGAACCACAAAGTCACCAAGGGACCGAGTGCGCGCGAAGCGCCGATCCGTCATTGGCCACGATCGAGGGCGCGAGCGACAACGATTTGCACGGCGTTGCGCGCGGGAAGAACTTGGTGTCCCTTGTGCCTTGGTGGTGAATCCATTTCTCCGCTTCGCGGCGCCGTCTCGGACGCCGGAGCTAGAGCAGCGACGCCTCGCCGGCGCCGGGGTCGAGGAGGCGGCGCAGGCGCTGCGCGCCGGCGAGGGCGAAGCGCAAGGTGACGGCGCGGCGGCGCGCCGCGCCCAAGGGCCGCGCCGAGGGCTCGCGCAGGATCGCGGCGCCGAACGGGTCGGCGATCATGAGGCCGCATTCCGCGGGGATCGCCTCGCGCGGGAACGCGGCGGGCACGGCGAAATAGAGGCGGTCGCAGAAATCCCGATAGTCCGGCCATTTGCGGTCGGCGCGGAAATCGGCGAGCGAGGACTTGACCTCGACGATGGCGATCTCGCCGCCGCGCCCGAGCGCCATCACATCGGCGCGCCGCCCATTCGCAAGGCTGAATTCGAGGAGCGAAGCATAGCCGCGCTCGGCCAGAGCCCGCGCGACGCCGCGCGCCAGCAGCGCCGCCGCGCCGGCGCCTGGGATCATGTCATCGGCGAGCGACATCATTAACCATTCTTCACTATACCGGAGCGCGCTCTCAAGGCACCGTCGCCGCGGCGCCCTCCCCTTCGGAGACAGCATATGGCAGAGACGACGAGACGCAACATCCTGCGCGACGCCTGGCGCATCGCCCGGCCCTACTGGTTCTCCGAGGAGCGCTGGTTCGCGCGGGGCATGCTCGCGACCTTGATCGTCATGCTGCTGGCCCAAGTCTGGGTCAATGTCCGCCTCAACTCGTGGCGCAACGATTTCTACAACACGCTGCAGAATTACGATGAGAGCGGCTTCTTCTACCAACTCGCCATCTTCATCGCGATCGCCATGGGCTCGGTGCTGCTCAGCGTCTACCAGACCTACCTTCAGCAGCTTTTGCAGATCCGCTGGCGGCGTTGGATGACCGATGTCTATCTGCATGAATGGCTCGCCGATCAGACCTATTACCGGCTGCAGCTCACCGGCGATCCGACCGACAACCCCGACCAGCGCATCGCCGAAGATCTCTACCTCTTTCCGCTGCAGACGCTCAATCTCTCGCTCGGCCTCCTCAGCAGCACTGTCAACGCGACCTCCTTCGCTTTCGTGTTGTGGGGCCTTTCCGGCGCGCTGACGGTGCCGCTTGGCGGATGGGGATCGCTCGATGTCCCGGGCTATATGTTCTGGGCGGTCATCATCTACACGATCGGCGGCACCTGGATGACAATCCGAGTCGGTCGGCCTCTTATTCCCCTCATCTTCAACCAGCAGCGTTTCGAGGCCGATCTCCGCTTCAGCCTCGTGCGGCTGCGCGAGAATGGCGAGAGCGTCGCCTTCTATCGCGGCGAGGAGCGCGAATTCTCGGTTTTCTGGCAGCGCTTCGGCCGCGTCTTCGGCAATTACATCGCGATCATGATCCGCACGCGCCTCCTCGGTTTCTGGACGCAAAGCTACATGCAGCTCGCCGTCATCTTCTCCTACCTCATGATGGCACCGCGCTATTTCGGCGAGCGACTGGCGCTCGGCGTCATCCAACAGACCGCCGACGCCTTCGGCCAATTGCAGGGCTCGCTCGCCTTCATCGTCACGAGCTTCACCTCCGATCCGCAGAGCGGCATTTCGACATGGCTCGCGATCGTGCGCCGCCTCTCGACCTTCCGCGACCGCGTCGACGAGCTGCACGCCGCAAAGCACGCGCCGCAGCCGATCGAGATCGCCCGCGACGGCGCCGGCGTTGCGGTCACGGATTTGGCGCTCGATCTCCCCGACGGACGGAATCTGCGCTCGGGCGTCGCCTTCGCCGCCGCGCCCGGCCAATCGCTGCTCGTCACCGGCCGCACCGGCACCGGCAAGAGCACGCTGCTGCGCGCGATCGCCGGCATCTGGCCGTTCGGCCGCGGCACGGTGCGCCTTGGCGAGGGGCGCGCCTTCTTTCTGCCGCAGAAGCCGTATATTCCGCTCGGCACCTTGCGTCACGCCCTGCTCTACCCCGATGAAGGCGCCGACATCCCGCGCGAGCGCCTTGTCGCCGTGCTGGAGAAGGTCGGCCTCGGCCATTTCGCCGCCGACCTCGACAAGGACGATCTCTGGGCGCAGCGTCTCTCGGGCGGCGAGCAGCAGCGCTTGGCATTCGCCCGCGTGCTCCTCGCCGAGCCCGCCACCATCTTCCTCGACGAGGCGACCTCCGCCTTGGACGAGGCGGGAGAGGCGATGCTCTATCGCATGCTCCGCGAAGCGCCGTGGCGGCCGACCATCATCAGCGTCGGCCATCGCGGCACCCTGCGCCAGTTCCACGACGGCGTTCTCGACCTCGCTTCCGTGGGCATGGTGCCGCAAGCGGCAGGCGACTGAGCACGGAGTTTTGGGGGAAGGGCGTGAGGTCGTCCGATCGGCTCGGCGCCCACGCTCCGCGCCCTGCAAGCTCATGCTCCGGTTGCCTGAAATAAACGTTCCTTAAACGCACGCAAGGCAATGATGTCTATATGATCGCAAGGTCCATCGGGAACCCAAATCGACTGGAAAGCTGAGTGAATCTTCTCCCACAGCGGCTCCGGAAGCGATTCTCGCTGCAATTCGGTGCGCTCAGCCTGATCGTCTTCATATGCCTCGCCGTCGCCGCCCTCGAGGCGCTGAGCGTTTGGGAAGCTCGGTCGCAGGCGATCCGCGAAGGAACCGAGGATACGACGAACCTCGTGCGCGCGGTGGCGCAGCATGCCGAGGCCGCGATCCGAACGACGGACGGCCTTCTGATCGGGCTCGTCGAGCGGCTCGAGGTCGATGGCACGAGCGCGCCGGCGCTGGAGCGCCTGCACAACCTTCTGCAAGCGCGCGGCGCGACGCTGCCGCAGCTCAAGGGGACCGCCGTCCTAGATGCAGACGGCTATTCGATCGTCAACTCGCTGCCCGTCACGCAGGGGATCAACTTCGCGGATCGCGACTACTTTCAATTCCACCGCGATCATAGGGACCGCGATGTCCATATCGGAACGCCAATCCGAAGCCAGGCGACCGGCGAGTGGGTCATCCCGGTGTCGCGCCGCTTCAATCATAGGGATGGCAGCTTCGCCGGCGTGATGGTGGCGACGCTCGACATGAGTTATTTCCAGAAATTCTATGACACCTTCAGCATCGGCGAGGCGGGATCGATCCTTCTGGCTTCCGCCGACGGGGCACTGCTCGTCCGCCGCCCCTTCGAGGAAGCGAATATCGGCAGAAACTTGCTGGACGGCGCGATCTTCCATGATTACCTGCCGAAGGGCCCGATCGGCTCCGCCGAGATGCGATCCTCGACCGACGGCGTCGTGCGTCTCAACAGCTATCGGCGGGTCGAGGGATATCCGCTCGTCGTCGCAGCCGCCCTCGCGACCGACGAGTTGCTCGCGCGGTGGCGCGCCGATGCCTGGCGCCACGCGATCGGCGCCGGCATCCTCGTCGCCATCCTCGCGATGCTCGGGCTTCGTCTGACGCGCCAGATCGGGCTTCGCGCGGCAACGCAGCGCGCCGCCGAAAGTGCGACCGCCGCCGCAACATGTGCCGCGGCGCAATACCGGCTTCTCGCCGACAACGCGACCGACATGATCGTCCGCATGAGCTTGGCGGGAGAGCAGCGCTACGTCTCCCCGGCAGCGCGCCACATCCTCGGATGGAACCCGGAAGAGCTGATTGGCGGCCACCCGTCCGATCTTGCGTTCCCCGAGGACCGTGCAATCCTGGAAGCGGCCTTCGCAGAATTGCGCGCCGGCGCCGATCGCAGAACCGTGACGATCCGGTATCGTCGCAAGGATGGCGGTTATAGCTGGATGGAGATCAGCTTCCGCCTCGTCCGCGATCCGACGACCGCTTCTCCAGTCGAGATCGTCGCCGTCGCGCGCGATATCTCGACGCGGCAAAAGGCCGAGGCCGCGTTGCGCGAAAGCCAGGCTCGCCTGCAGTCGATCCTCGACAACGTGCCGGTCTCGATCAGCCTCAAGGATCGCGAGCATCGCTATGTCGTGCTCAACAAGCAATACGAGACCTGGTTCGGCGTGACGGCAGAGCAGCAGCTTGGTCGCAGGCTGCGCGATGTCGGCACCGACGAAGACTTCGCCGCGCTGATGGAGAGCATCGAGGATCGCGTCCTTGCCACCGGCATGGCACAGGCGGACGAGGTCGAAGAACCGGAGATCGGCACCGCGCCCCATTGGGTCCTGGTGACCAAGTTCGCGATCCGCGAGGCGGATGGAACCATCGTCGGGGTCGGCACCGTCAACATGGACATCACGGAGCGCCGAGCGGCCGAGGACGCGCTCCGCGAGAGCGAGATCCGCTATCGCCTCCTCGCCGAGAACGCATTCGACGCCATCACCTTGCGCGATCTTGCCACCGGGCAGTGCCTCTACCTCTCGCCATCCTGCCGCACCGTTCTCGGCTACGAGCCCGAGGAGCAAGCATCGCTCAATGCCGCCGAAGTCATCCACCCCGCCGATCTCGAGAGCTATCTGACGATCCGCGCCAGTCTTGGCCCCGAGCAGCAAGTTGCGAGCGCGACATACCGTCTTCGCCGCAAGGACGGCGACTACATCTGGGTCGAGAACCGCTTGCGCTTCATCGCCGGCGACCCGCCGCGGCTCGCTTCGACGATCCGCGACATCACCGAGCGCAGGGCCGCGGAAGATGCACTGCGCGAAAGCGAGGAGCGCTTTCGGCTGCTCGTCGAAGGCGTCGAGGATTACGGGATCTACATGCTCGACGGTGCCGGCCGCGTGCGGAGCTGGAACCAGGGGGCCGAGCACATCAAAGGCTATCGGGCGGACGAAATCATCGGACAGGATTTTTCGATTTTCTATCCAGAGGCGGACCGCGCCGCCGGTGCCCCGGCCAAGGCGCTCGGCACCGCCTTGCGCCTGGGCTCTCATGCCGCCGAAGGTTGGCGCGTCCGCAAGGACGGCAGCCGCTTTTGGGCAGGAATCGTGCTGACCGCTCTGCGCAATCCGGCCGGCGATCTGCTCGGTTTCTCCGAAATCACTCGCGATCTGACCGAGCGTGCAGTCGGCGAGGAGCAACGGCAGCTCATCATCGAGGCGGCCCCGAACGGCATGCTGATCGTCGATGAGAAAGGGATCATCACGCTGGCCAATACCGCGGTCGAGCGGATCTTCGGCTATGCCCGCGGCGGCTTCGTCGGGCAACCGGCCGATCTCTTGGTGCCGGATCGCCTCCGCCGTGGCGATGCTGCCCCGAGCACAGCTTTCGCAATCGAGAAAGCCGCTCGCGCGATGACCGTCGCACGAGATTTGACAGGCCGCCGCGCCGACGGAACCGAGAGCCCGATCGAAGTCGAGTTGAACTCGGTTGCAACGCCGCGCGGTCGGATCGTCATCGCCGCAATTGTCGACGTGACCGCGCGGCGCGCCGCCGAGCGGGCACTGCAAGAAGCGAGAGACGCCGCCGAGGAAGCCAACCGAGCGAAATCGAGTTTCCTCGCCAGCATGAGCCACGAGGTCCGCACGCCGATGAACGGGATCATCGGTTTTGCCGATTTGCTTCTCGACGGCAACCTCACCGCCGAGCAGCGGCAGCGGGCGATGCTGATCAGGGATTCGGGCAAGTCCCTCCTTGCCATCATCAACGACATTCTCGACGTCTCGAAGATCGAGGCGGGGAAGCTCGAGCTCGAGCGCATCGCAATGAACCCGGCGAGCCTTGTCGACGGGGCGATCGCGATCATCCGGGGCGAGGCCGTTGCGAAGAACCTCGTGCTGCAGAGCGAGGTCGCGCCGAACGTTCCCGAATGGATCGAGGGCGATCCGACACGACTGCGCCAGATACTGCTCAACCTGCTGAGCAACGCCGTCAAATTCACGGCGGGCGGCAACGTCAAGATTTCCGTCACTCGCGATTCCGGCACGGAGCAGCCGAGCCTCCGCTTCACGGTAACGGATACCGGGTGCGGCATCCCGAGGGATCGACAGCATCTGCTGTTCCAGAACTTCTCGCAGATCGATCGCTCGATCACGCGCCGTTTCGGCGGCACCGGCCTTGGCCTTGCCATCTGCAAGCGCCTTGCCGAGGCCATGGGCGGCGCGATCGGCGTCGACAGCGAGCCCGGACGAGGCAGCATTTTTTGGTTCACGATCCGTCTGAGCGAGACCGAAGCCCCGGTCGTTGCCGCTTCCCACACGAGGCCGGCGGACGGAAAGCCGAGCGCCCACATCCTCGTCGTCGACGACCTTGCCACGAACCAGCTCGTCATCGAGGGCTTTCTCAAGGCGGCCGGGTACCGGACGACGCTCGTCGGAAATGGCGCCGAGGCGGTCGAGGCGGTGCAGGCACAGGATTTCGATCTCGTCCTCATGGACATGGAAATGCCGGTCATGGACGGCATCACCGCGACCAGGACGATTCGGCGTCTGGGCGAGCGCGTGCGCGATATTCCGATCGTCGCGCTCACCGCAAACGCGATGCCCGAGGAAATTGCGCGCTGCCGCGCCGCCGGAATGAACGATCATGTCGCCAAGCCGATCGACCGCAACCTCGTCTTGGCCGCCGTCGCAAGATGGTCGGGAAATGCCCCGGAGCCCGACCCGGGTCCACCGGCGGCAGCCCCGATTCTGGTCCTCGACGAGGAGGTGCTGGCGGAGCTGGAGCGAATCCTCGGTCGGGAGAAGATCCTCGGTCTCGTCGATAGCTTCCGGACCCGATTGGACGAGTCGATCCGCGCCATCACGTCGTCGACCGACCGAGAGCGACTTGCCTTCGAAGCGCACTCCCTTGTTTCCTATTCCGGCAATCTCGGCTGCACGGAATTGCTGAACTGCACCCGCCAGCTCATGGTCGCTCTGACAAAGGGCGCGCCCGACGTCGCGCCGCTGTTGGTTGACCTCACCGCCGCCGCCGACCGCGCCTTGACCGCGGTGAATGCGCGCTATTCGCACTGACCTTCTGGATTCTAGAGGTATCGCGCGTTTCGCGCCGGCGTGGCGGCATCATCAAACGACCCGGACGCATTGATTCTCGGCGTCGCCTCTTCCGCTCGGGCACATGACTCGAGGCAATTTACGCCTGTACAAGCCGCCGACGAACCCGCTTCAATGATCCGGGGATATGGAGGATGGAGGTGTTCCATGGCCGGGATCGTGCTCGAAGGCGATCATGTCACAGTCGAGGAGCGTGCGGCGCATGCAAGACAGCTCGCCGCCGAGAAACGTCAGCAATCGCTGCGCCGCACCGCCGAGGCGAAGGAGCGGATCGGCGACCGGAAACTGAAAGCGGCGCTCGCGCTCGACGGCGCGATCCTCAGCGACGACATCGTCGAACCGGGGCCTTACTCGCGCAAGCTGAAGGCGGGCGAGCATCTGCGCATCGTCGACCTCGAGGGCCAGCAGGCGGTCGATTTTCTCTGCTACGACGCTGCCGACCCGGAGAACCGCTACAACGCCGCGAACACCTTGAAACTCAACCGGTCGATCTATATCGGCAAGGGCTTCAAGCTCTATTCCGATCGCGGCGAGGTGCTGATGACCGTCGTCGACGACACCGTCGGCTATCACGACACGATCGGCGGCTGCTGCAGCACCGAGGTCAATCAGAAGCGTTACGGCATCCCGGGCACGCCGAGTTGCCGCACGAACTTCACCAAGGCGCTGGCAAAGCATGGGCTCGGCCCGCGCGACATTCCGGCCAACATCAATTTCTTCATGTACGTGCCGGTGCGGCCCGACGGCTCGACCGAGATCGAGGAGGGCCGCTCGGAGCCGGGCGATTATGTCGATCTTCGCGCCGAAAAGGACGTGCTCGTCGTCATCTCCAACTGCCCGCAGCTCTACAACCCCTGCAGCGGCTGGAACCCGACGCCGGTCCGGATCATCGCCTGGCGGCCCTGACGCGCGCAGCGGGGGCTTCGTCGGCCGGTGACGGAGCGATTGCTGCGATGCGGCGGGCGAAGCGTGGGCCGCGACGCCGGCTCTTCCGCCACCCCTTCGCGCCTATTGCTTCGTCGCCTCCTTCAAATAGGCAAGCAAGTCGGCGCGGTCCTGGTCGCTCGTGACGCCGGCATAGGTCATGCGCGTACCGGGAACGAGCTTCGTCGGATTCTGCAGGAATTTGTCGAGCGTCTCCTCGTTCCAGACGAGCCCATTGGCGCCCGCCCTCTTCATCGCCGGCGAATAGGGAAAATTGGGAACGCTGCCGGCGCGCCGGCCGAAGAGCCCGGCATGGCGGGGCCCGGTGCGATCGCGGTCGATCGCATGGCAGGCAAAGCACCTGCCGTAGATCTTCTCGCCGCGCAGCGCGTCGCCCGGCGGCAAGCCGAGCGCGGCGAGCGGCGCCACGGCGGCGAGGACGAGAAACGCCGTCGCGGAAATCGTCTTTCCACGTGTCATCAGAGGATCCCGCGAGCAACCCGGCGCGCGAGCCGGGCCGCCCGGCTGTTGTCGTCGGAAGAGTGCTAGGCGACGAAGGCTTCAGGCACCGGCGCCTCGCCGAGCGCCTGGCGCAGGATCGCCCAATGCATCGCCTCGTCGCCGAGGATGCTGCCCGCCGCCTTGGCGAGGTCGCGGTTCTTGAACAGCGGGATGGCGCCAAGATAGGCCGACACTGCGCCCTTCTCGAGGTCGGCAGCAAAGCGCAGCACGTCGGCCTGGTTCTTCAGCTTGTCGGTCGGGAAATGATAATCGGCCGGTTTCTTCGCGATGGACGGCGTGCCGCCGAGCTTCTTGATGGTGCCAGCGAGGAGATCGGCATGCGCCTTGTGATGTCCTTGGAACGTCACCGCGAGATCGAGCACCGGCTTCTGCAAGAGCCCGCTTTCCGCGCCTACCTGATACGCGGCGATCGCCTCCTGCTCGGCGCTGAGCGCGGTGTTGAGGATGACGGCATCGCCGGCACCGCCCTTGCTCTGCGCGGCGAGGGTCTCGTTGCCGGCAAGAAGCGCGATCGCCGTCGCCGAGAGCGCGACCTGACCGCTTCGCATGAGCAACGTGCGGCGGGCGAGCGCATGGAAGGACGGAATGAAGATCTCGGACATGGTGGTCTCCCTCGTGGGTGATGGGAACGGTCGTGCGACCGCATCCGGCGGGGCGAAAGGATCGCCTCAGGATTCTGGGGACGATGTCTGGGATTGGGCCGCTTGCACTGCCTCGCCCGGCAGCGCGAGGCGCTGAAGCACCTTCTCCATGATCCGATCGCAACGGGCGCCGGCGAAGGGGAAGGTATCCTCGACCACGCTGGCGAATTGCTGGCCGAGGGCGCGGCGCAACCGCCGGCGCGCCCGAAAGAACCGGGTGCGGACGGTCTCGGGCAGGATGTCGAGCATCGCCGCGGTCTCGTCGACCGAGAGCTGCTCGACCGCGCGCAACATGAAGACGGCGCGGAAATCGGCGGGCAGACCGTCGATCGCGCGTTCGAGAAGGGCGCGGATCTCGGCGCGCGCGGCGCCCATCTCCGGCGACGGACAGACGAGATGCTCGAAGGCTCCCGGCCCCTCTCGGGCCGGCCCCTCGGCCGCTTCATCGAACGGTACGGTCTCGCGCCTGCGCCGCGTAAGGGCGAGGGCCTCGTTCAATGCGATGCGCGAGAGCCAGGTCGAGAGGCTGGCATCGCCGCGCCAGGCGGCCAGCGCGGCGAAGGCGCGGACATAGGTTTCCTGGACCACTTCCTCGGCCTCGCTGTCGTCGCCAACGATGGATCGGACGAGCCGAAACAGCCGGCGGTTGTTGCGCCGCATGATTTGCGCGAACGCCGCGGCGCCGTCTTGCCGCACGAGAGCGACGAGCTGGGAATCGGTCGAATTGTCGGTCGCGGTCGCGAGCGTCTCTTCCATCATCATGTCCATTAGATGGGCCGTCGGCGAAAACGTTCCCGTCCCATTTGCTACGCTTGGACGAGCTTGATCCCACGACGGCGCGTTCAGAGACAGCGCATGCGCTTTGCGAATTCTCGCGGAACCATTAAAAAGGCGCGGCAGCGTTCGCTCGCGGCAGGAACGGAGAGCAGATGTCGGAAGAGAACGAGTTTCGCCGGGCGCGGCTCGAAAAACTGGCGGCGGTCGAGGCGCGGGGCGTCGCTCCCTTTCCCTACCGCTTCGATCGCAGCCACGAGGCGGCGGCACTCGACGAGACATACCGCGAGCTGGCGACGGGCTCCACGACCGAGGACCGCGTCCGCGTCGCCGGGCGCGTGCGCGCCAACCGCAACAGCGGCATGTTCATCGATCTGCACGATGCCTCTGGCAAGATCCAGATCTTCAGCCACAAGGATTTCCTCTCCGCCGATCAACTGGCGCTCGTCAAGCTCTTGGATCTCGGCGACATCATCGGCGTCGAGGGCATCGTCCGCCGCACGCCGCGCGGCGAGCTCACGGTCAATGCGACAGAGGTGACGCTCCTCGCCAAGGCGCTGCTGCCGCTGCCGGAGAAGTTCCACGGCCTCAGCGATCTCGAGACGCGCTATCGTCAGCGCTACCTCGACCTCATCATGAACCCGGAAAGCCGGGCGACCTTGAGGAAGCGCAGCCAGATCATCGCGGCGATCCGGCGCGTTCTCCTTGATCTTGGATATCTCGAGGTCGAGACGCCGGTGCTGCACGCCGTCCCCGGCGGCGCCACCGCGAAGCCGTTCGTCACCCATCACAACGCGCTCGACATCGACCTTTACCTGCGCATCGCGCTCGAGCTGCATCTGAAGCGCCTCGTCGTCGGCGGCTTCGACAAGGTGTTCGAGATCAGCCGGGTCTTCCGCAACGAGGGCATCTCGCCGCGCCACAACCCGGAGTTCACCCTGCTCGAACTCTACGAGGCCTATTCCGACTACACCGACATCATGACCCTGACCGAGGCGCTCATCGCCGCGGCGGCCCAGGCGGCGACGGGCGGGCTCAAGATCAGCTACGCCGGCAACGACATCGACCTGACGCCGCCCTGGCCGCGGCAATCGATGGCAGCGCTCGTCAAGGAGAAGACCGGAATCGACTTCCTGGCAATCGAGAGCGCCAATGTCGCGGCCGGCGAAGCGCGACGGCTCGGCTGCGAGATCGCCGATCACGCGAGCTGGGGCCACGCGCTCGAAGCCGCCTTCGCCCATACCGTCGAAGCCGGCCTCATCCAGCCGATCCACGTCACCGACTTCCCTAGGGACATCTCGCCGCTCGCCAAGGCGCATCGCGGCGGCGATCCGCGCCTCGTCGAGCGCTTCGAGAGCTACGTCAATGGCTGGGAGGTGGCGAACGCCTTCTCGGAGCTGACCGATCCGCGCGACCAGCGCCAGCGCTTCGAGGCGCAGATGAAGGAGCGCGAGAAGGGCAACGACGAGGCGCAGATGCTCGACGAGGACTACGTGACGGCGCTCGAATACGGGTTGCCGCCCACGGGCGGGCTCGGCGTCGGCATCGACCGCCTCGTCATGCTGCTGACCGACAGCCCCTCGATCCGCGACGTCATCGCCTTCCCGACGATGCGGCCGAAAGGTTAGCGTCACAAGACCTGCAGGGGCGGCGCATCACGGCAAGTTCGGAGACGGTGTCCCGCCACGTCATTCAACCTTGACGAGCGCCCCCGAATCGCCTCAGCGTCGTTTTGAGGATGCGCGTCCAGGTCGTATCGGACGCCTCCGCCGGGGATATTTTGCACATCGATTCGCGAGCGGTTTCGTTTCGCCCGCCATGATCGGCATCGCGCCGAGGGGCGGAGCTCTGTCGACATCGTGCCGCCGCCGTCGGCGAAGGAGGGAAGAGATGCTTCACGCCTTGGAAAGAACGCCGGACACGACGAGGCTGGCGCCGACCGCGGCGGCGATCGGCAGTTCCGCCGCTGCCTCGTTCTTCCGCTTCAGCGAGGGATCGACATTGGATCCCGCCGAAATCTTCACGGTTCTGAGCGGCCGGCGCGCCGGCTGCATGTTCCGCGGCGCCGTCGCGGCGCAAGCGTGCCGCACCGTCGCGCGCAATTTCTGGGATGCCGACTTCATCAAAATTCGCGCCGCGGACGCCGCCGGCCACTATGCCGGAACCTATCACTTCAAGAAAAGGCTCGCGGCCTATCTCGACGAGGCCGAGAAGAGCGAACGCGACCTGCCGAGACTGTTCGACGGCACCCGGAATTGCTTCGCGGCGGTTCTCACCGCGCTCGGCGAGGATCTCGCCCGGCGCGGCATCGTGCTCCGTCAAGCGATGCATGACGGCCGCCGCGCCGGCAGCTTCCTCCTCCGCTCGCTCGATCCGACGAGATCGATCCCGCTCGCGGCGCATGAGGACGTGGCGCAATGCCATGACGAGCGGCAGCGCGGCTTCGAGATCCAGAAGACGCGGAATGGCAACGTCGTCGCCGTCAATTTCTGCCTCGAGAACGGCGAGGGTGGCGGCGAGCTCTCCTATTGGAACCTGCGGCCGCATCAGGATGGGCGCCGCGCCTTGGGCCTCGTCGGCACCGGCCTCCCCTATCCCGACGCGGTCTTGCGCGGCGTCGAGAAGATCGTCATGCCGATCCGGCCGGGCGACATCTACTGCTTCAACGGCGGGTACGTCCACGCCGTCGGCGCCCACCCGAGAGCGCGGCGGTCGACCATCTCGTTCTTCATGGGGCACATCGATCCGCGGACGGTCGTCTTCTGGTCGTGATCGTGCTCGCCTCGCTACGGATTCTCGAGGCTCAGCACCTCGGTGTCGTAGTCATAGGCGAAGAGCTCGGCGTGGCGGCCCCAATTGATGATCCGCTCGAGCAGCTCGTCGGCCTCTTCCTCGTCGAGATGATCCTCGAGCTCGCGCAGGAACCGCGCCTTGGGCGCGCGGTGGCCGGGCCGCTCGTCGAGGATGCGGCGGATATGCGCCGCCAGCGGCACGTGGCGCACGAGATGCTCGCCGAAGATCACCTTGCGGTGCTGGATGTCGGCCTCGGAATAGGCGCGGCCCGCCGGGGTGAGCTCGATGTCGCCGCCGCCGACATGCGCGAAGCCCAGGATCTGCAGCGCCTCGATCAGCGGCAGCATGTCGTCGGTCTCGAGCCCGACCGTGTCGGCGAGATGCGGCAGATCGGCCCGGCCGTGATAGGGCGCCTCGACCAAGGCATCGACGAGGCCGCTCAATTGCTGGACCGCCGCTTCGGGCAGGCGGTAGCCGATGCCGATCGGCTCCGCCTTGGCGCCGCGCCGGCCGCCGTCGCGGCCGGGGCTGGTCGTCAGCAGCGTGTACACCTGGTCGACGATCTGGCGAAAGGTGGCGCTGCCCCCATCGCGCGGCCGTGCCAGGCCGACCGGGAGCTCGGCGCGGATGCAGCCGGGATCGCTGCCGAAGATGGCGATGCGGTCGGCGATCTCGACCGCCTCCTCGATATTGTGCGAGACGAAGAGGATGCCTTTGGTCGGAATGCGCTGCCCGATCCAGAGATCCATGAGATCGCCGCGCAAGGTCTCGGCGGTCAGGACGTCGAGCGCCGAGAAAGGCTCGTCGAGCAAGAGAATGTCGGGATTGACGACGAGCGCGCGGGCGAAGCCGACGCGCTGGCGCATGCCGCCCGACAGCTCCTTGGGATAGGCCGATTCGAAGCCGTCGAGACCGATGAGGTCGATCGCCGTCAATGCCCGCTCGCGCCGCTCCGCCGCCGGCACGCCCAAGGCTTCGAGGCCGAGCTCGACATTGCCCAGAACGGTGAGCCAGGGGAAGAGCGCGAAGCTCTGAAAGACCATGGCGATCCCGTGCGCCGGACCGTGCACCTCGTTGCCGCGGTACAGGACGCGGCCGCCGCTCGGCTCGATGAGGCCGGCAAGGACCCGCAGGAAGGTCGATTTGCCCGAGCCCGACTTGCCGAGCATGGCTACGATCTCGCCCTCCTTGAGGCGAAAATCGACATGGTCGAGGACGAGCCGGCCGGTGCGGTCGGGCGTCTTGAAGCTCTTGGAGACCGCTTCGGCGGCCATCAAAACCTGGTCAGCCATGCTACCCTCAATCCATGCGCAGGCGCTCGGCGGCAAGGTCGTAGAGGCGCCGCCAGAAGAGCCGATTGAAGAGGATGACGTAGAGGCAGAGGACGGTGATGCCGAGCGCGATGCGCTGCGAATCGCCGGCCTCCGTCCAATGCGCGATATAGGCGCCGATGCCGGTCGCGGTGTAGGTCTCGTCGCGCCACTTGATGACCTCGGAGACGATGCTCGCATTCCATGAGCCGCCGGCGGCGGTGACGGCGCCTGTGATATAGGCCGGAAAGATGCCGGGGAGGATCACGCGGCGCCACCACAGCCAGCCGCGCACGCCGAGATTGTTCGCGGCGTAGTGAAGATCGCCGGGCAATGCCGCGGCGCCGCCGATGACGTTGAAGAGAATGTACCATTGCGTGCCGAGAATCATGAGCGGCCCGCTCCAGATCTCGACATTGAGGTCGAATTCCTTGATGAGGACGGCCGCCACCGGAAAGAAGAGATTGGCCGGAAAGGCGGCGAGAAACTGGACGATCGCCTGGGCACGGTCCGAGATCGCCGGGCGCAAGCCGATCCAGACGCCGACCGGAACCCAGATGAGCGAGGCGATGGCGATGAGGACGAGGACGCGCGATGCCGTGATCGCGCCAAGCAGCACGACATGGCCGACCTCGCCCCACGGGACGCCGGTCCGCACGAAGAAGACGAGCCAGACGAGCGCGCCGAGCGCGGCGGCGATGAGGAGCGCGTCCCACAGGCGCTCGGCCCAGACCGGCAAGATGAACTCCTGGCGCCGCTTCGCCGCGCTCCGGCGCGGCCAATGGCCCACCGAGCGCGAGACGGCGGCGAGCGCGCGGTCGCCGGCGCGTTGCGCCACGTCGAAGATCCGCGCGCGCTGCACCATGACGAGGAACCACGGCCGCTCCGGCTCCTCTTCACCAAGCTCCTCGACCTTGAATTTGCGCGACCAGGCGAGGAGCGGTCGAAAGAGCAGCTGGTCGTACAGCACGATGACGACGAACATGACGAGGACGGCGTAGAAGATCGCCGCGAGATCGCCGGCTTCGATCGCGGTCGCGATGTAGGAGCCGATACCCGGCAGCTTGATCGACTGGTTGGAGACGGTGATCGCCTCGGATGCCACGACGAAGAACCAGCCGCCCGACACCGACATCATCATGTTCCAGACGAGGTTCGGCATGGCATGCGGCACTTCGAGGCGCCAGAAGCGGCCCCAGGCGGTGAGGTGATACATCCGCGCCGCTTCGACAAGCTCGCCCGGCAAGGTGCGGAACGACTGGAAGACGCTGAACGTCATGTTCCAGGCCTGGCTCGTGAAGATGGCGAAGATCGCCGCGCACTCGACGCCGAGAAGGCTGCCCGGGAAGAGGGCGATGAAGCCGGTGACCGTGATCGAGAGGAAACCCAGGATCGGCACCGATTGCAGGACGTCGAGCACCGGAATCAGCACCTTCTCCGCCTGCCGGCTCTTCGCCGCGAGCGCGGCATAGGCGAAGCTGAAGACGATCGAGGCGATGAGCGCCCAGAACATGCGCAGCACCGTGCGCAGCGCGTATTGCGGCAGGATCCACGGATCGAGCGAGATCGGGAGCTCCTGGCCGAAGAGGTAGGGGACGCTCATCTGCGAGCCGCCCCAGGCGAACAGCGCAAGGAGCCCCAGCACCAGCGGCAGCGCGAGCAGGTCCCACAAGGTCGGCTTCAGCCGCGCCGGCCAGGCGACGATCGGCAAGCCCCAGCGCTGCTCCATCCCGCCCCCCCGGAATTTCAGCCGCCATCGCACAAGAAAAGGGCGCTGCCGTGGTCGGGCCGCGCCCGCGCGATGCCTAACACGCGGCCCGGAACGGCGAAAGGGGGAAAGCAGCACCGCGCGACCGCGCGAATGCGTCGGGTGGACATCGTTCGTTAAGATCGGTAAACCATGGGCGGGAGGCCGGTGCGCGATCTCACCGTGCCGAGCGGGGATGGCGAAGGGGCGGATGGCGCGCCAAGGCGACAAACGGTCACAAAAGCCGGCGCAGCCGGAGATGCCGCGCAG
The DNA here is from genome assembly GCA_041488295.1 of Allostellaceae bacterium. Lineage (GTDB taxonomy): Bacteria > Pseudomonadota > Alphaproteobacteria > ATCC43930 > CGMCC-115725 > URHD0088. The sequence goes on from JBGPOZ010000035.1 coordinate 21,787, forward strand.
CCTTGCCGGCATCGATCTCTTCGCCTATGTCGACGCCGCCTCCCGCCAGACGATCGAGCGCCGCTGCGCATGGCGCCGCTGGGCGTCGGGCGAACAGATCATCGACCGCGAAAACCTGTCGAACGACGTCTATTTCGTCGTTTCCGGGCGCGTGCGCGTCGTCGATTACAGCGACACCGGCCACCGCGAGGTCATTTTCGACGAGATCGGCCCCGGCGGTTATTTCGGCGAGCTGGCCGCGATCGACGGCGAGCCGCGCTCGGCCAACATCCTCGCCGAGGAGGAGACGGTGACGGCATCGCTGACATCCGATGCCTTCGTCGACATGCTGTTCCACTACCGCGAGGCCGGGCTCGCCTTCATGCGCCGGCTGTCGGAGATCGTCCGGACGTCGACCTCGCGCATCATGGATCTCTCGACGCTCGCCGTGCAGAACCGCATCTATGCCGAGCTGCTGCGTCAGGCCAAGACCGGCGGCGGGCGGCCGCCCAATACGGCGATCATCCAACCCGTCCCGGTCCACAGCGACATCGCCGCGCGGGTCAGCACGACGCGCGAGACGGTGGCGCGCGTCCTCAGCGACCTCGCGCATCGCGGGCTGCTCCATCGCGAGCACGACAATCTCGTCATCCTCGACCTGAAGCACCTCACCGATCTCGCGCACAAGACGCGCGATTGACCGGATAAGCTACCGGGCGGCCATCGGATCGAAGGCGCCGGAACGCGGCAAGTCTTGTGCAGCCGCCGGACCGGAAGAAGCCTAAAAAACGCTTAAAGATCGGCGCGGATTTGCCGCGCCTTGACGCGGCCTGCAGATTCCAGCCGCCGCACAAATCCCGAGCATTTGCGCCGCTTCCTTCGCAAAAAGCACCGCGCGGCGCAACGTCCGCGGCCTCTGCGCTTCATCGTTAGCAATCGCTTAGCAAAGTCGGGGCATGATGCGGCCGTAAGTGAAACTCCGGGGCCGCCCTTCGGCTCCCGCAGGAACAGGCGCATGGGCGTTCTTCGACCTCTTCTCGACGCAACTCCGGCTTCGCTCGAAGCCGCGGAGAGCTATGCCGCGACCGAGAGCGACGGCGATCGCGATTGGTTCGACGGCGTCATCGCGCTGACTCTCGACCCGGAGGAACAGTCGAACCCGCTGCCCTCGATCGACGCGCTCCTCGGCAGCGACGTCGAGACCGACGCGCGGACCGGCAACCCGACCACATTGCCGCTGGAGCGGCTCCGACCCAACCCGCAGCCGGCGCGGCACCAAGCCGACGCGGAGAGCACGGCGCGTCTTGCCGACTCGATCGCCGAGCACGGCATCCTGCAGCCGCTCATCGTGCGGCGCTGCGCCGACCATCCGGAGGATTTCGAGATCGTCGCCGGCCTGCGCCGCTACGAAGCGGCGAAGATCGCCGGCATCGGCAACGTGCCGGTCATCGTCCTCGGCCTCTCCGATCGCGAGGCGCTGATGGTCACGCTGGTCGAGAACCTCCAGCGCGACGACATCGCCGCGCTCGACGAGGCGCAATGCTATTTCCGTCTGTTCGATGAATTCGGCTGGACGCAGGGCGAGCTCGCCCGCCATCTCGGACGCAGCCGCAGCCATATCGCCAACACGCTTCGCCTCCTCGGCCTCCCGGCGGCGGTCAGAAGGCTGCTCGAATCCGGGGCGATCAGCGCCGGCCACGCCCGCGCTCTTCTGCCGGCGCACGGTCCCGAGGCGCTCGCCGCCGCCGTCGTCGCGCGAAACCTCAGCGTCCGGCAGACCGAGGAATTGGTGCGGCGCGAGCAATTGGCATCCGAGCCTGCCCGCGCCCGGCTCGAAAAGGCGCTGAGCCGATTCGAGCAGAGCCTCGCCGAACGGCTCGGTCTCACGGTCCGCCTGCAGCCGACGCGGCGGGGCGGCAAAGTCACGATCTACTACCGCTCGACCGACGAGCTCGAAGATGCGCTGCACCGATTCAGTGCAGCGGAAAATGCGGCCGATGGGCAACCGGCTTCGACCCAGTCACCGTCAACATGATCAGGGGATATACGATGTTTCGTCCGCGCCGGCTGGCGCCAGCTTTGGCGCTTCTCCTCCTTGCCTGCAGCAACGGCACGCAGGGTGTCGACAGTCTCAATACCGGCGCCGATCGGCTGAGCGGCGACAAATCGGAAGGAGCCGTCCTGCGGATCGCCGATGCGACCCGCGCCAACGGCGATCCGGTGAACGCCATCAACCTCTATCGCCGGGCCCATGAGCTCGCCAAGGACGATCCGGTGCCGCTTGCGCGCCTCGGCGCGACATTGGCCGATCAGCATGCCTATAACGAGGCGGTCGAGGCTTATCACCAGGCGCTGAAGCTCGCCCCGAACGATCCCGACATCCAGCGCGGCATGGCCGGATCGCTCCTCGCCGTGAACCAGCCGCAATTGGCCCTGACGCACCTCAATGCGGCGCTCGATCATCGCAAGGACCCGCGCACCTACAGCCTGATCGGCGTCGCCAATGATCTCCTTGGCCGCTACGACGTGGCGCAGCGGAGCTACGCCGACGGTCTCCTGCTCGCCCCGGACAATCTCGCCCTGCGCAACAATCTCGGCCTTTCGCAGGCGCTGTCCGGCAATTTCGCGCAAGCGACGGCGACCTTGACCGAGGCGGCATCGAGCGTCAATGCGACACCGCGGACGCGGCAGAACCTTGCCCTCGCCTACGGTCTTGCCGGCGACACCGAGAAGGCAGCGGCTGTTGCACGCCGCGACCTCGACGAGCAAACCGTCAAAAACAACCTCGCCTATTACGCGATGCTGCGCGGTCTCGACGACCGCGCCCGCGCCGCTGCGATCATCGGCGCGCATGCGCCGACCCGCGGCACCGACGGCGAGGCTGCCGCCTTGTCGGATGCAAAGCAGGTGTCGCAAGGCGACAAGCCGCGCGGCACGACCGAGCAATCGGCGAGCATCGCGCCGCCGCCCAACCGAACCGTCGAAACCGTGGCCCTGGCGATGCCGGAGATCGCGCCGCCCGCGCCAGCGCCAGTGAAGGCTGCCGAGACGCCGATGGCGCCGCCGCACCCGCTGAAATCGGTCCGGGCGAAGCCTGCGACGCCGGCACCGGCGCCCCGCGCCGTCGAGCCGTCGAGCCCGGCGCCAGCACCGAACGAGCAAGCGGCGCTCCCGGCGACAAGCGCGCAGGAAGAGGCCCCGGCGCCGCAGCGCGTTGCCGCCGTCGAGCCCCCGGCGACCGTCATCGTCGCAGAACCGACCCCTCCAGCGCCGACGCAGACCGCGCCCGCCAGCGCCGCCGCGTCTCCTCAACAAGCGCCCTCGGAGACCGTCGCGACGACCGCGCCGGCGCAGACCTCGCCCGCCAGCCTCGCCGCGCCCGCTCAACAAGCACCGGCGCCGACCGTTGCGACGAGCGCGCCGGAACAGGTTGTCGCCGCCAGCGCGCCGCCCGCAGCCCAAAGCGAGCCGGCGCCGTCGGCCATCGCCGCCGCGGAGCCAATGCCGAACTCGCCCGAGATCGCGCCGGTCGGGACGAAATCGGCGAGCAAGACGCATCGCTTTCTCGTGCAAGTCGGCGCGTTTCATGACCCGGAACGGGCAAAGAAGCTGTGCAACGAGCTCGCGGCCAAAGGTTACGATCTGGCCGTGACGACGGGACATTCCGCGTCGGCACAGGATTGGTATTTCTGCCGCTCCACCGCCATGCCGAGGACCGAGGCGGCAGCATTGGCGCAGCGCTTGCGCGATGAAGCCAATACTGCGCCGACCCTCGTCCCCGCTCCGGCCGCACTCGCCTCGGCCGACTGACCTCCCGGCCGATTGATCGAGGGCAATTGCCGAGGATTTTCCGCAGCACGATCGTGTAGACTCCGACACGTCCGGCGGCGGTCGCGGCGCTCGCACTGCCGCCTCGTCGAGGCGTGGAGAGCGGGCGAGCGTGCTGGCCACCGCGGCAGACCCATTCATCGACCGGCGGGCGAGCGGGGCTGCAAGCGCGGCGCCGCCGCGCTCGTCGGCGATCCTTGCCGCGGTCCTGCTGCACGCGCTGGTCGTCCTCGTATTGCTGCTGCCGCGCCGCGATGACGCGCCGATGCCGACGCCACCCATTCCGGTGACGCTCATCGTGCTGCCGCCGGAACCGGCCCAGCCGAAGCCGACACCGCCTTCGCCAACGCGCCAGTCGCTCTTCCGTCGCTCCGGGCCAGACGATACGACCACAACGGCGCGACCGCAGCCGCCGCCGGTGCTCGCCGATCCGAATTCTTCGACGAGCGAGGCGCCCAGTGCTTCTGCCGAGGCGCCGAAGCCCGCCGCCGAGCCTCCGGTCGCGCCGCGCGAGCCCCCCGCGCCGGAACAAGCGGCCCCGCAGCAGGCTGAAACCGCGCCGACGCCGCGCGCGACGCCTGCGCCGGATGTCGCCGCCACGCCGGCCCGCAAAGCCGCGGCGCGCAACAATGCCAAACCGCCGACGAAGCCCGTGCCGGCGGCGCGTACCGCGGAAGCGCGGCTGCCGCACCCAAAGGAAGAGTCAGCCGATCGCGAGACGGTCGGCGATCCCTACCTCAACGCGCTCATGGAAAAAGTGAAGCAGCACCTCACATATCCGGTGCTCGCGCGCAATCTCGGCCTCACCGGCACCACCATCTTGGATATCACGGTCGATCGCGACGGCCGCATTCTCGATATGCGCGTTCTTCAATCGTCCGGCGCCGAGATTCTCGATCGGGCCGCCGAGCAGGCGTTCCGCGACTCGGCACCGCTGCTGCCGCCGCCGCCGCCGGCAAACGGTCCCGCCCTCAATTTCCGGATCGTCGCCACCTTGCCGTTCCGGCCGAGCTGAGCCACATCGCTCGCAGCTCGTCGCGGCCGATCACCTGCGCCCGAGGATCGTCTCGACCGTTTCCTCCAGTTGCCGGGGTCGATAAGGCTTGCTGAGCCACTTGCCGACGGGAGTCCGATCGCCGCACCGCCCGGCACCGGCGAATCCGGTCGTGAAGAGCACCGGAAGGCTCGGCCGCAACGCGCGCGCCCGCTCGGCAAGGTCGATGCCGTCCGGCTCGCCCGGCATGATGATATCGGTGAAGAGGAGGTCGATCGGCAGATCCTGCTCGAGGAGGAAGAGGGCGACGCCGCCATTCACCGCCTCGAGCACCCGGTAACCGCTTTCGCGGAGTACCTGTACAGCAAATTCCCGGACATCCGGATCGTCCTCGACCACGAGGATGAAGCCTGACGCTGCCCTACCCATGCCGGTGATATGGATCGGATGCGGCAACGCGCAAAGGGACAAAAAGGGAGGGGATTGGTACAGCTTCGAGTAGAAAAAGGGGTAGAAAGGAGGAAGACGCTCCCCTAAGGGTCGAACCGGTTCATCCGAATGCCTGTGCCATCCCGCTGCCGCCTCGCTCCCCGCTCTCCCCTCCCGCCCGCATTCGGGATCCGGCGTCAGAGCGCCAGGGGCTGCGAATTCGCCGTCGTCTCGATGCGGTCGGCTGCCGTCTGGAACTCGTCCTCCAGCCTATCGAGCAGCGCGACAAGGTCCGGCTGGTGCAGCGCGTGCGAGAGGCGGCGGCACAGTTGCGCCTGGCGGCGGAAATGCCGCGCATCGCCATCGGTCGCCGCCGGAATCGCGGCGAAGAGGGAGTATTGAGACGAACCGGACGGTGCCCGCTTCGCAGTCCGGCGACGCCGCGTCGACCGTTTCGCTTCCTTCAGCACCTTGTGGTCCATGAAGTCTGTACCCCCCATATTTGGTCCCGGCAGTCTCCCAACCCTTGGTTAAGGGACGCTTAAGACGCGCATTTTCCGCACACCGCAGGTCGGACCGAGGCAACGCCGTGCGATCCGTGCCGCTCCATCGCGCAATGCCGCGTGTTTGCCGGCAAGGATCGGGTAGAATGCCTCGCCCCCGCGCCTTATGAAGAGCACCATGGTTTTCAACCGAATGGTGGGTGCAATGACCGAAGAGCAATATTGGAGCGCCGTGCAGGACCGCTCGCGCGCCGCCGACGGTGCCTTCGTCTACGCCGTGCGTACGACGCATGTCTATTGCCGGCCGTCTTGTCCGAGCCGGCGGCCGCTGCGCGGCAATGTCGAGTTCTTCGTCATGCCGGAGGCGGCCGAGCACGCCGGCTACCGCGCCTGCCGCCGCTGCCACCCGCGCGATCTTGCGGCAGCCGATCCCACGATCGAACGGGTCCGCCGCGCCTGCCGGCTGATCGAACGGGCGCTCGACGAGGGCGAGTCGGGAGCGCCCGGACTGACCGCGCTCGCCGAGCAGGTCGGGGCGAGCCCCTTCCATCTGCAGCGGCTCTTCAAGCGCCATCTCGGCATCTCGCCGCGCGACTACGCCGATGCCTGGCGCTTGCGACGCGTCAAGCGCATGCTGCGCCAAGGCGACGGCGTCGCCGGAGCGCTTTATGAGGCCGGGTACGGCTCGGCCTCGCGCCTCTACGAACGCGCCGATTCGCAGCTCGGCATGACGCCGGCGACGTACAAGAAAGGCGGCA
>JBGPOZ010000036.1:0-28058 GCA_041488295.1 Allostellaceae bacterium
ATCGCGCCGACCGGACGGAGCCTCGTTTTCTCCGGCATCCTGCGCATCGAGCGCGGCGCCGAGCTGCCCTATCGCTTGCTCGACGCGGTGCCGGCTTAGCTCCTTCTACCCGAGCGACAGTGCCTTGGCGAAGCGCTCGCCACGGGCAAAGAGCGCGTCGACCTGAAGCATCTGCCCGGTGCGACGATCCTCGAAGCCGCCGCTCAACCCGACGAGCGTGAACCCCCGGGCGCGAAGCCGCTCCATCATCTCCGGCAGCAGCCATTCGCCGCGGTAGAGCGGCACGAGCGAGGATTCGAGCTCGAGCAATTCGATGGAGTCGAGGCTGCTCGCGGCGCCATCGAGGACCTCGGCCTCCATCCCCTGGACGTCAAGCTTCAAAAAGACGTGCGCCGCGCCGCCGCGCAACTCAGCAAACAACGAATCGAGCGGAACTGTCTCGGCTTCCTCCGCTGCGACATAGGCGGAGTTCGGCGCCGCGGCCACGCTTGCCGGGAGCATCTCGAGAAACGACGAGCTCATCCCGATGTTTCCCGCGATGTGGAAAATTCGTGTCTCGCGACGCGCGCCGAGCGCCATGCGCCGCGTCGTCCATGACGGGTCGCCCGATGCCGTCGCAACGAGATGGCCGTAGGCTTCGCGGCCGGGCTCGAGCGAAACGATGCTGCCCTTGTAGCCGAGCATGCGAAGGTGGCGGCCATATTGTCCGCGATTGGCGCCGACATCGATCGCGAGATCGATGCCGAGATGTGCAAGGAGGCGGCCCTTGCGGCGTTCGGACTGGTTCTGCTCCTTGGAAAGGCGGCGGATGCGGCTCAGGACCCGGTCGACGATCGTTCCCTCGAAAAGCTTCATCTTCTTCTCTCCGCTGCGCCGCCGTAACGCTCTCGCGTACCGCCCGGACGAAATCGAGATACAAGGGGAGATCGCCGACGCGGTCAATCGTCGAGCACGCAGTTTGCCTTGTTACGAAACGTTCGGCGCCATGAGCAAGATCGCGTAAGGTTGGATTCCCCGACGATCGCCGCCGGTCGCCATCCTTCCGCCCTCCGATTGACGTCACGAGAGAGAATGATGATCCGTGTGATTTACCCCGACGCCTCCTTCAAGGACGAGCCCGACATCGAGCGCGGCGTCGGCGGCGTCGAATCGGAGATCGAGATTCACCGAATCCGTTCCGGCTCCGTCGTCTCCGCCGAAAGTTGGGCCAATTGCGATGCCGTGATCATCACGCGGATGGTTTTCGGCGAGGCCGAGCTCGCCCGCGCGCCGCGCTGTCGGATCGTCGTGCGAATGGGAGTCGGCTACGATACCGTCGACCTCGAAGCCTGCGGCCGCCGCGGCGTCGCCGTTTGCAACGTGCCCGATTACGGCACGACCGATGTCGCCGATCACGCCATCGCCATGATGCTGACTCTGGCGCGCGGCACGGCCTGCTACAACGCGGTCCTGCGTGCCGAGCTCGCCGCCGGATGGCGCTTCGATGCGCCGCCCACCGTGCGGCGGCTGCGCGGCCTCACCTGCGGCGTCATCGGCCTTGGCGCCATCGGCACGGCGGCAGCGTTGCGGGCGCGCGCCTTCGGCATGAACGTCCATTTTTACGATCCCTACATCCTGCCCGGACGCGATGCCGCTCTCGGTTTCGAGCGCGAGATGAAGCTCGAGGTCTTGCTCGGTGCCAGCGATGTCGTGACGATCCACGCGCCCCTGACCGACGAGACGCGGCGCATGATCGACGCCGCCGCGGTCGCGCAGATGAAAGAGGGTGCCTTGCTCATCAATGCGGCGCGAGGACCCATCGTCGATACCTCGGCTGTTCTTGGCGGGTTGCAATCGGGCCGGCTCGGCGGCGTCGGCCTCGACGTCCTGCCGCACGAGCCGCTCGATCTGGCGGACCCCCTCATCGCCGCCTGGCATGCCGACGAGCCCTGGATCCGGGGCCGCGTCATCCTGTCGCCGCACGCCGCCTTCTACAGCGCGGCAAGCTTGGCCGATCAGCGGCGGAAATCGATCGAGACGGCGATCCGTTTTCTGCGCGACGGCATCCTCGTCAATTGCGTCAACGCCAATTTCCTGCGACGGAACGAGCGATAGGCGCGGGGCCGCCGTCGGGGAAGCGCCTTCCATCTTCTCGCCGGGAATGAATCCGCTATTGCCGGGGTATAAGGGCAGGGGCGAATTCATGGTTGTTGCCGCACCGAATCGGGCTACATTCGGCTTGGCAAATGGGGGGCCATTGCTGTGCACAAGGCGTTCGCGACCGGTTTCTGTGCCGTTCTTCTCGCCCTGCACGTCGCGGCGCCTGCCACAGCCGCGTCGCGTCAGACCTATACCTACCAGGTCGAGCACCCGAAATACGGCAATATCGGAACCTATGTCGACACGGTCGAGCAGGACGGCGATTCGCGACGCATCGATACCAAGGTGCGCGTCGCGGTCAGGCTGCTGGGCATCGTCGTGTTCCGGCAGGAGGCCGATCGCACCGAGATGTGGCGCGGCGACCGCTTTATGTCGTTTCGCAGCGTCACTGTGACGAATGGCGACAAACTCGAAGTGACCGGGGAAGCGAATGACAAAGGCTTCATCGTCACGACGCCCGCCGGCACCGCCGTTGGCCCGGTCAATCTCTACCCGTCGAGCCCATGGGCGGCGGCAATGCCGAAGCCGATCGTCATGATGTCGACGAAGAGCGGCAAGCTCTTCGCGGTAAAGGCGGCGAATGGCGGCGCGCCGGACGTCATCTCGCTCTACGGCTCGGAGGTTCAGGTTCGGCATTTCGAATTCCAAACCGACAAGCATCAGGATGTGTGGATGAACCCGCGCGGCATTCCGGTGCGCTTTCGCACCGAGGAGGACGGCACTCCGGTCGATTTCATCCTGAACCCCGAGCAGGTGGCGGCGCTCGCCGCACAATGAGGCGGACGGCCAGCCGCCCGCAAAGGCCGCGAATGGCGGACTATTCGCTCGGGATCGACATCGGCGGCACCTTCACCGACATCGTCGTCTACGACCATGGGACGGGCCGGCAGTGGAGCCGCAAAATCCTGACGACGCATGACGATCCGGCGCGCGGCGTGATCGACGGCACCAGAGCGGTTTTGCGCGCCCATGACCTCGATCCCGCGAATTTCCAGCGTGTCGTCCATGCGACGACGCTCTTCTCCAACGCTCTCATCGAACGCAAGGGCGCGGTGACCGGCCTCGTCACGACCGAGGGTTTCCGCGACGCGCTCGAGATCGGCCGCGAGCGCAAATATGAACTCTACGATCTTGCCATCGAGGGCCCGCCGCCATTGGTGCCGCGCGATCTGCGCCGCGAGGTCGCCGAGCGGGTCATGGCGGATGGCAGCGTCCATCGCCCGCTCGACCGCGAGGGTGTGCTCGCCGCCGCCGCCGACCTCGCAGCGCGAGGGGTTCAGGCGATCGCAATCGTCTTCCTCCATTCCTACCGCAATCCCCATCATGAGGAAGCGGCGCACGCGCTGATATCCGAGCGCTTCCCGGGCCTTTTCGTCACGATTTCGTCCGAGGTCGTGCGCGAGATCCGCGAATACGAGCGTGCCTCGACGACCGTCGCCAACGCCTATGTGATGCCGCTGGCGCAGCGCTACCTCGAGCGCATGGCGGAGGAGATCGCCGCGCTTGGCATCGCGGCGCCACTCTGGCTCATGCTCTCGAACGGCGGGCTTACCCATGTCGGCGAGGCGGAGCGCCACCCGGTGCAGATGCTCGAATCGGGGCCGGCGGCGGGCGCGCTCTCGGCCGCCTTCTTCGGCGCTGCCGATAGCGACGGGAACGTGCTTGCCTTCGACATGGGCGGAACGACCGCGAAACTGAGCCTCATCGACAAGGGCGAGCCGCTCGTCGCCTACAGCTTCGAGGCGGCGCGCCAGAAGCGCTTCGTCGAGGGCAGCGGCTTCCCCATTCGCATCTCGGCCCTCGATCTCATCGAGATCGGCGCCGGCGGCGGCAGCATTGCGCACACCGACGACATCGGGCTGTTGAAGGTCGGCCCCGAAAGCGCCGGTTCGGAACCCGGTCCCGCCGCCTATGGGCGCGGTGGCGCCGACCCCACCGTCACCGACGCGAACTTTCATCTTGGATACCTCAATCCCGATTACTTCGCCGGCGGCACGATGACGATCGATCTCGCCGCGGCGGAACGCGCGATCGAGGATCTTGCCGGGCGCCTCGGCCTCACGCCGATCGAGACGGCCTGGGGTATCTACGATGTCGTGAACGAGAACATGGTGCGGGCGGCGCGCATCCACGTCGCCGAGCGCGGCCGCGATCCCCGCCAGTATCAGCTCGTCCTGACCGGCGGCGGCGGGCCGGTGCACGGGTACTACGTCGCCCTGAAGCTCGGGCTGAAGCGCCTCATCGTGCCGCCCTCGGCCGGCGTCGCTTCGGCCTTCGGGCTGCTCGTCGCACCGATCCGCGTCGATCGCGTGGCGACGATCGGCTTCCGCCTCGACGAGCACGAGCCGGCGGCGCTCGAAGCGCAATTCCGCGCGATCGAGGACGAGGCGCGGCGGACGATGGCGGGATCGGGCCTCGAGCTCGGCTCCTTGCAGGTCGACCGGCTGGTCGATGGTCGTTATGTCGGTCAAGGCTTCGAGCTCACCGCGAAGCTTCCCGCCGGCCCTTACGACGCGGCGCCCGTTGACGAGATGCGTCGGCAGCTCACCGCCGCCTTCGAGGCCGGCTATCGCCAGAAATTCGCGCGTACGCCCAGCGCCGTGCCGATCGAATTCACGAACATCCGCGCGACGGTGCGCGCGAGCGTGCCGGGCGCGGCGCAAATCGGTGCCGGCGTCGCCATCGCGACGGGCGATCCGCTGAAGGGGCACCGCCGCGCCTATTTCGCCGAGCTGCGCCGATTCGTCATGGCGCCGGTTTATGACCGCGCGCGTCTTGCCGTCGAGAGTGTCTATGACGGGCCGGCGCTCGTCGAGGAGGAAGGCTCGACCTTGGTCGTCGGCCCGCGCGGCCGCTTCCGCGTCGCACCGTCGCGCAACATCATCGTGGAGTTGCAGTGAGCCGAAATCTCTTTCGCCCCTCCAGGAGAGGCGTTGCGATCGAGCGATAGAAGAGGGCAAAGACGTGAAGATCGAAAATAGGTCGCCCATCCGCATCGACCCGGTGACGCTCGAGATCATCTGGACGCGGATCGGCTCGATGGTCGACGAGGCGGCGAAGGTGATCGCGCGCACTGCCTTCTCGACCCTCTCGAGCGAAGCCAATGATTTTGCCTGCGTTCTCACCGATGCGCGCGGCAATTCACTCGCCGAGAACACGGGATCGATCCCGTCTTTCATTGCGACCCTGCCGGCGACGGTGCGCCACATGATCGACGGAATCGGCACCCGGAACATGCGGCCGGGCGACGTCCTCGTCACCAACAATCCGTGGCAAGGCACGGGGCATTTGAACGACGTCTGCCTCGTGCGGCCGATCTTCCGCGACGGCCACCTCGTCGCCTTCGGTGCCAGCACCTCGCATGTACCGGACATCGGCGGGAAGATCCGCTCGATCGAGCCGAAGGAGCTGTTCGAGGAGGGATTCCACATCCCCTTGATGCATCTGCTGCGCGAGTGGAAGCCGGACGAATCCTTGCTGACGCTTCTGCGCACCAATGTGCGGACGCCCGACCAGACCGTCGGCGATATCTTCGCGCAGGTCGGCGCGCTCGATGTGCTCGAGCGGCGCCTTCTCGAAATGATGGCCGAATACGAATTGGCCTCGCTCGAAGCGGCCGCGCATTCGCTCTTCGACCGCGCCGAGGCGGCGATGCGCAAGGCGATCCTCGACCTGCCCGACGGACGCTATCGCTACGCGATGACGACCGATGGTCTCGATGCACCCTTCGAAATCAAGGTCGCCGTGACGGTCAAGGGAAGCGGGATCTTGGTCGATTATGCCGGGACCTCGCCGCAGCAGCCGCGCGCCGTCAACACGGTCTGGGCCTATACCTACGCGATGACGGCCTATGCCTTGAAATGCATGCTGCTGCCGAACCTTCCCAACAATGCCGGGATGTTCCGCTCGCTCACCGTCACGGCGCCCGAAGGCTCGCTCGTCAATCCGCGCTTTCCCGCCTCCTGCGGCGGCAGAGCCTCGGTCGGCCACTACCTGCCGGTCGCCATTTTCGGCGCCATGGCCGAGGCGGTACCGGATCGCGTCATCGCCGGCGCCGGCTCGCCGCTCTGGATTCTGACGCAGACCGGGGTGCGCAAGGACGGCATGACTTACGCGACGGTGCTCTTCTTCAACGGCGGCATGGGTGCGCTCAAGGCCAAGGACGGCGCCAATTGCCTCTCCTGGCCCAGCAACATCTCCTCGACCCCGGTCGAGATCGCCGAACGCAACGGCCCGCTCTTCTTCCATCACAAGCGTCTGCGCCCAGGTTCGGGCGGTGCCGGCAAGCATCGCGGGGGGTTGGGTCAGGAGGTTCTCATCGAGAGTCTATCCGAGACGCCGATCGCCGTCGGCTTCATTGCCGAACGCACACACTTTCCGGCGCCCGGGCTCGGCGGCGGCAAACCGGGCGGGCTCGGCGCCGTCATGATCAACGGAAAGACTGTCGACAACCGCCTTCAGCACACCCTCGTCAAGGGCGACACGATCTTGATGGCGACGCCCGGCGGCGGCGGGTACGGAGATCCGGTGGAGCGGCCAAGCAGATTGTCCGAGCGTGACGAGGCGATGGGTTATGCGCCTCAAAGCCCGAGATAGGCGCGGCGAACATTCTATTACTCAGATGCTCAGGGTCATTCCGAGCGATAGCAAGGCCGCTGCGGCGGCGGGGTCGCGGTCATCTCCAGCAGCCGATCTGCGCGACGAAGCTGCGCGATTTCGCATGCAGCTCGTCAGGGGTCAGCGCGCGCTCGTCGCCCGAGGCTAGCACCGGCTCGACCGAATGCCGGGCAAGGAAGCGCATGATGGCCGTCCACGAAATCGCGACGCCGATATCGGTGACGCGGGTGCCGGTGACCCGATAGACCTTCGGGGTGTCGATCGTCGAATGGACGATGCCGAGGACGTTTCCGGCATCATCGAGGAGAGGGCTGCCGCTGTTGCCGTGTCGCACCTCGCCGGCGAACTCCACGCGGTCGCTCGTCGTGCCGAGGCGCATCGGGTCAATCCGTGCCGGCGCCAGTATTGAAAACCGGGTCTGCAGGCCGTAGGCGGGATAGCCGACGACGGCAAGTCGCGCGCCGTCGGAGCGAGCGGGCGCGCTGCTGAAGGCTGCGATGCCGTTCGGCGGCGCGTCGGCACGCAACAATGCGAGGTCGTGCTCTGGGTCGGTGGCAATGAGCTGAAGCGCGATTTTGGCGCCGTCATCGGGCGTTGCCGTCAAGAGACCGCAGTAGCTGACGACGTGATAGTTGGTCAGAAGCTCGCCGCGGCGGCCAATATAGAAGCCCGATGCGCTGCCGAGCAGCCGCCGGGCTCCGGTGATCGGATCGGTGCCCCGACCGAGGACGCTCGATTCGATCTGGAGACGTCGAGCAGCGACGAGCTCCGCCTCGCGAGCGGCGGAGATGACCTCTCCCCCGCAGAGACCGGTCAAGGTGTGGGTGACGAGGCTTCGGTCGGGGTCGTAGCAGGTGACGATGTCGGCGTCGCCTGCCGCGCTTGCCGCTGTCGCGCCGGCGAGCGGCCCAAGACAGAGCACAAGGCCAAGGAGGCCGAATCGCAGGCGGGATCGGCGCATGGGGGGGTGAGCAGGTGCTGAAATCGTCATGAAGCCGAATGTACTGGCCCTGTGATCGCCGCGGACAACGCGCGGCCAGACGACGATCCTGCCACGGACGCGACGATCGTGCAAAGGCCGGTCGCAGCGACCGCACGCTCGTCGTCGGACGGCCCTCAGTGCATCGGCAATTGGACCGTGTCGAAGGCAACCGGCGTGCCACCGACGGCTGCCGGCAATGCGGCCGATGCGCCGATCGCGACGGCGTCAGCCAGAGGGCCGATTCGCAGCATTGCCGTCGATGGCGTGGCGCAGCGGGGCTCCTTCCTCGTGTCTTTTTTGGGACGCCGAGACCCGCAGAAAAGCTGAAGTTCAGCCTTGCCTTGGGTTATCGATGGCGATACGGTGCAGTTGCCTGAAAGTGGGTCGAGCGCCGGTTGGCGTTCTACCGGCGGGCTCGGCAGGAAGCCACGTAAAGCTGGTCATCTGCCGTAACCCGCTCGCTCATTCCGATCAATATCCGGCTCAGCCGTGGCGGCTGAGCGGATAGCTGTACCGAAGCCTGATCCGGCATTCGTGGCCGTGATAGAGCGTTCGGCCGATTGGGGGGACATGGTCATCAGAGCGGCGCGTCTCGGCCGACGGCTGATCTCGGAGCGCCATATCGCGATTCGCTCCAAGCATCGGATCCGTTACGTCACGCTGACGCGGTCCTGGCAGATTGCCGGACTGTGCGCGCTCCTGATTTGCGCCTCTGCATTTGCACGTCTGACCGTCGGATACATCACGAGCGACCGCAAGGCAGCGCACAGGGCGGCGGAAGTCGCTCAGGCGGAGATGTCGAACGACGAGTTGCGCGAGCTTGTCGCCCAATTGCGCGGACGGCTCGGCTCGGTGACGCGCGAGGCCGACCTGATGCGGGCGCGCCTTGCCGCAACGGTGGCACAGAACCTGGCGCTTCGCGGCGATCTCTCCGCCGCCGAAACGCGACTTCATTCGATCGATGAGACGCGTACTGATTTGCAGTCGCAGCGCGAGACGGCGCAGAGCCGACTCAAGGGCGCCGAAGACGCCCTCGCCGCCAAATCGGCGCAGATCGCGCGGATGAGCCAAAGCCTCGATGCGGCAAAATCCGATCTGAAGCAGACCGAGCAGCAGCGCAGTGGCTTGGTAAGCCACCTGCACGTGCTCGAGAGCGATTTCCAGGCGGCGACGAAAGAGGCGTCCCAGTTCAAAGCGGCCGCCGAGCTTGCCGAACGCAAGCTGCAGCAGGTGATTGCGGAACGCGACGGGCTTCGCGCCCGGCTCGCCTTGGCGCAGCAGACGCATCCGGAGAAAGGACATCCTGATAAGCTCGCCCTGACCGACTCCGCGGCGATTTCTGGCCCGATTGCCGCCGATCCGGCGGTGACGCCGCAAGGCCTCGGTTACCTCGCCAGCGAGACGCACCACGGTTGGGGCGAGCTGGTGAAGGTTCTCTCATCGGCCGGCGTCGATCTTGATGAGTTGGCCGCGCACTACGGCGCGGTGCCATCTGGTCAAGGCGGCCCCTTCGTCGCGCTCAAAGGGCTGAAGGCGAGTGCCGCCCCAGGTGGCGAAGTGCTCTCGGACGGCGCTCGCAAGCTGCTCAAGGCCCTGCCGCTCTCGGCGCCGGTTTCGCAGTATCAGCTCGAGAGTCGTTTTGGCGTCAGGGTCGACCCGTTCAATCATCGCCAATCGATGCACACCGGGCTCGATTTCGCGGCGCCGTTCAAGTCTCCTGTCTACAACACCGCTCCGGGGGTCGTGGTCTTCGCCGGCCCCAAGGGCGAATACGGAAAAGCCGTCGATATCGATCACGGATCGGGCATCGTCACGCGCTACGCCCATCTCCACCGCATCACCGTCGCGCTCGGGCAACGACTCGATGCGCGCGTGCAAATCGGTCTCCTCGGCAGCACGGGACGAAGCACCGGCCCGCATCTCCATTACGAGGTGCTGGTCAACGGCACCGCGCAGGATCCGGAAAAGTTCCTCGAAGCCGGGAGGAACGTCGTCCAAGCCGCGGGAAACTAGCCGCGTCTCCGACATCGCCCTCAGAACCGCGCGATAAAATCGTCGAGAACGCCCTGGATCTCCGGCTCGTCGAGCGTCGGCACGTGCCCGACACCAGGAACGGTCACGTGGGCAAGATCAGGCTTCGCCGCCACCATCCGATCGAGGCCATCGGCGCTCAGCACGTCCGACAGCGCGCCGCGGATTGCGAGCGCGGGAACGTGGCGCAGCGAGCGGAAGATCGGCCAGAGATCCTGCAACTTGCCCTTGGTGCGCAGCAACGGTCTGGCGATCGCGATGTCCCAGTCGAAATGGAGGAGCCCGTCATCGTTTTCGCGATATGTCGCCCGGGCAAAGCTGTCCCACCACGCGTCGCTCTTGTTGGGAAGGCGCGTAAACGTGCAGCGCAACATCCTGATTGCGCTCGGCCAATCGGGCTGTGGCCGGTCGACGCCGATGAAATCGAGGATGCGGTCGAGGCCATCGGGGGCGACATCGGGACCGATGTCGTTGATGACCACGGCGGCGAGGCTCGTCGGCCACAGCACGCCGAGGCCCATCCCGAGAATGCCGCCGAGCGAGCTGCCGACTACGATCACGCGCTCGATACCGCAAGCGGCGAGGATGTGACCGATATCGGCGAGATAGACCATCGGGTCGTAGTTGCGCCAATCGGGATCGTATTCCGAGCGCCCGCGTCCGCGGTAGTCGGGACAAAGCACACGCCGCTGCGGCGCGTGGCGCGTGGCGAGATCGGCGAAGTCCTTGCTGTTGCGGGTCAATCCGGTGAGGCACAGAACCGGGGTCCGTCGGCTCGACGGGTCGCCGTAATCACGGCAATAGAGGCGCAACCCGTTCTGAACCGAGATCAGTCTTTCGCGATAAGCAGGGGCCACCCTCGTCCTCGGCGCTATCGTCCGAGATCGCTCACCAGCGACAAGGCGACGGCCCTCCCGCCAAGGCGCATACGATAGATTTGCAGGTTCTCGAGCACGCGCTGAACATAGTTTCGCGTTTCGTTGAAGGGGATCGATTCGACCCAATCGACAACGTCGGCCTTCTTCGCCCGGGGATCGCCGAAATCGTCCATCCATTCGTGAACGCGCGCGGGTCCGGCATTGTAGGCGGCGATCGACAGCACGTAGGAACCGTTGAAACGCCCGAGCAGATCCTCGACATAGGCGCGACCCAGCGTCAAATTGTAGCGCGGATCGGTGAGCAGGCGGGAGGCGGAGAAGGGGATCTGCCTCGACTTCGCGATCTGGCTCGCCGTTCCCGGCATGAGTTGCATGAGGCCGCGCGCGCCGGCGCTGCTGACGGCGCCGCGATCGAAGGCGCTTTCCTGCCGCGTCATCGCGAGGAGCAGCGGTCGCTCGACCTCGCTGCCGCCCGGCGGCAGGTCGCGGACCGGATAACCATGGTTGACGAGCGGGACCCCGGCATAGCCGGCTTTCTTGGCGACTGCGATCGAGAGGTCGGGGCGACCGATCGAATCGGTAAGCTGCGCCAGCATCGCATGCTCTTCGGGCGTCTTGGCGAGATCGCTCAGGCGCTCGGCAAAGGAGTTTACGTGGTCGTCATCGCCGATTTCGGCGAGCATCTCGACGACACGGACGAGCTCGCGCCGGTGGAACTCGGCGACCACCGCCGGTTCGGCCTTCGGCTCAGGAGCGATTCGCGGCGATTCGCCGATCTTTGCCGCGGCAAGCTGCCCGTAATAGGTCGTCGAATGCTTTGCCGCAGTGCCGAACCAGTCGGCCGCGAGCTTCGCCGATTTGAGCTCCTCGGCGGCGCGACCGGCCCAGTAGGAGCCGCGCGCGAGGCTGATCGGCAGCTTCACAGCGTTGTAAAGCGCAACGAAATGATCGTAGGCGGCATGCGGGTCGTGCTGGAAGCGAAGCACGAGCCAGCCGGCGAAGAACTCCGCCTCGGCGTAGGCCGGCCCCTCGCTCAGGCCATGCTTCACGACGAGCTTGTAAGCAAGCGCAGATTTGCCCTCGACAAGGACATGGCGGGCCAGCGCTTGCCGCTCGACCCACCACGCCGCGGGTCGCACGAGGTCCTTCGGCGGGTTGAGCAGGATCTCGATCGCCGAGTCGTAGAATTCCTTACGGCGCCGCCAGCGCAAACGCTCGTATTGCAGCCCGGGATCGTTCTGCAGATACGCCGGCACCTTGGCGACGGCACCTTCGACGCCAGGTTGGAACGCCGCCAGCTTCAGCCGCGCATCCGCGAGCAGGCGATAGTCGGACGGCACGCGCGCCATGACCCGGTGCGCCGACTCGGCGAGTCCGTCCCAGACGAGGCGATCGAGGCGCTTGATGTGATCCTCGTTGCGGATGATGTGAGGGAAACGCTGGAGAATGCTCTTCTCATCGAACGCGCTGAGTTCGGCGTTGATCCAGACGTCGCGGATCTCGGCGAGCCCAGCCGCCTGCTGGCCCGCGGCGAGCAACAATTCCGCCTCGCGGAGTTTGCCGTAGGGCGTAAGCGGGGGAAATTGCTTGAACCAATCGCGCAACACCGGATCGGGTACGCCGGCGACGATTTCTTCGGCGCGCTGGCGCAGCCGTTTCTTGCCCGGCCAATCGGGATTGTTCTTCACGAAGTCGGCGATTTCGCTGAAGCTCGCACCGCTGCCGCTGCGGTATTCGAGCCAGCGGAGCACTTTGCGCGGCAGCGGATCCTTGCCCTGGGCCGCGTCCCGCTCGGCGGCAGGCCAATTGCCCGATTTCGCGGCGGCGAAGGCATCGCGGTAGATTTGGCGGTCGGCTGACGAGAGCATCTCCGCCCGGGCAAGCGAATTGCCGAGCAACACGGCAATCCCGATCACGAGAAGAACGCGCGCCAGCAGAGCCACTCGAACCCAACTCCTCGTTGCCGGGGCGCCGCACCGCTTGCCCGACATGTTCTTATAAGATGATTCTCGGGGTGGACAAGGTATCCAAAGCGGAACCTCCCGATTGCATTGATCGAAGTTTTATGGGGTTTTGGTCAACGCAGCGTTAACGCGGCAGTGTTGCCGCGCCCGCTCGAGGCTTGTATGGTCGGCAAAACCACTTGCCCTTCCCGGAGGATGGTTCATGTTCAAGGGCTCCTGTGTCGCGCTGGTGACCCCGTTCCGCAAGGGTGCGGTCGATGAGCGTGCGTTCCAGGATTTCGTCGCCTGGCAGATCGAGCAGGGTACCGACGTCTTGGTGCCGTGCGGGACGACCGGCGAATCGCCGACCCTCAGCCACGACGAGCACAATCGCGTCGTCGCGCTCTGCATCGAGGTGGCGCGCGGCAAGGTACCGGTGATGGCCGGCACCGGCTCCAACTCGACCGCCGAGGCTATCCAGCTGACGCGCCATGCGAAAAAGGCCGGCGCCGACGCCGCGCTCGTCGTCACGCCCTATTACAACAAGCCGACCCAAGAAGGGCTGTACCAGCACTTCAAGGCGATCCACGACGCGGTCGACTTGCCACTCTTCATCTACAACATCCCGCCGCGCAGCGTCATCGACATGACGGTTGCGACCATGGCGAGGCTAGCCAAGCTGCCGAACATCGTCGGCGTGAAGGACGCGACTGCGGATCTCGGCCGTCCGTTGCGCACGCGCCTGGCGATCGATGCCGATTTCTGCCAACTTTCGGGCGAGGACATCACGACGGTGGCGTTTCTGGCGCAAGGCGGACATGGCACCATCTCGGTCACCGCCAATGTCGCGCCGCGGCTCTGTGCCGAGTTGCACGATTGCTGGCAGCGCGGCGACGTGGCGACGGTTGCGCGCGTCAACGACCGTTTGGCGCCGCTCCACGACGCCTTGTTCTGCGAGACAAGCCCCGGCCCCGTCAAACACGCCGCGTTCCTGCTCGGCAAGATGACCGCCGAAACACGATTGCCGATCTGCGCGATCGCTTCGGAGAGCCGGGAACGCGTCGCCGTGGCGATGCGCGGGGCGGGGCTCCTGAATTGAGCCTCGGGCGCGTCAAATCATGGCCCGCCGCGAGGCTGATCGGTACGTCGCGCAGAACCGCCGGGCGCGCTTCGATTTTCTGATCAAGGACACGCTCGAGGCCGGGCTCATGCTGCAGGGCACCGAGGTCAAGATGCTGCGCCAAGGGCAGGCGAGCATCGCCGAATCCTATGCGGCCGAGCGCGATGGTGAACTCTTTCTCGTCAACGCGCACATCCCCGAATACAAGTCGGCGCGGTTCAACCATGAGCCTGGCCGGCCGCGCAAGCTCCTGGTCCATCGCAAGGAGCTCGGCAAGCTTCTCGGTGCGATCCGCCGCGAAGGGATCACGATCGTACCGCTCGGCATCTACTTCAACGCGAGGGGGCTCGCCAAATGCGAGCTCGGCCTTGCCAAGGGAAAGAAAAAGGCCGACAAGCGCGAGGCGGAGAAGACGCGCGACTGGCAGCGCGACAAGGCGCGCATCATGCGCGAGAAGGAGTGAAGCGGAGCTCTTCTTAGACCTGCTCCTAGATCGGTGCGATTGCCGCAGCCTTGACCAAAATACTTGCCAGTTTTCCTGTCGCAATGCCTGCTGTTTCAAGATGATTGGTCACAACGATCAAGTGTAGGGGTGGATCATGAGCACGACGGCGTATGTCCTGATCGGCCTCGCATTCCTCGCAGTTCTGGCCATCATTCTCTTCAATCGGCTGGTCGCGCTCCGACAGACCTATCGCAATGCTTTCTCCGACGTCGATGTGCAGTTGAAGCAGCGCTACGATCTCGTCCCCAACCTCGTCGAGACCGTCAAAGGCTATGCCGCGCACGAGAGCGGCGTCTTCGAGAAGGTGACCGAGGCCCGGGCGACGGCGATGCGGGGCGGATCGCTCGCGGCGCGCAGCGCGGCGGAAGGCGCCTTGTCGGGGGCCGTCTCGCAACTTCTTGCGGTCGCCGAAAACTATCCGCAACTCAAGGCGAACGAGAATTTTCTTAAACTTCAATCTGAACTCGAAGATCTCGAAAACAAGATCGCCGCTGCCCGGCGGTTCTTCAACAACGCGGTGGCCGAGTACAACACGGCGACCGGCCAATTTCCTGCGGTCCTATTTGCCCGCAGCTTCGGATTTTCCGAAGCGGAAATGTTCACGATCGATGCCAGCGAGAAGGCGGCCGTCAACCAGGCGCCCAAGGTTTCCTTCGGCAATCCTGGCCAATGAAATGAGTCAGCCGATCGGTCTCTCGACCTACCGCTGGAACAACAATCTCAAATCCGCGGTGTTGTTGGCGGCGTTTCCGCTTCTCCTCCTCGTTTTGCTCGGCCTCATCTTCTTCGTCTATGGCTCGCTCAATGTCGGGCCGCGTGGCTACGTCGACCCGGCGCTGTTCGAAGGCTTCGGACTTGGCACGCTTACGGGTGGCGGCCGACCGTTCGACCTTGCTGCGGCCGCGATGATACGATATGCCCCCTTCGTGCTGGGGGCGGCGCTCCTCTGGGTCGCGATCGGGTATTTCGGCAACAGCGCGATGATCCACGCCGCGACTGGAGCCCGCCCGATCGAGCGCCTGGAAGCGCCCGAGCTCTATAACCTCCTTGAAAACCTTTGCATCTCGCGCGGACTCAAGACGCCGACGCTCTACATCGTCGAAGGCCAGGAGATGAACGCCTACGCCTCCGGCATCGATGAGCGAAGCTATTCGATCACGGTGACGCGCGGCCTGCTCGATGCACTCGACAAGGAGGAGCTCGAGGCGGTGCTTGGCCACGAGCTGACGCACATCATCAACCGCGACGTCCGCCTCCTCATCGTCACGGTGCTTCTCGTCGGCGTCATCTCCTTTGCCGCGCATATGCTCTGGCGCGGGCTGCGCTTCACCTACTACACGCGCGATCGCGAGGAGCGGGGCGGCCGCGGCAGCACCACTCTCTTCATGCTGATTGCCGCGGTGATGCTCGCCATCGGCTATGTGTTCGGCCTCATTCTGCGCTTTGCCGTTTCGCGCACGCGCGAATACGTCGCGGATGCGGGTTCGGTCGAGTTGACGAAGAACCCCGAGGCACTGATCTCGGCCCTGCGCAAGATTTCGGCCAATCCGGAAATTCCGCATGTTCCGCCCGAAGTCAAACAGATGTTCATCGAAAATCCGCCGACCGCCATGGATCTGTTCGGGCTCTTCGCGACGCATCCGCCGATCGAGGCGCGGATTCAGGTCCTCGAGCAGCTCGCCGGCACGGCCGAGCACAAGGAGGTCCACTTCCTGCCGCGCTCGCCTTGGGCGTAGCCCTGGCGACCACGCCATCGGCCGTGGGTCGCCCCAAATCGCCGAACCACCGGATCGGGCCGCCGCAGTCGAGCAATCTCGGTGATCCGCCGCTCGCTCAACCGCCGATTCGCTGTTTCAGCTCTCTGAACACCGCCGCGAACATCGCCTCCGTCAGCTTCCCGGTGTTCGTGTTGTAGCGCGAGCAGTGGTAGCTGTCGGCAAGAAGGAGCCCGTTCGGCAATTCGTGCATGGCGCCGTGGGCAAAGGGGTAGCGCGCGCGGACGAGGCCGAGCGCCGCGAGCGTCCCGGCATGGGCGGTGGCACCGAGGGCGAGAATGGCGCGCAGGCGCGGCATCGCCTCGATTTCGGAGGCGAGGAAGGGACGGCAAGCGGCGACTTCCCGAAGCTCGGGCTTGTTCTCCGGCGGAACGCACCGAACCGTGTTGGTGATCCGGCATCGGGTGAGACGGAGCCCGTCATTGGGATCTGCGCCGTAGCTTCCCGTCGCGAATCCGTGGTCGAGAAGGGTCGCATAGAGGAGGTCGCCCGCGACGTCGCCGGTGAATGGGCGGCCCGTGCGGTTGGCGCCGCGCAGGCCCGGGGCGAGGCCGACGATGAGGAGCGGTACGTCGCGCCCGCCAAAGGCGGCGACCGGCGCGTTGTGCCAGTGCGGATTGGCAACGCGCTGCTTCTGACGAAACGCGACGAGGCGCGGGCAGAGCGCGCAATCGCGCGACGGCTCAGCAAGCGCTCCGGCTTGAGTCGTGGCGCAGCTCACGCCTCCTCATAGGCAGGCGGCGTCGGACGCGGCCCTGCCTCCTCGCGGTGGTGATGGACGCGCATGATGCTCTGCGAGAGATCCTGCAGCTCGACGAAAATATCCGCTTGGCGGCGCAGCTCGTCAGCGACCATGGGCGGCACGGAACGGATCGTCGAGACGCAGGTGACGCGCACGCCCTTGCGTTGCACCGCCTCGACGAGACGCCGGAAATCGCCATCGCCCGAGAACAGCACGATGTGGTCGAGATATTGCGCCATCTCCATGACGTCGATGGCAAGCTCGATGTCCATGTTGCCCTTGATCTTGCGGCGGCCGGTGGCGTCGGTGTACTCCTTGGTCGGCTTCGTCACCATGGTGTAGCCGTTGTAGTCGAGCCAATCGACGAGCGGCCGAATCGGCGAATATTCCTGCTCGTCGATCAGTGCCGTGTAGTAGAACGCACGAATCAAGCGCCCCTTCGATCCAAATAATTCTAGAAGACGCTTGTAGTCGATGTCGAAACCCAGCGCGCGGGCGGCGGCGTAAAGATTGGCGCCATCGATAAATAAACCAATTTTCTCTTGAGGATAGAATAACATCAACCAAGCTCCCCAGGGCTCAACGTCTACATGAATTGAGGCTCCTGTAATCGGTTTGCAATGATATTGCGGCGAGGTCAAGCACGTAACGCGCAAGGTGGCCTCGTGCCGCAGGAAGGACACGGAATGGTGGATCCTGCCATCTTCATCGGGCTCGGCGCGAACCTGCCAAGTCCGCGCTACGGGCCACCAGAGGCGACCTTGGCTGCAACGCTCGAGCGATTGGCGGCTCTTGGCGTCATGACGGCCGCCCGTTCGCGCTGGTATGAATCAGCGCCGGTTCCGATGTCCGACCAGCCCTGGTTCGCCAATGCCGTTGCGCGAGTCGCGACCGTGCTAGCCCCAGCGTCGCTCCTCGCGACCCTTCATGAAGTCGAGGCTGAATTCGGCCGCGTCCGCACGGCACGCAACGCGCCTCGTCTCGTCGATCTCGATCTTCTCGCCTATGGCGAGCTGGTCATGACGGGGGAGGGGGGGCCGCTGCTGCCGCACCCCCGCATGCACGAGCGCGCCTTCGTCCTGCTGCCATTGCGCGAGCTGGCGCCGCACTGGCGCCACCCGCGGCTCGGCCGCTCCCTTGACGAGCTCATTGCCGCCCTGCCGCCCGAGCAGGTCGCGCGGCCGCGTGCCGCATCCTGAGAAGCCATGAATTATTGCGGCTTGCGCGGCGGCCACCTATATTGGGATGACTCTAGAGATCACGGGAAAGATTAGGCATGGCGCGCGTTACTGTCGAAGATTGCGTATTGAAGGTCCCCAACCGCTTTGAGCTGGTGTTGATCGCGGCGCAGCGCGCGCGCGATATCGCCGCTGGCGGCGCGCTCACCTTGGAGCGCGACAATGACAAGAACCCGGTCGTGGCGCTACGCGAGATCGCCGACGAGACGGTGCCGCTCGACGGGCTGCAGAACGCACTCATCAAAGGCATGCAAAAGCATGTCGAGATCGACGAGCCGGAGGAGGACCGCGAGTTCGCCGCCGAGGGCGTTTGGCCGGCGGACATCGCTTCGGCACCCGGCATGGGCGAGGAGGGCGGCGAGGAAGCCGTAGTCGAGGAGGAGCTCGCCGAGGATATGCTCTTCGTCGACGAGGATGGCGCGGCGCTCGAGGAAGGCGCAGCCGAGCCCGACGCGCTTCCCGATGAGGCACTCGACGAAGAGCCCTGAGGCAATGACGGCATGCGGCGCTCGTGAGATTCATGGCGCCGCCCTGTCGGAGTTGCCGCGACGCGGTGCCGCAATGCCGCAATCTGGGCAGGCAGGCGCGCCATGATGCGCCAATTCGAGCTCGTCGAGCGTGTCAAGGGCTACGACCCCGCCGCCAATGAGGAGGCGCTGAACCGCGCCTATGTCTTCTCGATGAAGGCCCATGGCGCGCAGCGGCGGGCTTCGGGCGATCCCTATTTTTCGCATCCCGTCGAGGTCGCCGGCATTCTGGCGCAGATGAAGCTCGACGGGGCCTCGATCATCACCGGGCTCTTGCACGACACGGTCGAGGATACGGTGGCGACGCTCGAGGATATCGAACGGATGTTCGGTCCTGAGATCGGCCGGCTCGTTGACGGCGTCACCAAGCTCTCGCGCATCGAGTTGCAGTCGGACCAGACCAAGCAGGCGGAGAATTTCCGCAAGCTCGTCCTCGCGATGTCCGAGGACATCCGCGTCCTCCTCGTCAAGCTCGCCGATCGGCTGCACAACATGCAGACGCTCCGCTACATCAAGGACGAGGAAAAGCGCCGGCGCATCGCGCGCGAGACGATGGACATCTATGCGCCCTTGGCCGAGCGCATCGGCATGCACCGCATGAAGGACGAGCTCGAGGATCTGGCCTTCGCCGAACTTTATCCGGAGGCGCGGCAGAGCATCACGGCGCGCCTCGCTTTCCTGCGCGAGAAAGGCGGCGAGCTGGTGCCGCGCATCATCGCCGCGCTCGACCAGACGCTGAAGAAGGGTGGGCTCGATAAGGCGGCGGTCTCCGGCCGCGAGAAGGCGCCCTATGCGATCTGGCGCAAGATGCAGCGCAAGAATGTCGGCTTCGAGCAGCTTTCCGACATCATGGCTTTCCGCGTCGCGGTCGAGACCACCGAGGATTGCTACCACGCGCTCGGCATCCTTCACAGCGCCTTTCCCGTCGTGCCGGGCCGCTTCAAGGACTACATCTCGACGCCGAAGCCAAACAATTACCGCTCGCTCCACACCGGCGTCATCGGCCCCGAGCGGCAGCGCATCGAGGTGCAGATCCGCACGCGCGAGATGCACGAGGTGGCGGAGCTCGGCGTCGCCGCCCATTGGACCTACAAGCAGGGCGGGCCGAAGACCGAGGGCAAGCAGTACCGCTGGCTGCGCGAGCTGCTCGACATCCTGGAGCACGCGTCGGGGCCGGAGGAGTTCCTCGAGCACACCAAGCTCGAGATGTTCCAGGACCAGGTCTTCTGCTTCACGCCGAAGGGCGACCTCATCGCCCTGCCGCGCGGCGCAACGCCGGTCGATTTCGCCTATGCCGTCCATTCGCAGATCGGCGACACCTGCGTCGGCGCCAAGATCAACGGCCGGCTTGCGCCGCTGAAGAATCAGCTCGTCAATGGCGACCAGGTCGAGATCGTCACCTCGAAAGCGCAGACGCCGTCGCCGACCTGGGAGCGATTCGTCGTCACCGGCAAGGCGCGGGCGCGGATCCGCCGCTTCATCCGCACGCAGCAACGCGCTCAGTATCTCGATCTCGGCAAGACCATCCTGCAGAAGGCATTCCGCCAGGAAGGGCACGATTTCACCGAAAAGCAGCTCGAAGGGGTGCTGAAAAATTTCAACAGCGATACCGCCGACGACCTCTATGTCGCCGTCGGCGAAGGCGTTCATACCGGGCGCGAGGTCGTTCACTCGCTCTTTCCGCCGAAGCCCGAGGGCAAGACCGGCAAGGTCGTGCCGCTGCGGCGTGCGCGCAAGACCAAGAGTTCGGAAAACGCCGTCCCGATCCGCGGCCTCATTCCCGGCATGGCCCTCCACTTCGCCGGTTGCTGTCATCCGTTGCCTGGCGACCGCATCGTCGGCATCGTCACGACCGGTAAGGGCGTCACGGTTCATACGATCGATTGCGAAAGCCTCGAGAGCTTTGCCGATGCGCCCGAGCGCTGGCTCGACGTCTCCTGGAAGGATGCGGGCGAGGCCGAGCAGCTCCATGTCGGACGCATCCATGTGACGCTCGGAAACGAGCCGGGCAGCCTCGGCAGCCTGACGACCGTCATCGGCAAGAATGGCGGCAACATCAGCAATCTCAAGATCGCCAACCGCTCGGTCGATTTCTTCGAGATTCTCGTCGACATCGAGGTCGAGGACGTCCGCCATCTCACCAACATCATCGCCGCATTGCGTGCGACGCCGGTCATCAACTCGGTCGAGCGCGCGCGGGGTTGAGTTGGCGGCCGGCTCCGTGCGAGGCTTCGGTTCGTGGGATGTCTGAAAGGGTCCATCGATGATCGCGCAATCGAAGCTTCGCCTCGGCGTCAACATCGATCACGTCGCGACGATTCGCAACGCGCGCGGCGGCCGCCACCCCGATCCGGTACGCGCCGCGCGCCTCGCCGCGCAAGCCGGCGCCGACGGCATTACCGCCCATTTGCGCGAGGATCGCCGACACATCTCGGACGGCGACATCGATCGCCTCACGCGCGAAATCGACCTGCCGCTCAACCTCGAAATGGCGGCGACCAAGGAGATGCTGGAGATCGCGCTGAAGCACAAGCCGCACGCTGCCTGCCTCGTTCCGGAGAAGCGCGAGGAGCGCACGACCGAGGGCGGGCTTGATGTCGTGCGCGGCCACAATGTCATCCGCCCCTTCGTTCGTGAGCTGGTCGGGGCCGGCATCCGCGTCTCGCTTTTTATCGAGCCGGATCGCGCCGCGCTCGACGCCGCGGTGGCGTTCGGCGCGCCGGTCGTCGAGCTCCATACCGGTGCCTATTGCGAGGCATCGGCCGAGGAACCGGGCGGCGCCAAGGCGCGGGCCGAGCTGAAGCGTCTGGAGGTCGCCGCGGCGCACGCCGCCGCGATCGGCCTTGAATGCCATGCCGGGCACGGTCTCACCTTCGATACGGTGGAGCCGGTCGCGGCCATCCCGACGGTCGTCGAGCTCAACATCGGCCATTTTCTCGTCGGCGAGGCCATCTTCATAGGCTTCGAGAGCGCCATCAAGCAGATGCGAGCGTTGATGGACAAGGTGCGCGCCCAAGACTACGGCCAGAAGAGCGCCTGAGGCTCTTGGCCCGGCAATGATCCTCGGCATCGGCAGCGATCTCATCGACATCCAGCGCATCGAGCGCACGATCGCGCGGTATGGCGAGCGCTTCCTGTCGCGCATCTTCACCGATGTCGAACGCGCGAAATCCGACCGCCGCGCTAACCGAGCTGCCAGCTATGCCAAGCGCTACGCTGCCAAGGAGGCGTGCTCGAAGGCGCTCGGCACCGGTTTCCGATCCGGCGTCTACTGGCGCGATCTCGGCGTCGTCAACCTCGCCTCCGGTCGGCCAAGCATGGTACTGACAGGCGGGGCGCTGGCGCGTCTCAACACGCTGACGCCGCCCGGCATGACGGCGCGCATCGATCTGTCGCTGACCGACGAAGCACCGCTGGCTCAAGCTGTGGTCGTGATCACCGCGGAACCGATGGGATCGGTGAGGTGAGGCGGTCTTGAACGACAAGGAACAATGACGCGCATGCGCTGGCCCCTCATCGTAACGCTCGCGCTCCTCGTGGCGCTGACGCTCTCCGCCATCGCCGCCGTCGTGGTGAAGGGGCTATTGTCGTTCGTCCTCACCGATGCGTCGATTCACGCCGGGTGGCTCATCGTCGGCGTCACGCTTTTGGTAGTACTCGTCGGCGCGATGATCCGGCGCCGTCGCGCTGGTGCCGCAACAACCGAGTCGCGGCGGGATTGATCGCGCAACGCGGTCGGAGGCTGTCCTATCGGCAGACTTGACTTCACGGCCTCCGCGGGGCTTCATCCTCGCGCCGTATCCTCAAATTGCACCCATTCTCTCGGAAAATCAATACGTTGACGGATATCCTGATGAAATCCAAAAAGACCGGCGGCGTCGTCGAGACGATCATGACGATCGTCTATGCGGTGGTGATCGCGATCACTGTGCGCACCGTCGCATACGAACCCTTCAACATCCCTTCGGGCTCGATGATTCCGACCTTGCTGGTCGGCGATTACCTGTTCGTCTCGAAATTTTCGTACGGCTACAGCCGGTATTCGCTGCCGCTCGGCCTGCCGCTCTTTTCCGGCCGGATCCTCCGCCACGAACCGACGCGCGGCGACGTCGTCGTATTCAAGTGGCCGAAGGACAATTCGACCGACTACATCAAGCGCCTGATCGGGCTGCCGGGCGACCATGTCCGGGTGACGAAGGGCGTCCTTTACATCAACGGTGTCGCGGCCAAGCGCGAGCCGATCGAGCGCTACATCGATCCTGAGTCGCACCGCCCGGTCCAGCAATTCACCGAGACCTTGCCGAATGGAATCCGTCATCCGATCATCAAGTTGACCGATGATTCGCCATTCAATAATTGGCCCGACGCCGCCGATCCGCAGCAGGAGAAAGTCGTTCCGCCGGACAGTTACTTCATGATGGGCGATAATCGCGACAACTCCGCCGACAGCCGCGAATGGGGCTTCGTGCCGGCGGAGAATCTGGTCGGGCCGGCGCAATTCACCTTCTTCTCGACCGATGGATCGGCCCATTGGTGGGAAGTCTGGAATTGGCCCTTTGCGATTCGGTACGGTAGGCTCTTCCAAGGCATTCATTAGGTGAGCGGTGAGTGACGCGGCGCGCGGCGTGGCGGATCTGTCGCAGACCCTGGGTCATTCTTTTGCCGATCCGCGGTTGCTGGTCGAGGCGCTGACCCATGCCAGCGCGGTACCGCGGCAGAAGGCGAGAGCCGCCATGGCGCATGGCTACGAGCGGCTCGAGTTCCTCGGCGATCGCGTGCTCGGTCTCGTCATCGCCGAGTTGCTGTGGCGGCGATTTCCGAACGAGGCGGAGGGGGCGCTGACGCGCCGCCACACCCAACTCGTTCGCCGCGAGACCTTGGCGAAGATCGCACGCTCGATCGAGCTGACGCCGCATGTGATCATGTCGGCGGGCGAGAACTCGGCACGCACGCGCGAGAGCGCCGGCGTCCTCGCCGATGTGTGCGAGGCGGTCATCGCCGCGCTCTATCTCGATGGCGGGCTCAATGCCGCGGCGCGGTTCATCGAGCAAAATTGGGGGCCGTTGGTCAAGGCCGACGCGGCGCCGCCGCGCGATCCCAAGACGGCGCTCCAGGAATGGGCGCAGGGGCGCGGCCGCGGCCTGCCGCGCTACGAGACGGTGCAGATCGAAGGGCCGGCGCACAAGCGGCGCTTCACGGTGCGGGTCAATGTCGACGGCCTTGCCCCCGCGACCGCCACCGGCTCCTCCAAGCGTGCCGCCGAGATTGCTGCGGCCGCGGTTCTGCTGGCGCAGATCAGCGAAGGCGGCGGGGCGCGAACCGGATCGTGAGCGATCTCGCAACGACCGGGGCGACGCGCTGCGGCTATATCGCTCTGGTCGGCGCGCCCAATGCCGGCAAATCGACGCTGCTCAATCAGCTGGTCGGCGCCAAGGTCTCGATCGTGACACCAAAGGTGCAGACGACGCGCAGCCGTGTCCTCGGCATCGCCATCGCCGGATCCTCGCAGCTCGTCTTCGTCGATACGCCCGGCATCTTCGCGCCGAAGCGCCGGCTCGAGCGCGCCATGGTCGCCGCCGCCTGGAGCGGCGCCGAGGACGCCGACCTCGTGGTGCTTCTCGTCGACGCCGCGCGCGGCCTCGATGAGGACACGCAACGCATCATCGCCGGCCTCGCCGCGGCGGGCCGCAGCGCCATCCTCGCCCTCAACAAGATCGATCTCGTGAAGCGCGAACGCCTTCTTGTTCTTGCCGACGAGGCCTCGCGCGCCGGACGCTTCGATCCCGTCTTCATGATCTCCGGTCTCAACGGCAGCGGCGTCGACGATCTGCGCGATTATCTGTCGCGAACCGTGCCGGAAGGCCCTTGGCTGTTCCCTGGGGATCAGCTCTCCGATCTCCCGGAGCGCCTCCTTGCCGCCGAGGCGACGCGCGAGCAGGTCTTCCTGCAGCTCCATGACGAGCTGCCCTACGCCACGACCGTCGAGACCGAATCCTGGGAAGAGTTCAAGGACGGCAGCGTCAAGATCAGTCAGACCATCTATGTCCAGCGCGACAGCCAGAAGGCGATCGTGCTGGGCCATGGCGGTCAGCAGGTGAAGAAGATCGGCGCCAGAGCCAGGGCCGAGCTCGAGCGCCTCCTCGATCGCAAGGTTCACCTCTTCCTCTTCGTCAAGGTGCGTGAAAATTGGGTCGACGACCGCGAGCGCTATGCGGCGATGCGGCTCGACTGGAAGGATTAGGTGAAGAAGAGGGATGCGCGGCTCCGCTGGGTGAGCACCCATGCAATGGGACGATGAGGCGATCATCCTTTCGGCGCGGCCGCATGGCGAGACGTCGCTCGTCCTTCAACTTTTGGCGCGCGAGCATGGTCGGCATTCCGGGCTGATCCGCGGCGCGCAGCGTGCTCGCGGCCGCGGGACATACGAGATCGGCAACCGTGTTGCGGCACATTGGCAGGCGCGCCTGCCCGAGCATCTCGGCACTCTGCGCTGCGAGCTCCTGCAGGGTTGCGCCGCCGAGCTCATCGACGATCCGCTGCGCCTTTCCTGTCTCGCCGCCGCCTGCGCTCTCGCCGAAGCGGCGCTGCCCGAACGCGAGAGCGTGCCGCGCGCCTTCGCCGGGCTGATCGGCGTGCTCGATGCGCTCAGGAACGACGCCGGCTGGGCCGCCTGCTACGTCGCTTGGGAGCTCGATCTTCTTACCGAGCTCGGCTTCGGTCTCGAATTGACGCGCTGCGCCGCCACCGGCACCTCCGAGGATCTCGCTTATGTCTCGCCCAAATCGGCGCATGCCGTGTCGCGTGCCGCGGGCGCGCCGTACCGCGACAAGCTCCTGCCCTTGCCGGCCTTCTTGTGCGACTCCTCGACCGAAGCCGCGCCGCGCGACATCCGCGACGGCTTGGCGCTCACCGGATTCTTCATCGAGCGTCACGTCTTCGCCCCCTTGGGTCGCGTGCTGCCGCCCGCGCGTGCACGATTTTCTGACCGGATGAGCGCCGTTGTGACAACATCTGGGGCCGCTCTTTCCTTTCGCCACGATTAGCGGTATTCAATTCCGATATGACCAAAATTGCCGATAGGGGCGAAATTCGCGATGTCGATTTCGCCGAGGCGCTGGGCGAGCGTTATCTCTCCTACGCGCTCTCGACGATCGTCGCGCGCTCGCTGCCCGACGTGCGCGACGGGTTGAAGCCGGTCCACCGCCGCGTTCTCTTCGCCATGCGCGAGCTGCGTCTCGATCCCGGCTCCGGCTACAAGAAGAGCGCCCGCATCGTCGGCGATGTCGTCGGCAAATATCACCCGCATGGCGGCGAAGCGGTCTACGAGACCCTGGTGCGTCTCGCGCAGGATTTCGCGCAGCGCTACCCGCTGGTCGACGGCCAGGGCAATTTTGGCAATATCGACGGCGATAACGCCGCGGCGATGCGCTACACCGAAAGCCGCCTCACCGCGGTGGCGCAAGCCCTGCTCGAGGGCATCGACGAGGATTGCGTCGATTTCCGTCCGACTTACGACGGCGAGGGGGAGGAGCCGGTCGTCCTGCCAGCGCGCTTTCCCAATCTCCTTGCCAATGGCGCCGCCGGCATCGCCGTCGGCATGGCGACCAGCATCCCGCCGCACAATGTCGACGAGCTGTGCCAGGCGCTACTCCATCTGATCGAACACCCGGCAGCGACGATCGAGGACCTCGTCGCCTTCGTGCGCGGACCCGATTTCCCGACCGGCGGCGTCCTCGTCGAAGGCCCCGAGTCGATCCGGCAATCTTACGCAACCGGACGCGGCAGCTTTCGATTGCGCGCGCGCTGGACGGTCGAGCGCATGAGCCATGGCATGTTCCAGGTGGTCGTCACCGAGATGCCCTATCAGGCGCCGAAATCGCGCATCGTCGAGCGCCTGGCGACGCTCCTCGAAGAGCGCAAGCTGCCGCTTCTTGCCGATGTGCGCGACGAATCGACCGAGGAAGTTCGCCTCGTCCTCGAGCCGAAATCGCGCAATGTCGATCCCGCGATCCTCATGGAATCGCTGTTCCGCGCCAGCGAGCTCGAGACGCGCATTCCGCTCAACCTCAACGTCCTCGACGCCACGGGCGTGCCGCGCGTCATGAATCTGAAGGACGTGCTGCAGGCCTTCCTCGACCATCGCCGGATCGTGCTGCAGCGAAAATCGCGCCATCGCCTTGCCGCCATCGCGCGGCGCATGGAGATTCTAGGCGGCCAGATCATCGTCTATCTCAACCTCGACGAGGTGATCCGCATCATCCGCGAAAGCGACGAGCCCAAAGCCGATCTCATGTCGCGCTGGGATCTGAGCGATCTTCAGGCGGAATCGATCCTCAATCTGCGTTTGAGAGCCTTGCGCAAGCTCGAAGAGCTCGAGATCCGCAAGGAATTGACGGCGCTCGAGAAGGAGGAGGGCGAGCTGACGACGCTTCTCGCGCAGGATCGACGGCAATGGCGCTATATCGCCAAGGAGATCGCCGAGACGCGCAAGGAGTTCGGCGCCGCGACGGCGCTCGGCCGCCGCCGCACCGAGATCGGCGCCACACCCGAGGCGATCCTCGTTCCGGTCGAGGCGCTGGTCGAGCGCGAGGCGGTGACCGTGCTGTGCTCCGCGAAGGGCTGGATTCGCACCGTCAAGGGGCACAATGGCGGCGCCGTCGAGATCAAGTACAAGGAAGGCGACGGTCCGCGTTTCGTCGTCCCCGCCGAGACCACCGACCGCCTCGTCGTGTTCGGCACGAACGGTCGCTTCTACACGCTTTCCGTCGACAAGCTGCCGGGCGGCCGCGGCCATGGCGAACCGCTCCGCCTCATGATCGACCTGCCGAACGAGCACGACATCGTCGCGCTGTTCCCCTATCGCGCCGAGCAGAAACTGCTGCTGGCGGCAAGCGACGGGCGTGGCTTCGTCGTGGCCGGCGACGAGGTGCTGGCGCAGACGCGCGCCGGCAAGCAGGTGCTCGTTCCGGGCGAGGGCGTCCAGGCGCGGATCTGCGCGCCGATCGGCGGCGACGTCGCGGCGTTCCTCGGCGACAACCGCAAGCTCCTCATCTGCAAAGTCGAGGAGATCCCCGAGATGAGCCGCGGCCGCGGCGTCATCCTGCAGCGCTACAAGGAGGGCGGCCTCGCCGACGTCAAGATCTTCACGCTCGCCGAGGGGCTGAGCTGGCGGCAAGGCGAGAACCGCACCCGGACCGAGACAGACCTCGCCAATTGGCTCGGCGCACGGGCGACGGCGGGGCGGGTGGCGCCGAACGGCTTCCCGAAGAACAATCGGTTCGGGTGAGTGGGGATCGATCGCCGACGATGCCCTCTCCCGCTCTCGCGGAAACCAAAGGTTTCCGCTGTCGCGACAGGCGAAGCAAAGCTTCGCCGAGAGCTTGCGGGAGAGGGCAGGGTGAGGGCAATCTCTGCGCTCCGCAACGGAGTCGTTGGTGCTCCCATCCCCTCACCCCGACCCTCTCCCGCAAGCGGGAGAGGGAGATGAGAATGCGCCTGCCATGGACACACTCGATACGTCCGGCCTTCTTTGCCCGCTGCCCGTCCTCAAGGCGCGCAAGG
>JBGPOZ010000037.1:0-27635 GCA_041488295.1 Allostellaceae bacterium
AACACCAAAAAACTGCGCCGCTTCGTGGCGGGCCGATCGGCCCGCCACGAAGCCAACCAGGAACAAAACATGGAAACTGTTACCCATGTATCCGGTCCGTAGTGTTACCAATGTCTCCGGTTGATCAGGTGAGGGGATGGGAGCATTTGCGGCCGAGTTTGCCCTCACCCTGCCCTCTCCCGCACGCGGGAGAGGGTTGCTCTTCGCGATTTTGGCCATCGTCTGCCGCAGCGGGTCGCTCAGGTCGCCGTCCCGCCCACCGTCAGCCCGTCCATTCTGAGGGTCGGTTGGCCGACGCCGACGGGCACGCCCTGCCCATCCTTGCCGCAGGTGCCGACGCCGTCGTCGAGCTTCAGATCGTTGCCGATCATGGTGATCTTGGTGAGAGCATCGGGGCCGTTGCCGATCAGCGTCGCGCCCTTGACCGCTTGCCCGACCTTGCCGTTCTCGATGAGATAGGCTTCGGAGGCGGAGAAGACGAACTTGCCCGAGGTGATGTCGACCTGGCCGCCGCCGAAATTGACGGCGTAGAGACCGCGCTTCACCGAAGCGATGATCTCCTCGGGCGATTTGTCGCCGGCCAGCATGTAGGTGTTGGTCATGCGCGGCATCGGCGCGTGCGCGTAGCTTTGCCGGCGGCCGTTGCCGGTCGGTGCGAGGCCCATGAGGCGGGCATTGAGGCGGTCCTGCATGTAGCCCTTCAAGATGCCGTCCTCGATGAGGGTGTTATAGGCCGACGGGGTTCCCTCATCATCGACCGTGAGCGAGCCGCGGCGGTCCTTCAAGGTGCCGTCATCGACGACGGTGACGCCGGGCGATGCGACGCGCTGGCCGATGAGGCCGGAGAAGGCCGAGGTCTTCTTGCGGTTGAAATCGCCTTCGAGGCCGTGGCCGATCGCCTCGTGCAGCATGACGCCGGGCCAGCCCGGGCCTAGCACGACGCTCATCTCGCCGGCGGGGGCGGGCACCGAGCCGAGATTGACGAGCGCCTGGCGCAACGCCTCGTCGACCTGGAAGCGCCATTGCGTCGGATCGATGTAGCGCTCGTAGCTGACGCGCCCGCCCGCTCCCGAAGACCCGGTCTCCATGCGCTCGCCCTCGCCGACGACGATCGAGACGTTGAGACGCACCAGCGGCCGGATATCGCCGACGCGCCGTCCGTCGCCGCGGACGATCTGCACCGCCTGCCAGACGCCGGAGAGCGAGGCCATCACTTGGCGGACGCGCGGGTCCTTCGCGCGGGCATAGGCGTCGATCTCGGCGAGAAGCTTCGTCTTGGCGCCAAAATCGACGGCGCCCAGCGGGTTCTCGTCGGTGTAGAGGCTGCGGTTGGTGCCCGGCGGCGGTGCCATCATGGTGCCGGAGGTTCCGGATTTGACGGCACGCACCGTCGCCGCGGCGCGGCGGATCGCGTCCTCGGACAATTCCGAGGCATGGGCGAAGCCGGTCGCCTCGTCCGAAATGGCGCGCAGGCCAAAGCCCTGCGTCGTGTCGAAGGCGGTGCTCTTGATGCGCCCGTCGTCGAGCGCGACGCTCTCCGACTGGCTGTATTCGAGGAAGAGCTCGCCGTCATCCATGCCGACGAGCGCCTCGCCGACCAGCCGTTCGACGCGCCGGCGATCCATGCCGCTGCGGTTGAAGAAGAGATCGTCGGTCGCGGCGAGATCGCTCATGGGCATCCTTTACGGCAGGGGCGGCAGAGGGGCAAGCGGCGCCGCCGCGGAAACTCTATCACATGTCGACAAGATATGGGGGCGGCGAGCGGGGAAGGAAGCGACGAGGTTCAGCGGGAGAGGGAGAAGCAGCGTACCGCGGGTTTATGCGGCATAAGGTCGCAATCGGTGCTCGATCATTGCCATTGCCCGTGCGGCGGGCGAGGAGAGCGCGGCGCGCATCGCCGCGAATTGCAATCCGAATTGCGATCCCATGGTTCTTGGAGTTGTGGTCGCAGTCGAGTTTGTTGTAGGTTTCGCGCCAAATCGACGTGGCTGCCGTGACGGGCTCGCGACGCTCGAAGCGACGGATTCCTGACGAGGGGCACGAGGGCATGAGGTTCCACGGATTTTTCGGCGCGAGGGCATTGCGCATCGCGGCGTTGTCCGCGCTCGTCGGTTTGGCCGCGCCGCCGTTCGGCCGCGCCGCCTCCGATCACGTGGTCGAGCCGCATGATTGGCAGCTCGGCTTTCAGGAAGCGGCGACGCCGGTCAGGCACGCGATCGACAGTCTCAACGACGAGCTCCTCATCATCATCACCGCCATCGCCCTCTTCGTGATGGGGCTCCTCCTCTACGTCATCGTAAAGTTCAACGCGCGCGCCAACCCGGTGCCGTCGCGCACGTCGCACAACACCTTGATCGAGGTGCTGTGGACGGTCATCCCGGTCATCATCCTCTTGGTCATTGCCATCCCGTCCTTTCGTCTCATGTACTTCATGGACCGGACGCAGAAGGCCGACATGACGGTCAAGGTCACCGGCCATCAATGGTACTGGACCTACGAATACCCGGATCTGGGCGATCTCAGCTTCGACAGCAACATGATTGCGCCCGAAAAGGTGACGGCCGACCAAAAGCGGCTGCTCGACGTCGACAATCGGCTGGTCGTGCCGGTCGGCGAGAATGTCCGCGTCCTCGTCGCCGGAACCGACGTCATGCATAGCTGGTTCATGCCGTCCTTCGGCGTCCAGGAATACGCCGTCGTCGGCCGCCTCAACGAGAGCTGGTTCAACGTCGAGAAGGAAGGCGTCTATTACGGGCAGTGCAATCAGCTCTGCGGCGTCAACCACGCCTTCATGCCGATCGTCGTCGAGGCCGTCTCGAAGGCCGATTTCACGAAATTCATCGAGGCCAAGAAGAAGTCGGCGGCCAATGGCGCCGCGCCTGTTGGGACAAAGACGGGCGGGAACGCGGCAAAGGGAGCGGATTTGCACATCGCCGCTGCCGCGGCGCAATAGAGAGCGTTGAAGAGGGACACATCATGGCGACCCCATCCACCCACGCGCATGGCCCCGGCTCGCACGCCCACGATGACGGGCACGACGAGCATGGCCATTACCCGTCCTTCTTCCGCCGCTGGTTCATGTCGACGAACCACAAGGACATCGGCACGCTCTACCTGATCTTCGCGGTGATCGCCGGCCTCATCGGCGGCCTCTTCTCGGTCCTGATCCGCGCCCAGCTCATGCATCCGACGGGCGGCGTCTTCACCGACCACCAGACCTACAACGTGATAGCCACGGCGCACGGCCTCATCATGATCTTTTTCATGGTGATGCCGGCAATGATCGGCGGCTTCGGCAATTGGTTCGTGCCGCTGATGATCGGCGCGCCGGACATGGCCTTCCCGCGCCTCAACAACATCAGCTTCTGGCTGCTCATCCCGTCCTTCCTGCTGCTGCTCGGCTCCTCGCAGGTCGGCGGCGGCGTCGGCACCGGCTGGACGATCTATCCGCCGCTCTCGGGGCCGACCGGCCATCCGGGGCCGGCGATGGACATGGCGATCTTCTCGCTCCACCTCGCCGGCGCGTCCTCGATCCTCGGCGCCATCAATTTCATCACGACGATCTTCAACATGCGCGCGCCGGGCATGAGCCTGCACAAGATGCCGCTCTTCGTCTGGTCGATCCTGGTGACGGCGTTCCTGCTGCTGCTCTCGCTGCCGGTGCTCGGCGGCGGCATCACCATGCTGCTGACCGATCGCAATTTCGGGACGACCTTCTTCGACCCGGCGGGCGGCGGTGATCCGATCCTCTTCCTCCACCTCTTCTGGTTCTTCGGCCATCCCGAGGTCTACATCCTCATCCTTCCCGGCTTCGGCATGATCAGCCAGATCGTCTCGACCTTCTCGAAGAAGCCGATCTTCGGCTACATGGGCATGGCCTATGCGATGGTCGCGATCGGCGTCGTCGGCTTCATCGTCTGGGCGCACCACATGTTCACGACCGGCATCGGCATCGACACGCGCGCCTATTTCACGGCGGCGACGATGGTGATCGCCGTGCCGACCGGGGTGAAGATCTTCTCGTGGATCGCGACGATGTGGGGCGGCTCGATCGAGTTCAAGACGCCGATGCTGTGGGCGATGGGTTTCATCTTCCTCTTCACGGTCGGCGGCGTCACCGGCGTCGTCCTCGCCAATGCCGGCGTCGACATGGCGCTGCACAACACCTATTACGTGATCGCCCATTTCCATTACGTGCTGTCCCTCGGCGCGGTCTTCGCGCTGTTCGGCGGGTTCTATTACTGGATCGGCAAGATCAGCGGGCGGCAATACAACGAGACCTTCGGCAAGATCCATTTCTGGACGACCTTCATCGGCGTCAACCTCACCTTCTTCCCGATGCATTTCCTCGGCCTTGCCGGCATGCCGCGCCGCATCGCCGAATACCCCGACGCCTTCGCCGGGTGGAATTGGTGGGCCTCGATCGGTGCTTTCATCGCTTATGGCTCGACACTGTGGTTCGTCTTCGTCGTCGTGCACACTTTCCTCGCCGGCAAGCGCGCCGCCGCCAATCCCTGGGGCGAGGGGGCGACCACGCTCGAATGGACCCAGCCTTCACCGCCGCCGTTCCACACCTATGAAGAACTGCCGGTGATCCGGTAGGCAGACCGAATCGGGGCGCGGTCCGTGGCGAACATCTCCTCGGCAGATCTCGGCGCCGGCCGGATCGCGGACGCAACGGCGTCCCATTCCGGAGCGAGTGTCGGCGATTTCATCGCGCTTCTGAAGCCGCGCGTCATGTCGCTCGTCGTCTTCACCGGATTCGCCGGGCTCTACCTCGCGCCGGGGCATCTCCACCCGGTGCTGGCGGCCGTCGCAGTGCTGTGCATCGCGGTCGGCGCCGGAGCGGCGGGCGCCATCAACATGTGGTACGACCGCGACATCGACGCGGTGATGCGGCGGACGCAAAGCCGGCCGCTGCCGGCGGGCCGCATGGCGCCGGGCGAGGCGTTGGGCTTCGGCTGCGTCCTCGCCGCAGCTTCGGTCATCGTCATGGGCCTCGCCGTCAATCCGGTGGCGGCCGCGCTCCTCGCCGGGACGATCGCCTTCTACATTCTCGTCTACACCGCCTGGCTGAAGCGGCGGACGCCGCAGAACATCGTCATCGGCGGCGCCGCGGGCGCCTTTCCGCCGATGGTCGGATGGGCGGCGGCGACCGGCGATGTCGGGCTGGGAGCGCTGCTCCTCTTCGCCCTCATCTTCTTTTGGACGCCGCCGCATTTCTGGGCGCTCTCGCTCTACCGTACCGGCGACTACGCCAAGGCTGGCGTGCCGATGCTGCCGGTCGTTTCGGGCGCGCGCGAGACCAAGAAGCAGATGCTGCTCTACACCTTGGTGCTGTGGCCGGTGGCGCTGGCGCCAGCCTGGTTCGGTCTTGCCGGGTTCGTCTATCTCGGCACCGCGCTCGTCCTCAGCCTCCTCTTCACCATGGCGGCGATCCGCGTCTGGCGCGATGCGGGCGACACGTCGGCAAAGCGCATGTTCGGCTTCTCGATCCTCTACCTCTTCCTCCTCTTTGCCGTCATGATCCTCGACCGGGCGCCCGGCATTGTCGGCGGCCTTGCCGCCGCGGCGGGCGGCGCGTGAGATGGAGAGCGCGGTGGCGATGGACGATCGGAAGCAGCGCCTGCGCGCCAAGAACCGGGCGCTGCTTCTCGTCCTCGTGGCGCTGGCGGCGCTGTTTTACGTCATCGCGATCGTCCGCATGAGCGGGTGATATGCAAATCGCGGCAACGATATTCCCTCCGATCGAGAGAGCAGGGTTGACATCATGACCGAGACGCACGCGGCGTTGCCGCACGGCCACGGCCCCAAGCACCAGTACCACCTCGTCGAGCCGAGCATCTGGCCGCTCGTCGGCGCGCTCTTCGTCGGCATGCTCGCGGCGGGCGGCGTGCTCTACATGCACAATCACGGCTCGGGGCTCCTCATCGTCGCCTTCATCGGCGTGCTCGGGATGATGGCCGCATGGTGGCGCGACGTCATCAAGGAAGCGACGTTCCAGGGCCACCACACGCCGGTCGTCCAGCTCGGCATGCGCTATGGCATGGCCCTCTTCATCGCCTCCGAGGTGATGTTCTTCGCCGCCTTCTTCTGGGCGTTCTTCACCTCGAGCCTCTTCCCGGTCGGCGGCATCTGGCCGCCCAAGGGCGTCCACCCCTTCAATCCGTTCGAGCTCCCGTTCCTCAACACGATGATCCTGCTGCTCTCGGGCACGACCGTCACCTGGGCGCATGCAGCGCTCCTCGAGAACGACCGCAAGAACCTCCTCCTCGGCCTCGGCCTCACGATCCTGCTCGGCATATCCTTCACCGCGATTCAGGCCTACGAGTACAGCCACGCCGCCTTTGCCTTCAAGGACGGCATCTTCCCCTCGACCTTCTTCATGGCGACCGGCTTCCACGGCTTCCACGTCATCATCGGCACGACCTTTCTCACCGTCTGCTGGTTCCGCGCCAAGGCCGGGCATTTCAAGCCGGAGCACCATTTCGGCTTCGAGGCAGCGGCCTGGTATTGGCATTTCGTCGACGTCGTCTGGCTCTTCCTCTTCATCTGCATCTACTGGTGGGGCAGCGGCTCGGCGGTCGGCGAATGAGCGCCTGCCGAGCGGCGGCATAGGGTGACCTGGGCGCCGCACGGACCACCGGTCTCGCCGTTCGTCGCGGCGTTGCTCTGCCGGTGCCCGCGCTGCGGCCGGGGACGGATCTTCGACGGGCTTCTGACAGTGGTGCCGCGCTGCGCCGTTTGCGCCCTCGACATCTCGGCGCAGGATGCCGGCGACGGGCCGGCCGTCTTCGTCATTCTCATCCTCGGCGCCGTCGTCGTCGGCCTCGCGGCAATCGTCGAGATCACCTTCGCGCCGCCGATCTGGGTCCATCTCGTGCTGTGGATTCCGACCATCCTCATCGGCGCCATCGGGATGCTCCGCCCGCTGAAAGCCGCGATGATCGCGCTGCAATACCGACATCTGGCGCTGGGCGGCGGGCCCGAAGCGCCGCCATCATAGGGTCCGGCTCTTGCGCCGCTTCCGCCCGGCTTTCTGGCCGACCGTCACCGCGCTTCCGGCCTTTCTCGTCCTGCTGAGCCTCGGCTTCTGGCAGCTCGAGCGGCTGCACTGGAAGAACGGCTTGATCGCGGCGCGCATGGCGGCCCTGACGGCGCCTGCGGCGGCGTTGCCGACCGATCCGGCGGTCGCCTCCGGCATGGAGTTCCGCCGAATCCGCGCCGAAGGCGAATTCCTCCACGATCATGAATTCTTCCTCGGCGCCAGCAATGCGGGCGGCACGACCGGCTATCAGGTGGTGACGCCCTTGCGCGTTGCGGGCGGCGCGCTCCTTCTCGTCAATCGCGGCTGGATCGACGCCGATCTCAAGGACCCGATGAAACGCGCCGCCGGCGAGATCGCCGGACCCGTCACCATCGAAGGGCTGCTGCGCTTGCCGCCGAAGCAAAGGCCGAACTGGTTCGTGCCGGACAATCGCTGCGACATCAATTACTGGTTCTGGATCGACGTCGCGGCGATGGCACAATGCGGCGGGCTCGACCGTGTCCTGCCCTTCACCGTCGATGCCGGCCCCGCGCCCAGTCCGGGCGGCTGGCCGAAGGGCGGCATCACGCGGACGGAGCTGCCGAACGACCATCTGCAATACGCCATCACCTGGTTCGCCCTGGCGGCCGGCCTCGCCATCGTCTATGTCGTCTTTCATCGGCAACGCATGCGGGAAACGGGGTGAGCGTATCATGGCGGCGACGGCGTATGAGAACCTCGAGACGCGCTTTCGCCGTTTGGGTGCGCTCGGCGAGGCTGGGGGCGTCATCCAATGGGACAGCGCCGTCCTCATGCCGGTGGGCGGCGCCGCCTCGCGCGCCGAGCAAGTCGCGACCCTGAAGCTCCTCTCGCATGAGATCCTGACCGATCCCAGGGTCTCCGACCTCCTCGATGCCGCGGGCCAACAGAACGATCTCGATGAATGGCAGCGCGCCAATCTGCGCGAGATGCGCCGCCAGTGGCGGCACGCGACGGCGGTGCCGGGCGATCTCGTCGAGGCGGCCTCGCACGCCGCTTCCCAATGCGAGCAGATCTGGCGCAAGGCGCGCCCGGCGAATGATTTCGCGATGGTGCTTCCGGCCCTGCGCAACGTCCTCGACCGCGTCCGCGAGGTTGCGGCGGCGAAGGCGGCGCATCTCGGCAAGAGCCCCTACGAGGCGCTGCTCGACCAGTACGAGCCGGGCGCCGAGACCGCTATCATCGATCGGCTGTTCGATGATTTGGCCGCGGCGCTCCCGGGGCTCATCGCCCGCGTGCTGGAGCGTCAAGGCGCGGCGCCGCCGCCGCACGAGCCGGCAGGGCCGTTCCCGGTCGAGAAGCAGCGCGCGGCCGGCGTCAGGCTGATGGAGCGGATCGGTTTCGATTTCGATCACGGGCGGCTCGATGTCAGCCTGCACCCGTTCTGCGGCGGCACGCCCGACGACGTCCGCATCACGACGCGCTACGATGAAAGCGATTTCCGCCAAGCGCTGATGGGCGTGCTGCACGAGACCGGCCACGCGCTTTACGAACGCGGCCTTCCACTGCGATGGCGCCGTCAGCCGGTCGGCGAGGCGCGCGGCATGGCCGTCCACGAGAGCCAGTCGCTGCTCATCGAGATGCAGGCCTGCCGCAGCCGCGAGTTCACCGAATATCTGGCGCCGGTGTTGCGCGAGACGTTCGGCGGCAGCGGACCGGAATGGAGCGCCGAGAACCTCTACCGTCTCAACACGCGGGCCGAGCGCGGTTTCATCCGCGTCGATGCCGATGAGGTGACGTATCCGGCGCACGTCATCCTGCGCTACCGTCTCGAGCGCACGCTCATCGCCGGCGATCTCGATCTCGCAGAATTGCCGGCGGCATGGAACGCGGCGATGAAGGCGCTCGTCGGAGTCGAGCCACCCGACGATCGACGGGGATGCCTCCAGGATATCCACTGGTATGACGGCGCCTTCGGCTACTTCCCGACCTATACCCTCGGCGCGATGCTGGCGGCGCAGCTCTTCGATGCGGCAAAGCGCGCCGATCCCGCCATTCTCCCCGGCATCGCCGAGGGCGATTTCGCGCCGCTTCTCGCCTGGCTGCGCGTCAATGTCCACGG
Source organism: Allostellaceae bacterium (assembly GCA_041488295.1). GTDB lineage: Bacteria > Pseudomonadota > Alphaproteobacteria > ATCC43930 > CGMCC-115725 > URHD0088. The sequence continues at coordinate 9,129 of JBGPOZ010000037.1, forward strand.
CAAGGGCTCGCTCCTGTCGGCGGCCGAGCTCATCACGGCGGCGACCGGCCGGCCGCTCGACGCCGCGATCTTTCGGCGCCATCTCGAGACGCGCTATCTCGGCGGGTAGCGGCAGGTCACCGGTTCGAAATCACAGGCCGAGGAACGATTTGACCCGGGCGACCGCATCGGCGGCGGCCTGGATCACATTGTCGAAACTCGGCTCCGCCGTGGCGCTCGGTCGCGGCACGTCGGCGCCTTGAGGCAGCGGGGCCGGCGGAAGCTGCGCCGCCATGCGGCTGAGGCCGTCCTGGATGCCGTTCAACGGCGCGCTTGCGCGCGTTGCGAGCTCGGCGGCGGAGGCTTGCACATTGCTTGCCGTCACGCTCAAGGGGCCGTCATTCGTCGGATCATCGAGGCTCAACGGACCGATGAGATCGGGCGCGACCGCGTCTCGCGCGGTGAGCGGCGCGCCGAGATCGAACAGCTTGCGCAAGGTCGCGATGATCGAGGTGTGGTCGAAGGGGTAGGGCGGGCCCTGATGGGGCAATCCCTCGGGCCGGACGCGCACGATGCTGCCCGGCGGCATGTAGGGCGAGACGATGACGGCCGGAACGCGCACCCCATAGCTGTCGAAATTGAAGCCGGCGAACCTTGCCGCGTCGGGCGGCACCGCGGCCGGCGGCGGCATGTGATCGAAGCAGCCGCCATGCTCGTCGTAGGTGATGACGAGGAGGGTGCTCTTCCAGTTCGGCGAGCTTCTGACGGCGTTGTAGACGGCGGCGATGAGCTGCTCGCCATAGGCGGCGTTGTGCGGCGGGTGCTGGTCGTTGGGGATGCCGAGGCCGAAATCGGTGAAATAGCGCGGTTCGATGAAGCTGTAATCGGGCAGCGCCCCGTCATGCGCATCGGCGAGGAACTGGCCGAAGAAGCGGAAATGAAAGAAGGCCTCGAGCCAGATGTCGCCGAGCGTGATCGATTGCGGAACGTCGTGGAAGTAGACGCGCCAGGATCGATCGGCGTCGCTGAGGCGGCGGAAGATGCTCGGGGCGGCGAACGGAATATGGAACTGCGAATTCTCGACATGCCCCAGCGCGGTCGCGGTGTGGGCGAAGAACCGGTTCGGCCAGGTCTGGCAGGGCGTCGATGCGTGCCATTGATCGCAGACGCCGAAGGCTCTCGCGAGGGTGCTGATGACGGGCACTTGCTGCGGCGTGAAAATGTGCATCACCGCCACCGGATCGTAGGGCTGGTCCGATGGCGGTTGCGCCATGTAGTTCGCGATGAAGCCGCTCATCGGTGCCGGATCGCCGTTGCGCCGGCCGCCTTCGCCGTAAAGCTGCTGGGTCATGTCGGCGAAGAGCTCGCCCGGGTCGGGATCGGGGATCGAGGCGGAGAGCGGGTCCATGCTGCCGCTGCTCCACACCGCCTTCGGAACGAGGCCGGTCGGCGTCCTGAACAGATTCGTCTCGGTGCCGCTCAGCCCCTCGAAGGCGGCGCTCTTCGGGTAGAGCTTGCCGAGCATGCAGTCGAAGGAGCGGTTCTCGAGCATGAGCACGACGACGTGCTTGATCCCGTCCTGGGCTCCCATACCGGCTCAGCGCCCTTGCGGCCCGCGCATCACTGCTTCTCGGGATATTTGAAGCCGACATATCCGGCGCCGGTGATCGCCATCAGCGCGAGCAATGTCCCGTTGAATTGCGGCATCGCGAAGTTGCGGTAGACGCCGAAGACGAACACGGCGCCGAGAATCCAAGTCCAGCAGAAAACCTGCAGGCGATGCAGCGCCGGCCCGTTGATGTCGGTCATGAGATCGCGATACCAGCCTTCCGAGGCGAAGGGACGGATCACATCCTCATAGGTGCGCAGCAAGCGCAGCCGGTCGGCGACCTCCGACTGGAGGCGCAGCTTCGTTGCGTCATCCGGCGGCGGATTCGACGCCAGGATCGCGGTTCTTTCCGCGATCGCACTGCGCACCTTGACGACATCGGCATAGGCGTTGAGGCCGAGCGCTTGCAGCGTGGCGTTCGCGGCGCCGATCCGGCTGTCCTTCGTCGCGTCGATGGCGACGGCGGCGAGCGCGGTTCCGCCCGAGATCCCCATCAAGGTCAGGGCCTGCTCGGTGACGGTGTTGTAATCGAACAGCAGGACGAACAGAAAGACGAAGGAGGCGAAGACCAAGGTGAACCAGAACGCCATCTGCCATCGCGCGAGGCTGTAGGGCTGCTGCTGCGGCGGCATCTGCGGCAGAAGATTGTCTTTGAGAATCGTCGTCCGCGTGGCGCCGCCCCACACCAGGATGCCGACGGCCAGCACGGCGAAGGCGAGCCAGGTTCCGGACAGCACGACGAGCGAGAATTGCGGCTCCGCCCCTCCATTGGTGGTGATCGTCGGTTGCGCGGTCGCCGGCGGCGGCTTCTTCTCGCCGAGCGCGACGGAGATGCGGCGGTTTTGCCAATCGGGCGAGCCGAGCAGCGCGGCCCAGGCCGTCGCGTTGGTGCTGTTCCGGCGGAGGTGGAAGAGCAGCGCGTGCCCGTCGCTTTGGTAGAGCGTGTCGTCGAGCCCGTCCATGGCGCGTCCATCGAGGAAGAGGACGTAGCGCTCCGGCGCGAGCGGCGCCGTCCCGCTGAGCCTGACGGCCAAATAGTCGTTGAGACCGACCGCCGGATTCGAAATCGTCCCCGTTCGGTCGGTCAGCCCGGTGATGGTGAGCCCGTCGTCGCTGCGCGCCGCGCTCGATGCGAAGACGCCGGCTGCAACCGCCGCGGCGAGAAGGAGCGAGCGAAGCAGCCCGGCACGGGCCGGACGAGATCCCTGACCGCCACCCATCGCCACCCCCCAATCGCCGCTACAATTGCCTACTCAATCAAACGGCAACCCATTCCGGAAGAGTCAAATTCGCGGTTGCGCCGCAATCGGTTGTCCCGGATGCACCATACTGCAACGGCGAGCGCAGCATCCAATAATTTCATCCAGAGATTGCAGCGCTATAATCGATGGCCGATCTTGTTGCGCCGCAGCGAAGCGCGCCGTACAAAGAAGCTGGAGACCGATGCACAGAGGGATGGCCTGTCATGCCGAACACGGTTCGAATGACGGCGGCGCCGGTCGATCGGCGAACGATCCTGCGAAATCACGCGCTCTTCGGTCATCTCACCGAGGCGGAGCTCGACCAGCTTCTGGCGCAGGCCCGGGTCGTGCGCTTCGGCGCCGGCGAGACCATCTTCCTAAAGGCTTCGCCAGGGACCGGGATGATGGCGGTTCTCAAGGGTCAGGTGCGGATCAGCGCGCCGTCGCCCGACGGCCGCGAGATCGTCTTCAACACGATCCGCGCCGGCGAAATCTTCGGCGAGATCGCGCTGCTCGATGGGAAGGAGCGGACCGCCGATGCCGCAGCGCAGGGCGAGTGCGAGTTGCTTGTCATCGAGCGCCGCAGCTTCGTACCGTTCCTCAAGAACAATCCCGAGGTGTCGCTCCGCCTCATCGGCGTCTTGTGCGACCGTCTGCGCCGCACCACCGAGCAGGTCGAGGACATGCTGTTCCGCGACCTCCCCTCGCGCCTCGCCAAGAAGCTGCTCGAGCTGGCCGATGCGGGCGGCGAGCGCGGCGCCACGGGCTTGCGCACCGTGTCGCGGCTGTCGCAGCGCGAGCTCGGCGCGATGGTCGGCATGTCGCGCGAGAGCATCAACAAGCAGCTTCGGCAATGGCAAGATGACGGCATCGTCCTCATCGATGTCGGCTCGATCGCGCTGAAGGACGAGCGGGCTTTGCACGCGCTGGTCGATCTCGGATCGTGACCGGCACGGATCCTTACAGCATCAGCGTCAGGCCGAACGCGCCCAGCGCGATGACGATAGCGAGGCACCAGGCCCCGAGCACGATCTGGGTGGGCGTCGGGCCCGAGAGATCGGTCACCGGCTGCGCCTTCGCATCGCGACGAAGAAGCGCCATCTCCCACTGCTGCCGCAGCCGGCGCCGAAGTCTCGCGCCGGTATAGCGCACGAGCTCCGGAAAGCGGTAGATGCTGGGCGATACGTCGTCGTGGAGTTCCATCATGGCTTCCTCCGACTGCACCACTGGGAACGCTTGCGAGGCGCACAATAGGGGATCGTCCAGGCGATCGGTGTGATGCGCTTCACACAATTCGCCGCAATGCAAAATTCGGCGCCGCGTCCTGCCCTGGGCCGGATCGTTGCGAAGCGACTGTTGCGGCCGTTTCCGCGCGGGGATACCCTCGCGGAGTGACTGGTCCGATGCCGATGGATTCCCCCCGCTATATCAGCACCCGTGCCGCAGCGTCCTCGCTGGCGCCGCTGGCTTTCGCGGACGTCCTCCTCGCCGGGCTCGCGCATGATGGCGGTCTTTACGTGCCGGAACGCGTCCCCACCTTGGCGCGCGCCGAGATCGCCGCCCTCGCCGGGCTCGATTACGCGTCGCTCTCGGCGCGGATCCTCGGCGCGTTCATCGGCGACCGGCTCGGCGGCACGGCGCTGGCCCCGCTCCTTGCCGAAGCCTATGCCGGCTTCGGTCATGCCGCGGTGGCGCCGCTGAAGCAATTGGATCACGGCCTCTGGCTCCTCGAGCTCTTCCATGGCCCGACCCTCGCCTTCAAGGATTACGCCCTGCAGGTGGTCGGCCGTCTCTTTGACGCCCTGCTCCAGGAGCGTGGCGAGCGCGTGACGATCGTCGGCGCGACCTCGGGCGATACCGGCTCGGCGGCGATCGAGGCGTGCCGCGACCGCGCCGCCATCGACATCTTCATTCTCTATCCGCAAGGCCGCGTCTCCGAGGTGCAGCGGCGGCAGATGACGACAATCCCCGCGGCCAATGCCCACGCCATCGCCATCGACGGCACCTTCGATGATTGCCAGGATCTCGTGAAGGCGATGTTCGCCGATGTGGAGTTTCGCGCCGCGCTCAACCTCTCGGCGGTCAACTCGATCAATTGGGCGCGCATCCTGGCGCAGATCGTCTATTATTTCGCCGCCGCCTTGGCGCTGGGCTCGCCCCATCGCAAAGTGGCTTTCGCCGTGCCGACCGGCAATTTCGGCAATGTCTACGCGGCGCACATGGCGCGCCGCATGGGCTTGCCGATCGAGCGCCTCGTCATCGGCACCAACCGCAACGACATCCTGGCGCGCTTCTTCGAGAGCGGCCGCATGACGATCGGCGCGGTCGAGCCGTCCTTGAGCCCGAGCATGGATATCCAGGTGTCGAGCAATTTCGAGCGTCTGCTCTTCGAGCTCAAGAATGGCGATGGCGGCGCCGTCGCGGCGGCGATGCGCGATTTTCGCGCGACCGGAACTCTGCCGGTGAGCGCGGCGGAATGGCGGATGGCGCAAGGGCTCTTCGCCAGCCGCCGCGTCAGCGACGACGAGACGCGCGCCACCATCGCCGCGACGAGGAAACGCAGCGGCGAGCTGCTCGACCCGCACAGCGCCATCGCGGTGGCGGCGGCGCGCGAGGCAGAAGGCGATCCCGCGGTGCCGATGGTTGCGCTCGCCTGCGCGCATCCGGCGAAATTCCCCGATGCCGTTGAGGCCGCGACCGGCATCCGGCCGGCGCTGCCGCCGGCCCTTGCCGACCTCATGACGCGGCGTGAGCGGATCGCCGTTCTGCCCAACGATCTCGCCGCGGTTCAGCGCTTCGTGCGCGAGCGCGCCCGCCGCGTCGACAGGCCGCGACGCCGCGCCGGAGGTGCCGCATGAGCGTCCGCCTCACCACCTTGCCGAGCGGCTTTCGCATCGTCACCGACGCGATGGACGCGGTCGAGACGGTGTCGCTCGGCGTCTGGGTCGATGTCGGGACGCGCCACGAGGCGGCTTCGGTCAACGGCGTCGCGCATCTTCTGGAGCACATGGCCTTCAAGGGGACCGAGCGCCGCTCCGCCCTTGCCATTGCCGAGGAGATCGAGGCGGTGGGCGGCCATCTCAACGCCTATACCTCGCGCGAGCACACTGCCTATTACGCCAAGGTCTTGAAGGAGGATGTCCCCCTCGCCGTCGACATTCTCGCCGACATCCTGCAGAACTCGGTCTTCGATCCGGCCGAGCTCGAGCGCGAGCGCACGGTCATCCTCCAGGAGATCGGCCAGGCGAACGACACGCCCGACGACGTCATCTTCGATCTCTTCCAGGAGCGGGCCTTCCCCGATCAGGCGATGGGGCGGCCGGTGCTGGGGCGGCCCGAGATCATCCAGAACCTGTCGCGCGACAGCGTCGCGGCCTATCTGCGACAGAATTACGCGGCGCCGCGCATGGTGCTCGCCGCCGCCGGCAAGATCGACCACGATGCGCTTGCCGAGCATGCTGCGCACGCCTTCGCCGGGCTCGGCGCCGAAAGCGCAGCGCGCACCGAGCCGTCGCGCTATGTCGGCGGCGATCTGCGCGAGCAGCGCGATCTCGAGCAGGTGCACATCGTGCTCGGCTTCGCCGGCGTCTCCTACAAGGACCCCGATCATTACGCCGCGTCGGTCTTGTCGACCGCGCTCGGCGGCGGCATGTCCTCGCGCCTCTTCCAGGAGATCCGCGAAAAGCGCGGTCTCGTCTATTCGATCTATTCCTTCGCGCATGGCTACCGCGACGCCGGGCTGTTCGGCGTCTATGCCGGAACCGGTCCCGAAGAGGTGGTCGAGCTCATGCCGGCGATCTGCGAGGAGATCCGCCGCATCGGCGACGGGCTCCAGCCCGCCGAGCTGAAGCGGGCGCGGGCACAGCTCAAGGCCGGCATCCTCATGTCGCTCGAGAGCACGTCGGCGCGCTGCGAGCAACTGGCGCAGCATCTCCTCGTCTATGACGAGTTGCTCGATGTCGGCGACATCGTGGCGCGGATCGAGGCGGTCGACAATGCCGCCGTGACGCGCGTCGCCCGGCGCGTCGCCGCGGCGCGTCCGACCTTCACGGCGCTGGGCCAGGTCGGGCGCCTCGAGCATTTCGACCGGATCAGTGCGCGCTTTGCGCGATAAGCGACCCTCGCAGCGCGCGAGCCCCTCGGAGCTGCTTCAGCTCCCGCGGCTCTTCAACCTGCAGCCGCCGCCGCTGCAGCTCACGGGCGAGCGCGTCCTGCTGCGCGCGCCCGAGCGCGGCGACTGGCAGATCTGGGCCGAGCTGCGCGGCCAGTCGCGCGAGTTCCTGACGCCGTGGGAGCCGAGCTGGCCGTCGGACGCGCTGAGCAGAGCCTCGTTCCGCCGCCGCATCGCCCGCTACGCTATGGATTGGCGCACCGATCAGGGTTACAGCCTCTTCCTCTTCCGCCGCAGCGACGAGGCGATCCTCGGCGGCATCGGCCTCTCCCATGTGCGGCGCGGCGTCGCCGAGACGGCGAGCCTCGGCTATTGGATCGGCGAGCCCTACGCCCGCCAGGGCTACATGACCGAAGCGCTGCGCCTGATGCTCGATTTCGCCTTTCAGAAGCTCCGCCTCCACCGCGTCGAGGCGGCGTGCCTGCCGACCAACCTGCCGAGCCGAGCCCTCCTTCGCAAGGTCGGCTTTCGCGAGGAGGGTTACGCCGAGAAATATCTCTGCATCGACGGCAAATGGCAGGACCATGTCCTTTTCGCCATCCTGCGCGAGGAGTGGCCGAGGGGGTAGGGCGGCGCAACTATCCCCGGCGGAACTGCTTTGCCAGAGTCAGTCCCTGATTCTGGTAATTGGACCCCAACCCCGCGCCATAGAGGCGATCGGGGCGCGAGGCCATCGGCTCATAGCGCAGCCACCCGACGGTCTGGCCGTGCTCCAGCATGAACGGGACCTCGTGCGAGCGCACTTCGAGGACGGCCTTGGCCCCGCCCGCCGCATCGTCCCAGCCGAAGCCGGGATCGAAGAACCCGGCGTAGTGGACGCGAAATTCGCCGACCGTCGTGTCGTAGGCCACCATCTCGGCGGCGAGATCGGGCGGGACGCCGACCGCCTCGCGCGTCACCAGGATGTAGAAATCATCCGGGTTGAGGATGATCGCGGGCTCGCGATGGGCGTGGATCGGCTCCCAGAAATCCTGCGGGTCGTAGTGGCCGATTTTCTCGACGTCGATCCGGTCGGTGTGCTTTTTCGCGCGATAGCCGACGAGCGCGCCGCGGCCGGCCCCCTGCAGATCGATGGAAACGCCGACCAGCTTCTCCTTGATGTTCTGCCGGCTATCGCCCTGTCCGCCATCCTGGCCGGTGACGAGCTGACCGCCCTTGTGGAGGCGGATGAGCTCGGTCGAGGCGAGCTGCGAGCTGCCGCGGCGGAAGCGCACCTGGTTGAGCCGCGTGCCCGGCCGCACCACGACGCTGAAGGTGCGCGGGGCGATCTCGACGTAAAGCGGTCCCTCATAGCCGCGCTCGATCTGGTCGAAGGCGGTGCTGCGGTCGGTGATGAGCCGCGTCAGGATGTCGAGCCGCCCGGTCGAGCTCTTGGGATTGGCAAAGCCGGTGACGGTGCCCGTGAGCTTCAGCCGCTCCATCAGCGGCACGACATAAACGCAGCCCTTCTCCAGCACCGCGCCGGCGGAAATGTCGATCGCCAAGCCGTCGAGCTGACCGATCTTGTGCAAGACGGTGGCGTCCGGGCCCGGCAGAAAGCTGGCGCGCACCCGATACGCCACGGTGCCGAGACGCAGATCGATGCTCGCCGGTTGCACCTGGTCGGCGAGGATGTCCGGCTCGGCCCAGATCTCGCGCTCCCGCCGCATCGCGTTCAACGACTGGTAGGGCAGGATGCCGGTCCGCGCCGCGGCGGCGCTCGGCGTCGCCGGGTGCGGTTGTTCGGGTGAAGTCTCGATCGTGGGATCGGTCGGTTCGGTCATCGCTCGATGTCGGGTCGCTCGCGCTCGTTCCGCGGCGTTCTCGGGGAATCCCGTCGAATGTAGCGAAATCCCGACCCCGTTCAAACGAATAGAGAACCGCTCTTCGCGGTGGCGCGATGCGGCAAGGGTGACCTGCCCGTTGTGAGCAAATTCACCGGCTTGGTAACGAATTGATGCTATATCCGTGTTGGGGTGCGTTCCCGGCGCGGCGCTGGCGTGACGCGATGGGAGGAGCCTCGGAGCGCAGCACTGGCGGCGCCCGCCGGGGCATCCGGTTTCTCCCGACAACCGTCCGTTGCAGGTCGGCAACATACCCGAAAGAATGAGACTGGACTTGAACCTTTAATTTGGCAAAAAATTAACGGTCGGCTTCGTAACGAGGCGACCGACGATCGATTGACCGTCCACGGTGGCAGTTGGATCCGGCCCGCGCGATGACACCGGTCACTCCTCTTGACGAATATTCCGAAGGTCGCTTGGGCCTTCCCGAACTCTTGACCAAGATCGAGCGCACCTTCGTATCGGGGGATCGGGCCTCGCAGAGCGCGCTCATCGATAGTTGGCGCAAGAGCGACTTCCGCAAATTGCTCGACCAGCACTCGTACAAGCTCATCGATGAGAAGATCGACGCCGAGTATCGAAAGACCGTCGTTCCGGAAAGCGACGGCGACCGGACGGTGATCTTCAAGAAGGAAAACAAGTTTCTCGTCGGCCATACCATCAAGGGCCGCTTCGTGCTCGAGGAAATGCTCGGCTCCGGCGGCATGGGGGTGGTGTATCGCGCGACCGACCTGAGAAAGAAAGAAGCGCAGGATCGCGATCCGAGCATTGCGATCAAGGTGCTCAACGAAGATTTCCGCAGTCACCCCGATTCGCTGAAGACCCTGCAGCGCGAAGCCAAGAAAGCACAGATCCTCGCTCACCCAAACATCATCACGGTCTACGATTTCGACCGCGACGATGCGCTCATTTACCTCACGATGGAGTTTCTGTCCGGCGGGTCGCTCGAAAAGAAGCTCAAGGCGGAAAAAAATGGGTTTCCGATGGACGAGGTCCTGTCCATCGTGAAGTCGGTGGGCGCCGCGCTGTCTTATGCCCACGAAAATGGCATCGTTCACTCCGACCTCAAGCCCGCCAACATCATCATCACCGATTCCGGCCGCATCAAAGTCATCGATTTCGGCATCGCGCGGGCACTGAAGAAGACCGACCACAAGGAAGAAACCCAGGCGACGGCGTTCGACGTCGGCAGCCTGCGCGCCATGACGCCGGCTTACGCAACCATCGAGATGATCGAGGGCGGGAAGCCCGATGTCCGGGACGACATCTTTGCCCTGGGGTGCATCACGTACGAGCTCGTAACGGGACGGCACCCGTTCGGTCGCATGATGGCGACCGATGCGCGTGACAACGGGATCGTTCCGAAACGTCCGGCAACGCTGAGCCAGAAGCAGTGGCGCGCCCTCACCGCCGCCTTGAATTTCGACCGCGAGTCGAGAACGGCGACGATCAGCCGGTTCGTCGAAGATTTCAGCCCGAGCGCGAAGCATGTGCCGCGGGGACTCATTTTCGGCGGTGTTGCGGCGATTGCCGCGACATGCGTCGCGGCGGCCGTTCTCTTGGGCGTCGTGCCGAATCCGTTCACGCATCCGCCCATCGTCGATGACCGTGCTCCGCCGGCGGCACGCTCCGAGACGAGCGCCGCCGATGCGGCCGCGGCCGAGGCGGCGAAGAAGGATGCGGCGCGGCAGGCGGCGGAAGCGGCGAACCGGGAAGCCGATCGCGTGGCGGCGGAGGCGGCGAAGAAGGAAGCAGACCGTCTGGCGGCGGAAGTCGCGACGAGAGAGGCGGCGCGGCAGGCGGCGGAGGCGGCGAAGAAAGAGGCAGATCGCCTTGCGGCCGAAGCCGCGCAGAAGGCGGCGGAGTTGCAGGCGACCGAGGCCGCAAAGCGAGAGGCGGATCGCCTCGCGGCCGAAGCTGCGCAAAAAGAGGCCGCGCGGCAGGCAGCCGAGGCGGCAAAGCGCGAAGCGGACCGGCTTGCGGCCGAAGCGGCACAGAGAGAAGCAGATCGCCTCGCAGCGGAAACGGCGCGCAAAGAGGCGGAGCGTCAGGCCGCCGAAACAGCGAAGAAGGAGGCGGAGCGCCTCGCGGCGGAGGCGGCGCGGATCGACGCGGAGCGCCAGGCGGCGGAAGCAGCGCGGCGGGAAGCCGAAGAGCAGTCGGCCGAAGCGGTCGAGGCGACGCGGCGCGAAGGCGCGCGCGTGTCGGCGGAGGCGGCGCGGCGCGACGCGGAGCTTCAGGCGGCGGAAGCGGCAAGGCTAGAGTCCGAGCGCCAAGCCGCCGAGGCGGCCAAGAAAGAGACGGATCGGCTCGCGGCGGAAGCGGCCAAGAAAGAGACGGATCAGAAGGCGGCCGAAACGGCAAGGCTCGAATCCGAGCGCCGCGCGGCGGAGGCGGCGCGCAAGGAGGCGGAGCGTCAGGCGGCGGAAGCGAAGAAAGAAGCCGCGCGCCAAGCGGCGGAAGCGGCGAAGCAAGACGCCGCGCGCCAGGCGGCCGAGCGCGCCGCGAGCAAAAATCCGAACACGCAGGTTGCCGAGGTCAAAGGGACGGCACCGAAAGGGCAAGCGACGCAGCCCGTGGCCAAAGGCACCGCCGCAACCGAAACGGCACCGCCAAAACCGGCGGACCAACAAGTGGCGGTCCTAGAGGTGCCCAAGCTGACCACATCGGCGCTCATGGGAAATTGGTGCGCCGGGTCGCTCAAGATCTCGCTCACGCCGACGGAATGGATCTTCGCGCTGCCGAATGGCAGTTCGTTGAAGCTCGAGATTACGGGATACCGCGTGGCCGAGGACAAGATCCTGATCAATTCCCGGGACCCGCAGAACCGCGACACCGTCACCGAGTTCGGCACGTTTCAGAACGGTCAGATGACGCAAATTCGCGGCAAATTGGCGACCGATAGCGAATGGAATTATTACCGTCGCGTCTTCACCAAATGCGGATAGAGAAGCCGTAGCGGCCGTCACCCGGCCCGCGCTATCGTCGGCTTTCTAGAACGTGATGTCCCATCTGAGGCTGGCCGCGTAATCCGGGCGAACCCCTTCATTCTTGTTGATCGGAACGAAGACGTTGGCGCTGACGATGTTCCGCTCGAAGATGTTCCATTTGGCGCCGATCGCGAGATCGACGGTATTGAACCCGCCGAAATCCTTTTTGCCGACGGCATCGAGCGCCAGGGTGACGTCTTGCGTCACCGCCGCATCCGCTCCGACCGTATAGCGGAGATTGTTCCGGTCGGTGCCGTTACCCACGACCCCCTGCAAACCGAGATTGATGTGCGGCGCGATGAAGCCGAGCTGCTTCGAGGCGACGATCATCCCCAGAAAATCGGTGTTGCCGGAGCCGAGAAGGTTGCTCGCATCGCCCGTTGGCAGCTTCACTTCATTGTAGAGGGCGAGGTCGGGGAGGGATGCGCTGTTCTGAAGAAAATTGAACTTGGAGCGCAGCACCACATCGCCGAGGCCGGTCACGTCACCGCCGGTTTGCGAATGCGTATTGCCGAGGAATTGGTCGCCGTCATTGCCCGAATCGTTGAGCGAAGCGTCAGCGGTGGCCCGCACGGCAACATGCACGAAGGGCGCAATGATGCCGACGTCCCAAACCGGGCTGATACCGTAGGTTCCATAGAACGCCAGGGTATCCCGCTGGATCTTGATGTTCGCCTTGACGATGACCTGGTCGTTCTCGCCCGCGCTGAGATTGTTGAAGGCGGCGGTGACGTTGCCCAGCGAGTTGCCGTTGAATTCGGTAAACTTTACATGGCTGAACGACGCGCCGAAATTCATGTGTCCTTGGCCCAAAGTCTCCGCGCGCTCCGCGACGAGCGGGCCAAGACTATTGCTCGATTGAATCGGCATTCCTTGGGTGATGTCGAATGTCGAGCTCGAAACCGCCGAGCCGAGCGAACTAATTCCGGAGTTGGTACCGGAGCTCAACGCGCTGAGGCTCTGGTTCAAACCTTGGACGAGTTGGGGGTTCGTGATGTTTTCATTGCCGTCGTCGGTTGCGAGGGTAATGCCCTGCCCGGCGTAGAGATCTGTGATGAAACTCCGCAGGTGCTGGCCCGCGACCGCCACATGAGCGTGCGCGACAATGCTGACGATTGCCAGCGGAACAAGAACAGATCCCCGTCGCACGCCAATATTGGAGGTCGCTGCTGAAAGAACGCCGCCGACACTCGCCATGGTCCCCCCCACCAATGCCGTCAATTGCCGAAAGTATGCGACGCGAATCTCACCGTCAAGCGCCCTGGATATCTATTGTAAATATTGTCGGCGCTGTTGTTCTGAGCGCCACGCCTTTGATGAGAAGAAAGTCGAACGGGCGGGATACACCGGCGACGACCTACCCCTGCCGCCATGCGGCGGCCATGCCATGAGCCGCTGGGTCGCGGGGTTGACGCAGGCGGCGGGAGAATGTTCGATGTCGCGCAGCGCCTCGCCGCGCGCAAGACGCTGGCGCTCCGACATGGCGCCGTTTCGACTGGAGGACTGGCCGTGAACCGCCTCGCACCGATCGCCCTCTTCGCGCTCGCCGCGCTCGCACTCTCCGGCGCGGCATTCGCCGACACGCTCGTCGTCTGCAGCGAGGCGAGCCCTGACTACCTCAATCCGCAATTCACCACGGCGAACACCGCCTATGACATGGCCTCGCAGATCTACGATCGCCTGGTCGAGACCGAGCGCGGCGGCTCCAATCTCGTTCCGGCCCTGGCCGAGAGCTGGGACGTCTCGGAAGACGGGCTCACCTACACGTTCCATCTCCGCCGCGGCGTCAAATGGCAGAGCAGCAAGCTCTTCACCCCCTCGCGCGACTTCAGCGCCGACGTCGTCGTCTTCTCCTTCCACCGGATGATGGACAAGAGCGATCCCTATTACGCGGTCGGCGGCACCGGCTACCAATTCTTCGGCTCGCTCGTCGAGCCCAGCATCAAGGCGATCACGCGGGTCGACGACTACACGGTCAAGTTCGAGCTGAAGGTTCCGCAGGCGCCGCTCCTCTCCGCGCTCTCGGTCGAGCCCGTCTCGATCCTCTCGGCCGAATACGCCGCGGCGATGCTGAAGGCGGGGACGCCTGATTTGACGAACCAGAACCCGATCGGCACCGGCGCCTTCTCCTTCGTGACATACCAGAAGGACACGCAGATCCGCTTCAAGGCCTTCTCCGACCATTGGGCGAAGAAAGCCGGGCTCGACGACCGGACCGCCAAGGTCGACGACCTCGTCTTCGCGATCACCACCGATCCGACGGTGCGCTACGCCAAGCTCCAGGCCAGCGAGTGCCACATCGCGCGCTATCCGGCGCCGGGCGATCTCGAGCGCATGCGCGACGATCCCTCGATCACGCTTCTGCAAAACCCCGGCGCCGATATGAGCTATCTCTCCTTCAACCAGGAGAAGAAGCCGTTCGACGATCGCCGCGTGCGCGAGGCGCTGGTCTATGCCAGCAACATCCCGAACATCGTCAAGGCGGTCTATCAGGGAACCGGAATCCAGACCGCGGCGATGGTGCCGCCGACCTTGTGGAGCCATGACGACACGTTGAAGCCGCGGCCCTACGATCCCGAAAAGGCGAAGTCGCTGCTCGCCGCGGCCGGGTTGCCGAGCGGCTTCAAGACGACGCTCTGGGCCTTGCCGGTGACGCGCGGCTACATGCCGAACGGGCGCCGGGCCGCCGAGCTCCTCCAGGCCGATTGGGCGAAGATCGGGGTCGAGGCCGAGATCTTGACATTCGAGTGGGGCGAATATCTGAAGCGGGCGCGCGAGGGCGGCCACCAGATCGTCATGCTCGGTAACACCTGGGATTACCCCGATCCCTCGCAGATCCTGACCTCGAACTGGACGTGCGATGCGATCAAGCTCGGCGGCAATCGCGCGCGTTGGTGCAACAAGGATTTCTCCGATTCCGTCGCCAAGGCCAACGTCAGCAACGACAAGGCCGAGCGCGAGCGTCTCTACCGCCACGCCCAGGAGGTCTTTCAGGAGGATGTGGGCGGCATGCTCTTTGCCAACTCGCAGACCTTCACGCCGATCCGCAAGGAGGTGGTGGGCTACAAGATTCACGGCTTCGGCGGTCAGCCTTATTTCGGCGTCTCGCTGAAGAAATAGCGGGGAGCCTTGCCCGGGATGGCGCGCAAGAAGGGAGACGCGGCGGCGGTGCGCCGCTACGCCTTCGCCGATGTCGGCGCCATCCTGCCGGCGGGGGCGAGCGTCGGCTATCTCGTGCGCGAGACGCACCGCGCCTTCAGCCGCTCGCTGCAGGCGCGCATCGCCGAGCACGGCGTCACCATCGGCATGTGGTTCTTCCTGCGCGTCCTTTGGGGGGAGGACGGCATCAGCCAGCGCGAGCTGAGCCAGCGCGTCCGCATGATGGAGCCGACCACCGTCACCGCGCTCAGAGCCATGGAGCGGCGCGGCATCGTGCGGCGCGAGCGCGATAGCGGCGACCGGCGCATCGTCAAGGTCTATCTGACGGGGCATGGCCGCGCCCTCGAGAAGGCGTTGCTGCCGCGCGCCGCCGCCGTCAACGCGATCGCGAGCAAGGGCGTGACCAGCGACGAGATCCGCGCTCTCCGCGCCGTGCTGACGAAGATCCGCGCCAATCTCGACGGCGATCCGATGATCTGATCGCGGCGGTTTCGCCCAGGGCAATCGAGTGAAAGCCCCGTCCGAATAAGAATCACCACGGAGTCACGGAGAGCACGGAGGAGGAGGAATTGGGCCGCAAGGCGGCTCCAAAAAGCCTTCACTTCTCCGTGCTCTCCGTGACTCCGTGGTAGACCTTTCTTGCGTTGCCCGATTGCCCTAGGTTTTCGCCGCGAGGCTTGACCTTCCCATTGCTGGAAACCCCATCTCTATCCTGAGAAGCCGCTGCCGGTGACCCGGCTCTCGCAGGAGATCGCCATGGATGCCCGTGAGCACCATCCGAATGACGGCCATGATCATGCGATGAACCGCACAATTGTGAAGGACCGGGTCTGCGGCATGACGGTCGATCCGGCGACGGCAAAGCACCGGACCCAGTTCGAAGGGCACGCCTACTATTTCTGCTCCGCCGGGTGCCGCGAGAAATTCGCGGCCGACCCGCGCAAATATCTCGCGCGCGCGAATGACGCCGCGACCAAGCCTGCCGCGCCCGCGGCCGGTGAAGGCGAGGCGCTGTGGACCTGCCCCATGCACCCGGAGATCATCCGCAAGGGTCCGGGCAGCTGCCCGATCTGCGGCATGGCGCTCGAGCCGATGACGCCCTCCGCGACGGACGAGGTCAACCCTGAGCTCACCGATATGACGCGCCGTTTCTGGGTCGGCGTCGCGCTGTCGATCCCGCTCCTTGCCATCGTCATGGCAGAGCATGTCTCCGATCACGCGTTTGCGGGCATGCTGTCCGCGCGGGCGCTGGTCTGGGTCCAGTTCATCCTCGCGACGCCGGCGGTGCTGTGGGGCGGCTTTCCATTCTTCGCGCGCGGCTGGGCATCGATCGTCAATCGCCGCCTCAACATGTTCACCCTGATCGCGCTCGGCACCGGCGTCGCTTACGGCTACAGCCTCGTCGCGGCGCTCGTGCCCGGGATCTTTCCCGCCTCCTTCCGCGGCCATGACGGCGAGGTCGCGCTCTATTTCGAAGCCGCCGCCGTGATCGTGACCTTGGTGCTGCTCGGCCAGGTGCTCGAGCTGCGCGCCCGCTCGCAAACCTCCAGCGCCATCCGCGCCCTCCTCGATCTCGCGCCGAAGGAGGCGCGCCTTGTCCGGGACGATGGCAGCGAGGGGGATATCCCGCTCGATAACGTCGTCGTCGGCAATCGCCTTCGCGTCCGACCCGGCGAGAAGGTGCCGGTCGACGGCGTCGTCCTCGACGGGCACAGCGCGGTCGACGAGTCGATGGTGACGGGCGAACCGTTGCCGGTCGAAAAATCGCCGGGCGACAAGCTCACCGGCGCCACGGTCAACGCGACCGGCAGCTTCGTCATGCGCGCCGAGCGGGTCGGGCGCGACACGCTTCTGGCGCAGATCGTCCGCATGGTCGCCGAGGCGCAGCGCTCGCGCGCCCCGATCCAGAACCTCGTCGACACGATCTCGGCCTGGTTCGTGCCGACCGTGATCGCGGTGGCGGTCGTGGCTTTCGCCGCCTGGGCCGTCTGGGGTCCGCCTCCGGCGATGGGCTTTGCCATCCTCAACGCCGTCGCCGTCCTCATCATCGCCTGCCCGTGCGCGCTCGGCCTCGCGACGCCGATGTCGATCATGGTCGGAACCGGCAGCGGCGCGCGGGCCGGAATTCTCGTCAAGAACGCCGAGGCGCTCGAGCTCATGGAGAAGGTCGACACCTTGGTCGTCGACAAGACCGGAACCTTGACCCTGGGCAAGCCTCGCCTCGTCGCCGTCGCGCCGCGCGGCGGCATTGGGGAAGACGAGCTCCTGCGGCTCGTCGCCTCGCTCGAGCGCGGCAGCGAGCATCCGCTCGCGGCGGCAATCGTCAAAGGTGCCGAGGAGCGCGGGCTGGCGCTCGGCAACGTCGCCGATTTCAGCGCGAAACCCGGCATGGGCGTCATCGGCGCGGTCGACGGAAGGCGCATTGCCGTCGGCAACAAGGCGCTCTTCGAGGCGCTTCGCATCGATCCCTGGGATCTGCCGGTGCGCGCCGACGAGCGGCGCAAGGAGGGAGAGGGCGTCATGCTGGTCGCGGTCGACGGAAGCGCGGCCGGGCTCGTCGCCGTCGCCGATCCGATCAAGGAGAGCGCCATCGGCGCCTTGAAAGCGCTCCGCGAGGAGGGAATCCGAATCGTCATGCTCACCGGCGACAGCCGCACGACGGCGGAAGCGGTGGCGCGCAAGCTCGGCATCCTAGACATCCTCGCCGAGGTGCTGCCCGATCAAAAGGCCGCCGCGGTGAAGAAATTTCAGGGCGAGGGCCGCTTCCTCGCCATGGCCGGCGACGGCATCAACGACGCGCCGGCGTTGGCGCAGGCCGAAATCGGCATCGCGATGGGGACGGGCGCCGACATCGCCATGGAGAGCGCCGCGGTGACGCTCCTGAAGGGCGACCTCAACGGGATCGTCCGGGCGCGGCGCCTCTCGCGCGCGACCATGCGCAACATCCGGCAGAATCTCTTCTTCGCCTTCGCCTTCAACGCGCTTGCCGTGCCGATCGCCGCCGGCGTGCTCTATCCCTGGACCGGGCTCTTGCTCAATCCGATGATCGCGAGCGCGGCGATGAGCCTCAGCTCGGTCACGGTCATCGCCAACGCGCTGCGGCTGCGCTCGGCGAAGCTCTGACGGCTGGCGATGCGACTTCCCTTGGCGCCGTCATTGCGAGCCGGAGGCGAAGCAATCCACAGGCTGCGGCTGGTTGTTGCGTGGATTGCTTCGCTACGCTCGCAATGACGGTTTCCGTGCGGTGGTGCCGTGTCCCCTGATGGAGGAAAGCGATGCTGAACCGACGCGGGTTTCTGCTGTCCTCGGCGGCGATGATCGCGGCCGGCGCCGCCACGCGCCTCGTCCGCCCGGCCAGCGCCGACGACGCGCTGGCGACGCTCCGTGCCGAGAGCAGAACCATCGAGGTGCACGGCAAGCCGGCCACGGTCTTCGGCATCCGTCAGCCGAACGGCACGCATGGCTTGACGACCGACATGGCGACACGCTTCCGCCTGCGCCTCGAGAACGGGTGCGGAGAGCCGACGCTCATCCA
>JBGPOZ010000038.1:0-27544 GCA_041488295.1 Allostellaceae bacterium
CGATTCCGGCGCCTCTTTCGCCTATCTCTCGAACAACCGCGTCCCCGATCCCTGGCACAGCAAGCGGCTCGACCTCGTCAGCAATTTCGTGCATTCGGCGATTCTCTAGTTAGACGCGCTAGACTAAGAGAATGACTCGAGATGATCAGCTCTCCATCGAGACACGCGCCACCAACGCTGCGAAATCGTCTTTGCGAGCGTAGCGAAGCAATCCCGGCAACCAGCTCCGGCACTTGATTGCGTCGCCTCCGGCTCGCAATGACGGCGGCAACGCGAGCTGGACTAACGCCGAAACTCGTCCAAGGCATCGCGCAGCCGGTAATAGTGCAGACGCGCGAAGACGATCGCGCGACGCAGCGCGTGACCTGGAATTGGTTGGAGCGGCGTCGCCGGGATCGCAAGATCCTCGAGCGGCTCGCCGGCGACGCGCCTTGCCAATTCGCGCCCCATGATCGTCCCCATCGCGACGCCGCGGCCGTTGTAGCCGAAGCCGGCGAGGAGCCCGGGCGCCAGCTCGTGCAGCCGCGGATAGCGGTCCGGCGTCATCGCCATCCAGCCGCTCCATGTCGTTTCCCACTCGATTTGCGTCAGTTGCGGGAAGAGCCGGCGCAGATGCCGCTCGACATGGCCGAAGAAGGGCGCGCGATCGGGGCCGGTCGTGACCCCGCCACCGCCGAGCTGGAGGCGGCCGTCGGCATAGCGGCGCATGCCGACCATGACGCGCTTCGTGTCGCTCAAGGCATGGCCGCCGGGGAGGATGGTGTTGCGGACATTCTCGCCGAGCGGCTTCGTCACGAGCTGATAGGCGCGGACCGGCACGATCGCGCGATGGAGGCCGGGCCACAGCTCGCTTGCATAGGCGTTGGTGCAGATGAGGACGTTCGCCGCGGCGACCGAGCCGGTGGCGGTTTCGACCGTCCAGCCGGACGACGAGCACTTGATGCCCGTCACCATCGTCTTCGTATGGATGTGGGCGCCGAGGCTCTGCGCCGCGCGGGCGAGGCCGCGGGCATATCCCAGCGGGTTGACGCCGCCGCGCCGGTCGAGCGAGCCGCCGACATAAGCGACGCCGCCGATCATGGCTTCGGCCGCGGCGCGCTCCAGCATCTCGACGGGAGCGCCGCGCTCCTGCCAGAAGCGCGTGCGTTGCCGCATCCGTTCGAGGCTCGAAGCCGAGTGCGCCGCGGTGATGATGCCGCAACGCGATGCGGCGCATTGGATCGAAAAGCGTTCGATGAGGCCAAAGACAAGATCGGGTCCCGCCCCTGCGGCCTCCATGAGACGCTGCCCCCGCGCGCGTCCGAAGGTGCGTTCGGCATGCGCCGGCTCCTGCTTCATCGCCGGCACGACCTGCCCCTCGTTGCGGCCGGAGGAGCCGAAGCCGATCTCGTTCGCTTCGAGCACGACCGCCCGCAGTCCCTTTTCGGCGGCATGAAGGGCTGCGGAGAGGCCGGTGAAGCCGCCGCCGATGATCGCGACATCCGCGGTGGCATCGCCGTCGAGCGGCATCGTCGCTGGCGCCGGCTCCTCGGTGTCGCGGTAGATGGTGCGCGGCGGCGTCGATCCATCGTCGAGCGGATGGAAGTTCATCGCGCGCATCGTCGTCGTGACCCAGCCATCGTCATTGCGGCGCACCGAGGATCTCGTCGAGCGCGGCCCGATCGTAGCCTTCGCTCGCGCGGACGAGCTGGCGCGTATAGGGATGGGTCGGACCGTCTTGGCGCAGTTGCTCGGTATCCAAGGTCTCGAGCATTTCGCCCTGGCGCATCACGGCGAGGCGGCGGCAGAGATTGGCGACGACTGCGAGGTCGTGGCTGACCAGGACGATGGTGAGGCCGTGCTCCTCGCGCAGACGATTGAGGAGGTTGAGGATCTCGGCCTGAACCGAGACGTCGAGCGCTGAGGTCGGCTCGTCGAGAAGGAGGATGGGCGGTTCGAGAATGAGGGCGCGGGCGATGGCGACGCGTTGTCGCTGACCGCCGGAGAGCTGATGGGGATAACGGAAACGGTGCTCAGGGCCGAGCCCGACTTCGGCGAGCGCACGCTCGACGCGGCGGTCGATCGCGTCGAGGCCGTGGATCTCCGCCGGCTCCGCGAGGATGCTGTCGACGATGTGGCGCGGATGGAGCGAGCCGTAGGGATCCTGAAAGACCATTTGCACGAGGCGCCGGTGCTGGCGCGAGCGGTGCGCTTCGACCCGCGTGCCGGCGAGGCGGATCTCCCCGCCGCTCGCCGGAATGAGGCCGGCGATGGCGCGCAGCACCGTCGTCTTGCCCGAGCCCGATTCGCCGACGATACCGAAGGCGTCTCCTGCGGCCACCTTGAAATCGGCGCGCCGGACTGCGGCGATGCGGGTGCGCCCGACCCAGAAGGTGACGGCGAGCTCCTCGACCTCGATCACTCGGCGGCTCCGACGACGGGCTCGACATCGAGCCAGGCGGGATCGCGGCTCAACACGGGAAGGCGCCGGCTGCCGTCGGCGATGCGCGGGATCGAGGCGAGCAAGCCGCGCGTATAGGGATGCTTCGCCTCGTGCAGCGCCGCGGCGGTGCAGCTTTCAACGACGCGCCCGGCATACATGATGAGGACGCGGTCGCAGAACGAGGCGACGAGATTGAGGTTGTGGCTGATGAAGATGAGGCCCATGCCGCGCCCGGCGATGAGCTGATCGATGATCGCCAGGACCTGGAACTGCACGGTGACGTCGAGCGCCGAGGTCGGTTCGTCGGCGATGAGAAGCTCGGGCTCGGCGACCAGCATCTCGGCGATCATGATGCGCTGTCCCATCCCGCCCGAGACCTGATGCGGATAAAAGCGGTAGACGAGCTCCGGGTCGCGGATGCGGACGGCGTCCATCATCTCGAGCGCGCGCCGCCGCGCCTCGGCCCACCCGGCGCCGGTATGGATGCGGTAGGCCTCGGCGATCTGCTCGCCGACCTTCATCACCGGATTGAGCGAGTATTTCGGATCCTGCATGACCATCGAGATCCGCTTGCCACGAATGGCGCGGAGCTGACGCGCCGTCAACGCGAGGAGGTCGGTCTTACCGAGCATGAGGCGCCGCGCCGTGACGCGCGCCGACGGCACGAGCCCCAGAATGGCGCGCCCGGTCGTCGACTTGCCGGAACCCGATTCGCCGACGATGCCGAGCCGCTCGCGGCTGAGGGTGAAGGAGACGTCGCGCACGGCGCGGAGCGGACCGCTGCGGGTCGGGAAGGTGACCGAGAGGCCCTCCACATCGAGGAGAGGAACCTCGATGAGCGGCGGCCCGCTCATCCGCGCTTCGGATCGAGCACGTCGCGCAGCCCGTCGCCCAG
This sequence comes from Allostellaceae bacterium, assembly GCA_041488295.1. Classification (GTDB taxonomy): domain Bacteria; phylum Pseudomonadota; class Alphaproteobacteria; order ATCC43930; family CGMCC-115725; genus URHD0088. The sequence continues at coordinate 3,318 of JBGPOZ010000038.1, forward strand.
CAGGTTGAAGCCGAGGCTGACGACGAAGATGGCGGTGCCGGGAATGGTCGCGACCCACCATTGATCGATGATGAAGGAACGCCCGTTCGCGACCATGGCGCCCCATTCCGGCGTCGGCGGCTGCGCGCCGAGACCGAGAAAGCCGAGCCCTGCCGCCGTCAGGATGACGCCGGCCATGTCGAGGGTGAGGCGGACGATCACCGAGGAAAGGCAGAGCGGCACGATGTGCCGGCGCAGGATGCGGAACATCGACGCACCCTGCAGCTTCGCCGCCATGATGAACTCAGCCTCGCGCAAGGTGATGGTCTCGGCCCTGGCGATGCGGGCATAGGGCGGCCAGGTCGTGACGGCAATGGCGAGGATGGCGTTCTCGATCCCGGGCTTCAACGCAGCAACCAAGGCGAGGGCGAGGACGAGGCGCGGAAACGCCATGAAAATGTCGGTGATGCGCATCAGCACGAGGTCGACGATGCCGCCGGCATAGCCCGAGACCGTGCCGATGACGAGGCCGAGCGGGCCGACGATGATGGCGACGAGCGCGATGATGAGGAGCGTGACGCGCGAGCCGGCGACGACGCGCGCGAAGATGTCGCGGCCGAGATCGTCGGTGCCGAACCAGTGCGCGGCGCCGGGCGGCACGAGGCGCTGCATCAGATCCTGATCGAAGGCGGCACCGGCGCCGAGCAGCGGTGCCAGCGCGGCGGTCACGACGAGGAGGGCGATGATAGCGAGCCCGACGAGCGCCAGGGGGTTGGCCTTGAAGGCGAGCCACGTCGCGTAGGAGGCGCCGAGCCGGGCTTGTAGCCGCGAACGCGGTACCTCGGCGCGCAGATATTCGCGCAGCCCCGCCCGCGGCCGTTCGAGGGCGACGCTCATCGCCTCACCGCGCCCTGGGATCGACAAGCTGATAGAGCATGTCGGTCAGGAGATTGAGGGTGATGAAGACGGTGCCGATGAGGATGGTGCCGCCGAGCACGGCGTTCATGTCGGCGTTGAAGAGCGATGAGGTGATGTAGAGGCCGATGCCCGGCCAGGCGAAGACCGTCTCGGTGAGGATCGTGCCTTCGAGCAAGGCGGCGTAGGAGAGCGCGATCACGGTGATGAGCGGCACGAGGATGTTGCCGACGGCGTGGCGCCAGATGACGCGGGTCTCGGAGGCGCCCTTGATGTGCGCCGCGACGATGTATTCCTGGCGCAGCTGGTCGAGCATGAGGCTGCGCGTCATGCGCGCGATGTAGGCGAGCGAGAGGTATCCCAAGAGCGCGGCCGGCAGCATGAGATGGGCGATGCCGTTCCAGAAGACGTCCCAATCGCCCGAGAGGAGGCTGTCGATGAGGACGATGCCGGTGATGGTGGGGGTGATGCCGTCGAAGAAGACATCGAGCCGACCCGGCCCCGCGACCCAGCCGAGCTTGACGTAAAAGACGAGAAGACCGACGAGGCCGAGCCAGAAGACCGGAACCGAATAACCGATGAGGCCGACGATCCGGACGAAGTGATCGAGCCAGCGCCCTTGCCGCGCCGCCGCGAAGACGCCGAGCGGCACGCCGAAGAGAACGCCGAGGAGCGTCGCCGTCGTTGCGAGCTCCAAGGTCGCCGGGAAGACGCGCACGAGATCGTCGAGGACGGGGCGCGCCGAAAGGACGGAATTGCCGAAATCGCCGTGCAGCAACTTGCCGAGATAGAGGCCGTATTGCTCGATGAGCGGGCGGTCGAGCGCGAGCTCGTGCCGCATGCGTTCGTAAGCCTCGGGCGGCGCGCGGTCGCCGATGATGGCGACGACGGGATCGATCGGAATGACCCGACCGATCATGAAAGTGACGATGGTGAGGCCGAAGAATGTCAGAACCACCGAGACGGCGAGCCCCGCGAGCTTGCGCGGCAGGGCGGAATTCCGCCGCCCTGCCGCCGGCTGCAACCCGGTCTCGGTGGCCGTCATGTCGATCCGAAAGTCTCTTGCCGTCTCACTTCGTGATCATGCGGAAGAAGACGGTGTCGGGGTTCGGCCCCGAGATGTAGCCCTTGACGTTCTTCGTCTCGACCGTCTGCTCGATCGCCTGGAACATATTGATGATCGGCGAGTCCTTCTGCAGCTTCTTCTGCAGATCGATGTACATCGCCATGCGCTTGTTCTGATCGCGCTCGCGCACCGCGTCCTCGGTCTCCTTCGTGATGTCCGGCATGAACCAGTTGTTGCGCGACGCTAAGGTCGAGGCCTTCTCCGCGCCCGGCTGATCGGGGTTGCGCGCGAAGGTCGAGGCGTTGGCGTGCGGGTCCTGGTAGTCGGGCGACCAGTAGAGGATCACCATCTGGTGCTGACGGGCGCGGTACTTGGTGATCACCTGCTTCTGCTCGCCCTGGTTGAGGTTCACCTTGATGCCGGCCTGCGCCATCGTGCTTTGGATCGATTGCGCCATCTGCGGGAAGGGCGAGCTCGTCGGCGTATCCATGGTGACCTCGAAGCCGTTGGGATAGCCGGCTTCGGCAAGCATCTGTTTCGCCTTCGCGGGGTCGAGCTTGAACGGGTTCTCGGTCAGCGAACCTGGAAACCCGGCGGGCCAGAACGCCTGCTGCACCTGGAACTGCCCCTTGAGGAAGGTGTTGGCCATGCCCTGGTAGTCGATGAGCCAGCGCATCGCCTCGCGCACCTTCGGGTTCTTGAACTGCTCGACGGACTGATTGAGGCCGAGATAGTAGGTGTCGGCCTTCGGATAGTCGCTGACCTTGAGCTTGGTATCCTCGGCGAGCACCTTGATCATGTCGGGAGTGATGTTCCGCGCCATGTCGATGTCGCCCTTTTCGAGCAGCAGGCGCTGCGAGGACGGCTCGGCGACGTGCCGGACGATGACGCGCTGCAGTTTCGGCGCCGCCTTCCAGTAATGCGGATTGGCCTCGATGACGACCGAGTCGTTGGCCTTCCAAGATTTCAGGACATAGGGTCCCGAGCCGGCCGAGTTGGTCTTCAGCCACTCATTGCCGAGATCGCCGTTCTTTTCATGCTCGAGGGCGACCTTCTTCTCGACGACCGAGGCGAGGTTTGCCGACAGCGCGTTCAATACGAAACCGCTGCCGTAATCCTCCTTGATCGTGAGCGACACGGTCATCGGATCGGCCGCCTTGACGAGATCCTTGACGTTCTTCTCGTCCCAGCCGAGCTGCTGGAGGATGAAGGCCGGCGCCTTGTTGAGAATGACCGCGCGCTGCAGCGAGAAGACGATGTCTTCGGCGGTCAGGGGGGCACCCGAGCTGAACATGATCTTCGGGCGCACCTTGAAGGTGAAGGTCTTGCTGTCCGGGCTGACCGTCCAGCTCTCGACGGCGCCGCCGTCGAGCTTGTTGATGTCTTCGGCGTCATAGCGCATGACGCGGTCGTACATGTTGGTAGTGATCTCGATTCCCGAGAGCTCGAAGGCCTCGCCCGGGTCGAGCGAGACGATATCGTCGATGTTCTTCGCCATGACGAAGGTGTTCGCCGGCGTCGCGGCTTGCGCCGGCGCGACGGCGAGGGCGACGGCGAGACCGCCCGCAACCAAGAGTGCTGATTTGAACCTTGTCATCGATGACCTCCCTTTGGCACGCACCGCCGATCGCCCCGAGACAGGGCGACCGGATCCCTCTTTGTTGGGCGGAGCCATGGCGCCGCCTCGTTCTTCCAGCCATCATACCTGAGGCCGAAGCCCCCGCAATCCCCCGCGCAGTTTAGCTCGGTCGCGGGAGCCGAGCGCGCAGCTCGGGCATGACCTTCCGTGCGAAGAGCTCCATGTTCCGGCGCGTCAGATCGGCCGGCAAGGTGCCGAATTGCAGCCCCGGCAGCAGGATGTTGAAGCCAGCCTGATCCTGATATCGAGCGAGCTTTTCGGCGACGGTCGCGGCGCTGCCGCAGATGAAGGTGCCCTGCTCCATGAGCTGCTCGACGCTGCGCGCCGGGCCGGAGAGCGACTTCTTCGCCTGCATGACGCCCCGCATCGAGGCGAGCGAGAGATAACCCGGCGGCAACAGCATCTCGACCGGCATGCGCAGGAATTTGTTGACGAAAGCCTCGATATGCGGCCGCGCCTCGGCGATGGCGGCGGCATCGCTCTCGCCGACATAGATCTGGATCGACCAGCCGAGCTGATCGGGGCTCGCCTCGTAGCCGGCGCGTCGCGCCTCCTCGCGATACATCGCCATGTAGCGGAAGAGCTGCGTCACCGGACTGAAGGTCTGGAGATACGCATAGCGCCGCTCCTTGGCCGCCGCCCAGCGGATCGTCTCGCTCGATCCCTGGCTCGGGATCCACACCGGCGGGTGCGGCTTCTGGTAGGGCCGCGGCCAGAGATTGACGTAGTTGAAGTGGTAGTACTTGCCCTCGAAGGCGAAGGGCCCCTCCTCCGTCCAGGCACGGATGATGAGATCGTGCGCCTCGTGGAAGCGATCGTGGCTCTCGGTCGGATTGACGCCGGTCGCGTGGTATTCGGCGCCGATGCCGCGCACGAAGCCGGTGACGATGCGCCCGGCCGTGAGATTGTCGAGGATCGCAAACTCCTCGGCGATGGTCAGCGGATTGTTCACCAGCGGCAGAGCGCGGCCGAGGATCGCGATCTTGGCGCGGCTCGTCCGCCTGGCGAGCGCGCCCGCCAACACATTGGGCGCCGCCATCATGCCGTAGGCGGTCTGGTGATGCTCGTTGACGCAGATACCGTCGAAGCCGAGCGCGTCGGCATATTCGAGCTCGTCGAGATAGCGGTTGTAGAGAGCGTGGCCCTTGACCGGGTCGTAGTAGCTGTTGGGGAGCGTGACCCACGCCGAGCGGTGCGTCCGGTCGTAATCGAGATCGAGATGCTGGTAGGGCATGAGATGGAAGAAGAAGAACCTCATCGCCGGCCCTCCCGCGCGAAGTCGAGGATCGCGGCGGCGAATGCCTCCGGCTGCTCAACGTGCGGCAGATGCCCGCATTCCGCGATGGAGGTCATGGTCGCGCCGGGAATGAGGCTTTGCCAACGTTCGGCATAGGGCGCCGGCAGGATACGGTCGTCGAGGCCCCAAAGAAGCTGCGTCGGCCGGTCGATGCGATGCAGCCATTTCGCAAGATGCGGATCATGCATGCGCGGCTGCCAGCCGAGGCGCGCCGTCATGAAGCGGGCGCGGAGCTCGGCTTCGCCCTCCTCGGGCGTCTTCGCTCGGGCAAGCTCCGCTTCGGCGCGGCGTTGATCGGCGAAGAGATGGCGCGTCAGCTCTTCGGGCGACATGAGAAAGATATCTGGCTTCTCGACGCCCTTGACATGGAGCCCGGCCGGCGCGGCGAGGCTGAGGCGGGCGATCCGCGCCGTCGAGCGCACCGCCATCTCGGCGGCGATCCAGCCGCCGAGCGAGGCGCCGATGAGATGCACGTCCTCGAGGTCGAGTGCCGCCAGCACGTCGAGATAGAAGAAGGCGAGGTCGTGGATGTTGTCGAGCCACTCCGGCGTCAGCGACTTGCCGTAGCCCGGATGATCCGGGCAGATCACCGTGAAATGCGGCTGGAGCGCCGCCAAGGCGACAGCCCAATCCCGTTCGCCGCGCGCGTCGGCGAGAAAGAACAGCGGTGGCCCGTCGCCACCGCGCGACAAGCCGAGCTTGCAGCCGTCGACGATCTCGAAGGTCTCTCGCCAACCGGCCTCGGACAACCTTGCCATGGCTTATCTCCGCGCGGCAACGCCACCGCGCTAGGAAGCATGCCCGTGCGCCAGAGCATCGGTCAAGAAACCGGGCGCCGCGGCAAGCCGCCGGAATAAATCGCGATCCCGCCCGTTTCGATAGCACCCGCTGCGCGCTCGAAACGCCGGCCGGCGCGACGCGCCATCGCCGCCGGGCGTGATCCGGATCACAGCCGAGGCGATCGAATTGGCGGATACTTAAGTGTAGGTTGGTTCAAGAACGGCGAAGTTCATGCGCGACATTCAAGCGGATTGGAACCACTGGAGCCCGGTTGAGCGCCTCTTGGCAACGCTCCTGATGACGCTCGCCGGCCTCGGCGCCGCGACGCTCTGCTACCTGCAGCTCTGACCCTTTCACCCTCCGTTCTCGACATATCGATCTCGCCTCGCCACGGGCGCGGACTCCTCGTTCGTCGGGCTTTGGTGTCGGGCTTTGGTTGACGCGGCTCCGAGCCGCTTCTAACATCCCTTGCAAAATCCGTGGGCTCGTGGTCGTCGCCACGCGGCGGAGGCTTCATCGCCGACAATCAAGGGAGAGAAACGACATGCGCAAGACGTTCATAGTGGCCGGAATGGCTTTTGCCGTCGCCGGCACGATGTGCTTCGGCCGCTCGGCCGCAGCTCAGGACTTCCCGAAGGTGGTGAGCGGGCCGAGCGCCGACGCGCAATGCTTCAAGCCATGGACCGACAAGACCAAGTTCTTCTCATATCCGAAGAAGAACGGGCCCTATCGCATTGCCCTCGCGAACGGCTTCATCGGCAACACCTGGCGCATCCAGATGATCAAGACCGCCAAGGCCTATGCCGAGCAGCCGAGCGTCAAGGCGATGCTCAAGGAGTTCAAGGTCGTCTCGACCGGCGAGGACCTCGCGGCGCAGATCGCGGCGGTCGACAACTTCATCAACTCCGGCTACGACGCGGTCATCATCAACGCTCAGAACCCGACCGCCTTCGGCCCGGTCATCAAGCGCGCGCAGAAGGCCGGCGTCGTGCTCGTCGCCTTCGACAACATTCTTGATTCCGAGGACGTCATCAACGTCAACGTCGACCAGAAGGGTCTCGGCAAATTTTGGGCCGAGTGGCTCGTCAAGAACATCCCAAGCAAGCAGGGGAAGCTCCTTGAAGTCCGCGGCGTCTCGGGCACCTCGGTCGACCGCGATCGCCACGACGGCATTCAGGAGGTCCTGAAGGCGTCGGGCGGCAAATGGGAGACGGTCGAGGTGATCGGCAAATGGGATGACGGCACCGCGCAGAAGGTCGTGGCCGACGCCATTGCCGTGCACAAGCATTTCGACGGCGTCACCGTCCAGGGCGGCTCGACCGGAACGGTGCGTGCCATGATGGACGCCAGCCATCCCTTCGTACCGGTCGGCGGCGAGACCGAGAACGGCTTCCGCAAGCTGTGCGGCGCCCATTCCAAGGACGGTCTCAAATGTGCCTCGGCCGGTACCGGCCCGGCACAGGTCGCCGTCGCGATCAAGACGGCGATCGCCGCCCTCCAAGGCCAGGTCGTGCCGCAATCGGTCGCCCTGCCGCTGTCGCAGGTCGAGGATCCCAACTTCAAGGACGGCGAGAACTACTACGCCGCGCAATCCGACAATTTCTTCGTCGGCAACGCCTTCCCGACCTGCGGCATCAACTTCTCGGCGCAGGAAATCATGGGGCAGTCCGAAGCGAACCAGTAACGCAACCTGCCGGGCGGGAGCGTCGCAATGCGCGCTGTAACGCTCCTCCCGGCCGGAGTTTCCGGTGATGCCTGAAGCCGCCACGGAGCTGTTCCGTGCCGAGGGCCTGTCGAAGCATTACGGCGGCGTCCGGGCGCTCGAAGACGCGCATCTGACGTGCCGGCGCGGCCGCATTCACGCCGTGCTCGGCGAAAACGGCGCCGGCAAGTCGACCCTCATCAAGATCATGAGCGGCGTCGTCGCACCCGATTCAGGGCGAATGCTTCTCGATGGGCGGGCCGTGCGTTTCCGCACGCCGGCGGCGGCGAATGCGGCCGGTATCGTCTCGGTCTTCCAAGAGCTCTCGCTCATCCCCGATCTGTCGGTCGCCGACAACATTCTCCTCGCCGATCCGCCATGCCGCTTCGGCCTCATCGACCGGCGCGCCCAGCGCCGGCGCGCCGAGGAGGCGTTGGCTCACGCCGGCGCCGCGGATATTCATCCGCTCGCCCCGGTCAAGGATCTGCCGCTGTCGCGCCGGCAGATGGTCGAGATCGCAAAGGCGCTCGCCCGCGACCCGAAGATCTTGATCCTCGACGAGGCGACCTCGGCCTTGACCGCGGCCGATGTCGTCAAGGTCTTCGCCGTGTTGAAGCGATTGCGCGATCTAGGGCTCGCGGTCATCTACATCTCGCACCGGATGCACGAGATCGCCGAGCTCGCCGAGGATTGCTCGGTCTACCGCAACGGCCGTCACGTCGCGACCTTCGCGGCCGGCACCAAGAGCAATGCCGAGATCGTCGAGATGATGATCGGCCGCGAGTACAAGAATGTCTTCCCGCCGAAGCCGGCGCGCCTGCCGGACGTTCCGCCCAAGCTCGAAGTGAAGGACCTCGCCTGGGCCGGACGGCTCAAGGGCGTCGCGTTCTCGGTCCGACCGGGCGAGATCGTCGGGCTCGGCGGTCTCGACGGTCAAGGCCAGCGCGAGCTCCTGCTCGCGCTCTTCGGTACTCTTGTCGGCGTCACCGGCACGATCGAAATCGACGGCAAACCGGGCTTCCCAGCAAGCCCGCGCGGCGCGAAAACGGGTCATGTCGGCCTCGCCCTCATTCCCGAGGACCGCAAGACCGAAGGGTTGATGCTGCCGATGACGGTGCGCGAGAACCTTTCTTTCGCGGCGCTCGAGCGCTTCTCCCGCTTCGGTGTCATCGACCGCGGCACCGAGCGGCAGGCGATCGATGAGAGCGTCGCCGCGCTCCAGATCAAGTCGGACGGCATCGACGGTCCCGTGGGTGCGTTGTCCGGCGGCAACCAGCAGAAGGTGGTGATCGGCAAATGGCTGATGACGAAGCCCGGCATCATCCTCCTCAACGATCCGGCGCGCGGCATCGATGTCGGCACCAAGCAGGATCTTTATAAGCTCCTGCGCCGACTCGCCGACGAAGGCGTCGCGATCCTCTTCTACTCGACCGACTATGACGAGCTCGTCGGCTGCTGCGACCGCGTGCTCGTCCTCTATGACGGCGCGGTGGTGCGTGTCCTCGAAGGCGCGGAGATCACCGAGCGCAATCTCATCGCCAGCGCCCTCAATCTGAGCGCGTTCGCCGCGGGACCGATCGCCGGCGCGGCGAGCGAGGCGATGACATGAACGATTCATCGAGCGCGATCATCGCCGGATCGCGGGTCAGCGGCCCATCCCTCGCGGATTGGCGCTACCGGGCGCGCGAGCACCGCGGCCTCATTCTCGCGATCGTGCTCTTCATCGCGATGTTCTGGCTGTACACCGCCAATCATCCGGCTGGGCTCAGCGCCAGCGTCGCCTCGACGGCGGCGAATAAGGGCGTGCTTCTGGCGCTTGCCGCGATGGCACAGACCGTGCCGATCCTGACGAGCGGCCTCGACCTGTCCGTCGGCTCGATTCTGGTGCTCGCGAACTGCGTCGCTTCGGCGATCGTCGTCGGATCTCCGATGGAGACGGCACTCGGCGTCGTCGGCGTTCTCGCTCTCGGGACCGGCTGCGGCGCGCTCAACGGTGCGATCGTCGTCTTCGGACGCCTCCAGCCGATCATCGCCACGCTCGCCAGCGGCGCCATATTCTTCGGTTTCGCGCTCTTCCTGCGGCCGACGCCCGGCGGTCAGATCAACGAGAATTTTGCTGATGCGGTGACCGGCTCGCTGCCGGGCGGCATTCCGATGCCGATCGTTTTGCTCGCCGGCATCGTCATCCTCGTCTGGCTGCCCTATCGCCGCTCCATCCTCGGCCGCGCCGCCTATGCAATCGGCTCCCTCGAACAAGCCGCCTACATGTCCGGCGTGCCAGTGCGGCGCGCGAAGTTCTTCGCCTATGTGATGTCGGGCCTCCTCGCCGCGATGGCGGGGATGATGCTGACCTGCGTCACCTATTCGGGCGAGGCCTCCGCCGACATCAGCAGCGCCTACACGCTCAACTCGATCGCCGCCGTGGTGATCGGCGGAACGTCGCTCTTCGGCGGCTCGGGCAGTGCCGTCGGCTCGATCTTCGGCGCCTTCGTGCTCCGCACCATCGGCGATCTTCTCTTCGTCTTCGATCTCGACGCGCTGTGGCAGCCGCTCTTCCTCGGCGTCGTGCTTCTCGTCGCGGTCAGCCTCGGCTCGTTCCGGCTGCTGCGGATCAAGAACAAGCTCGATCTCTACGGGTGAGACCCATGCTGGCGGCGATCGGCAGACATATGGATCCGATGGTGCTGGCGGTGTTCGGCTTCATCGCGCTCCTGCTTTTTGCGGGCTCGCTCTATTCGGTCAATTTCCTGTCGGCCGATTACCTGCTGCAGCAAATCAACGTCGCCTCGTTCCTCGGCATCATCGCCTCGGGTGCGATGCTCGTCATCCTCCTCGGGCAGATCGACCTCTCGATACCGTGGGTCGTGACGGTCGGCGGGATGATGTCGACGGCCGCGGCGGGATGGGGCCCGGCGGGGAGCGCGCTCGTCATCCCCTTCGGCATCGCCTGCGGCATCGCCATCGGCCTCTTCAACGGCATCGGCGTCGCCTATCTGCGCGTGCCCTCGATGATCTTCACGCTCAGCACCAACGCCATCGCGCAAGGGCTGATGGTCGTGCGCACCGGCGGCTTCGCACCGCAAGATCAGGCGACCTCGACGATGCACTGGATGGCGGTCGAGCGCAGCATCTTCCGCATTCCGAACGCCGTCTGGGTGTGGGTCGTCGTCGCCATCGCCGTCATCTTTCTCCTCAACCGAACCGTCCTCGGCCGTCGCATCTATGCGATCGGCAATCGCGAGCGGGCGGTTTATCTCTCGGGGGTCGAGACGCGCCGCATCGTGCTCGCCTGCTTTGCCATCAGCGGCGCCTGCTCCGCCTTCGCCGGCGTGCTCCTCGCCGGATACGCGACCAAGGCCTATCAAGGCATGGGCGAAGCCTATCTGCTGCCGGCGATCGCCGCCGTCGTGCTCGGCGGAACCTCGATTCTCGGCGGGCGCGGCACCTATCTCGGGACGGTCGCCGGCGTCATCCTCATCACCTTGCTGCAGAGCATTCTCTCTGTCATGCAGATGCCCGAAGCGGGACGGCAGGTGATCTACGGCACCGTCATCATCACCATGCTGCTGGTCTACGGCCGCGGCAGCCGCATCGAGGGTTAGACGCGACGGCGCGGGTCGTCGGCGACGCGCGGCGCTCGGCTTATAGAAGCGCCGCAAGCCGAGCAGCGGCGCGTTCCAGTATCCGCGGCGGCGCCGCGCTGAAGCTGAGGCGCAGGAAGGAACCGGTCGGCTCCGCCGGGAACCAATGCCGCCCCGGACTGACGAGCAGCTTGGCGCTGAGAGCGCGGGCGGCGAGGTCGAGATCCGAGACCTCGTCCGGCAAACGCAGCCAGAGATGAAGGCCGCCGCGTGGAACGAGCGGAATGCTCGCCGTGCCGAAGGCCCGACCGAGCGCCGCGACCAGGGCGTCGCGCCGCTCGCGCAGCGCGGCGCGCAGGGCACGCAGATGGCGCGTCCAGGCGGGTGCCGTCACGAGTTGGAGCGCCGCCTCCTGGATCGGGCCGCTGACGAAGAAATCATCGATCGTCCGGATCGCGCGCAAGCGCTGCATCGCCGCGCCACGCGCCGCGATCGCTGCAACGCGCAGGCTCGGCGCCGCCGTTTTCGTCAGCGAGCGGATATAGACGACATGGCCGTCGCTGTCGGCTTGCACCAGGGGCGGGGGTGGCGCTCCGTCGATGCCGAAATCGCGCGCCCAATCATCCTCGACGAGGAACGCGCCGGCGGCGGCGACCGTCTCGAGGACCGCCGCGCGACGCTCGGCCTAAGGGTTCAGAAGGATGCGCCCGCCCCCGCAATTGCGCCCGCCCGAGGTCGCGCAAGCTTGCGTTCTGTTCCAATCGGCGAATTGAAAGACGAACTCGCCGAGCAGGATTATGGCGACGATGACGAGAGCGAGGACGACGTAGTTCTTCATGACCGTCGCAACGAAGGGGTGAAGAGGGCCGAGAATAGCGCCGCCGCTATTCTCGTGCCACTCATCAGCCTTGTCAGAGGAAGGTCGGCGACCCTGGACCGGAGCCGAGATCGCGGCGCGTCGCGGCGTTGCTGTTCGCCTCGAGCCGATGCAAGCGACGGAATTGGAAGGCCACCGCCAGAAGCAAAACGCCGAAGATCAGCGCATAGGCGCCGATCCACCAAGCGAGGAGCACGGCACCGGCGAACGGCGCGAGGAACAGGACGGCGCCGAGCAGCAGCGAGACGATGCCGTTGACGACGAGCAGCCAGTCGCCGCGCAGACGGCGCAGATGCATCGCCGCCGCGAGCAGCGCCGCGCCGCTGATCACCGCCCAAGCGGCGACGACGTAGCCGAGCACGACGAGCGTCAGTTCCGGCCAAAGGACGACGACGATCGCCGCGGCAATGTCGATGAGACCCTCGAGGGCGAGCGGCAGCCAGCGTTCATGGTGCTCGGCCGCGCGGATGCCGGCGATGATGGCGAAAACGCCGTCGATGAAGGCGTAGGCGGCGAAGAGCAGGATGAAGGCGCCGATCGTGATCCCGGGAAAGAGGATCGCGATGAGGCCGAAGACGACGGCGGCGACGCCCCGGATCGCGATCGCCCACCAATTCCGCATCAGAACCTGCAGCATGGTGCCCTCCTCCGGCCGGTGGCCCTGCTCCTGCAAACGTCAGACACCGACGGATGTCGCCGAGCGCGTCTCAGGTCCGGTAATCGCCGGCCAAGCGTACATAGCGGCCCGGCAGTTCCTCGATATAACGTCGTTCCTCATCGCGCAGCGGGCGCATCAGGCGCGCGGGGTTGCCGCCCCAGAGCTCGCCCGAGGGAACGCGCTTCCCCGGTGTCACGAGCGCGCCGGCGGCGACCATGGCGCCGGTCTCCACCACAGCGCCGTCGGCAACGCACGCCTTCATGCCGACGAACGAGCCGTCCTCGAGCCGGCAGGCATGGATGAGTGCCATGTGGCCGATCGTGACGCCGGCGCCGATATAAGTCGGCGGCAGTCCGGTCGAGACATGGACGACGGTGCCGTCCTGCACGTTGCTGTTGGCGCCGACGACGATGCCGGTGATGTCGCCGCGCAGGACGCAGCCGAACCAGATGTTGGCGCCGTCGCCGATTTCGACATCGCCGATGATGACGGCGCCTGGCGCGATGAACGCCGAGGCGGCGATGCGCGGCGAGATGCCGCGAAACGGCAGGATGACGGGGCTCACGGGAGGAGCAGCTCCTGCTGCAGCCCCGTGGTCTCGGGCAGGCCTAGCATCAGATTGAGGTTCTGTACCGCCGCGCCGGACGCCCCCTTTCCGAGATTGTCCAACAAAGCGACGAGCCGCGCCTGCCCGACCTCGTCCGATCCGAACACATAGAGCTTCATGCGGTTGGTGCCGTTGAGGCCCTCGGGATCGAGCGCCTTGAGCGACCCTGCCTCCTCCAGAGAGGCGACCTCGACGAAGTCCTCCCCGGCATAGGCGTGGACGAGAGCAGCATGCAAATCCTTGATCCTGGGTGCCGCCGGCAGGGCTTTCAACTGCAGCGGCACCTCGACGATCATGCCCTGCGCGTAGCGGCCGACGGCGGGCGCGAACAGCGGGCGATGCGTGAGACCCGCGTGGCAATGCATTTCAGGCACGTGCTTGTGCGCGAGCGTCAATGCATAGATGCGATACGGGGCTTTGGTGTAAGCGGGCGAGTTCTCGTCCTCGAACTCCGCGATCATGCTCTTGCCGCCGCCGCTATAACCCGACACCGCATTCACCGTGACGGGCCAATCCCGGGGCACCAGACCCTCATCGATCAGCGGTCGCATCAGCGCGATGAAGCCTGTTGGATAGCAGCCGGGATTCGAAACGCGACGCGAGCTCGCGATCGCCGCGCGTTGCTCCTTCGACATTTCCGGAAAGCCATAGGTCCAACCGGGCTCGATCCGATGAGCCGTGGAGGCGTCGATGATCCGCGCCGAGTTGCTCTCGACGAGGCGGACGGCCTCGCGCGCCGCCTCGTCGGGCAGACAGAGGATCACGAGGTCGGCGCTGTTGAGCATGTCCCGGCGGGCCGCCGGCTCCTTGCGCCGGGCCGGCTCGATCGAGACGAGCTGGATGTCGTGCCGCTCCTTGAGCCGCCGGCGGATCTGAAGGCCGGTGGTACCGGCTTCACCGTCGATGAATACCTTCGGAGCCATTTTGAACCCCGCGTCATGAGACAGAAAAAGGGCGCTTCGACCGGAACCGAAGCGCCCCGCGTAACAAATATTTCTTGCGGATCAGCGCTTGGAGAATTGGAAGCTGCGTCGCGCTTTCGCCTTGCCGTACTTCTTGCGCTCGACGACGCGGCTGTCGCGCGTGAGGAAGCCGCCTGATTTCAGCGGCGAGCGCAGCTCCGGCTCGTAATAGGTCAGCGCCTTGCTGATGCCGTGCCGCACCGCGCCCGCCTGGCCGGAAAGCCCGCCGCCGACGACGGTGCAGACGACATCGTACTGGCCGAGCCGGTTCGCGACGACGAAAGGCTGGTTCATCATCATGCGCAGCACCGGCCGCGCGAAATAGACCGGGCTGTCGCGGCCGTTGACGAGGATCTTGCCGGTGCCCCGCTTCAGCCAGACGCGCGCCACCGCGTTCTTCCGCTTGCCGGTGGCGTAGGCGCGACCCTGCGCATCGAGCTTCGGCCGCGGCGCCTCCTCTTCCGCCGGCTGCTGCCGCGCCGGCTGCTTCTGATCCTGCTGCGCCGAGGTCATCGCATGGCGCAGCGCGCCAAGCTGGGAAAGATCGGCCATGCTCAAGCCCTCTTGTTCTTGCGGTTCAGCGCGCCGATGTCGAGCGGTTGCGGCTGCTGTGCTTCGTGCGGGTGCGTCGATCCGGCATAGACGCGCAGATTGCTCATGATCTGTCGGCCGAGGGGACCGCGCGGCACCATGCGCTCCACCGCCTTCATGAGGACCCGCTCGGGATGCCTGCCGTCGAGGATCGCGCCCTTGCTGCGCCCCTTGATGCCGCCCGGATAGCCGGTGTGCCAATAGAAGATGCTGTTCGCCCGCTTGTTGCCGGTGAGGTGCACCTTCTCGGCATTGACGACGACGATGTTGTCGCCGTCATCCATGTGCGGGGTATAGCTCGGCTTGTGCTTGCCGCGCAGACGATTGGCGATGATCGATGCGAGTCGTCCGAGGACGAGGCCGTCGGCGTCGATCAGCACCCATTTCTTGTCGATGTCCGACGGCTTGGCAGAATAGGTCTTCATCGCAGCGAACTCGTAAAGCGCGCATCGGGCAAATTCCCGGCCGGCGCAAGGCGGCGGAGTATGCCACGCAAAGTCACGCTGTCAAGCGTGCGATGCCACAGAAAACAAGGGTTTCTTGATTGTGGTATTATATTACCCCAGGTTTCCCTGTGGCGGAAGCGAATAGGTCGCGACGACATGCGCCACCATCTCGTCCTCGCCTTCGGAGAAGAGCTCGACCTCGCCCACGGCAAGGCGCCGCCCCAGCTTCAAGAGGCGTCCCTCGGCGCGGATCGGCGCCGGCGGCGGCTTTCGAAGAAAGTTGATGGTGAGGCTCGTCGTCACCGCGAGCTCGACGCGGCCGATGCGTGAGAGCACCGCGGCGTAGGTCACGAGATCGGCGAGCCCCATCAGAATCGGACCCGAGATCGTGCCGCCGGGACGTAGGAAATCGGCTTTGAACGGCATACGCGCCGTCACATGGCCAGCTTCCATGCGGATGATCTCGGGATCGAAGAGCGCCGCGAAGGGCAGGCTCTCGCGCATCAGCGCGTGAAATTCCGCAATCGTCACCCCGGCCATGCGCGCCTCCCGCTGCTGAAGGTGCGTACCGCATGAACGGCCTTCGCGGCAAGCGAAGCCCCGCGGATGCCCACCGACGGCGCTCTCCAATCGGTGTCAGAGCGCCTTGCGGAAGGTGAGGTTGACGCGGCATCGGCCGGTGAGCGAGTCCTCGCCCTCGGCCAAGGTATCGATGCCGTGAAAGGTCATGCGCGCCGGGCCGCCCCAGACCACCACGTCACCGCTTTCGAGACGGATGCGGCGCGGCCGGTCGGCGCGGCGGGCACCGCCGAACAGGAACACCGCCGGCAGGCCGAGCGAGACCGAGACGATGGGTTGCGCGAAATCCCGCTCGTTCCTGTCCTGATGCAGCGACAATTTTGCGCCGGGCACGTAACGGTTGATGAGGCAGGCATCGGGCGAGAAGTTCGCGAAACCGCCTGCCTCAGCGGCGCGGACGGCAAGCCCGAGGAACACCTTGGGGATCGCCGGCCAAGATCGCCCCGTCTCGGGGTCGAGCCCGTCATAACGATAACCGCGCCGATCGGTGATCCAGCCGGCTCCGCCGCAATTCGTCATGGCGATGGACATTTCGTATCCGCCGGGGGTCACCATGTGTCGGAACGGTGCCGCGGCGGCGACCTCCGCCACCGCCTCGATGAGGCGCGGCGCTTCGTCCAACGCGAAGCCGCGCAACAGCACCGCCCCTTCCGAGACGTGCTCGATCCCGGCGCGCGGCAAGGCGCTCAACAGATCGCCGAGCACATCGCCCGCTGCGCTGTTTTTGCTGCGAGAGCTTTCAGTCTCAACCCCGCTCTTCGCCACGGGGTCGCCCGTGCATTGGCAGGGTAGCTCCGTTTCGAACCGGATGAAAGCCGGTTCGACGTCGATGATGCCTCGGAGGTCGATCGCCGTTGCAATCGTCGGGGCGACGGGCAACATGATGGCTGAAGGATCGTCGAGGAAAGCGCCATGAGCAGGAAGGCCGCTGTCGATACGCCGCACATTGCTGGCGAGCCCATTCTCCTCCGCCGCGACGCGGACGGGATCGCCTATCTGACATTGAACCGGCCGGCAGCGCGCAACGCCTTGTCCACCGACCTCATGGCGCGTCTGCAGGCGATCCTTGCCGAAATCGCCGCGGATGCCACGGTGCGGGTCGTCATCCTCGCCGGCGCCG
The DNA here is from genome assembly GCA_041488295.1 of Allostellaceae bacterium. Classification (GTDB taxonomy): domain Bacteria; phylum Pseudomonadota; class Alphaproteobacteria; order ATCC43930; family CGMCC-115725; genus URHD0088. The sequence continues at coordinate 20,117 of JBGPOZ010000038.1, forward strand.
GCCCCGCCTTCTGCGCCGGACACGATTTGCGCGAGCTCCGCGCCGATCCCGGCCGCACTCGATACGAGGCGATCTTCGCGCAATGCAGTGCGTTGATGCTCGCGATCACCCGGCTGCCGAAGCCGGTGATCGCCCGCGTCCACGGCATTGCCACGGCCGCCGGCTGCCAGCTCGTCGCGACCTGCGATCTCGCCGTCGCATCCGCCGAGGCGCGCTTTGCGACGCCGGGTGTCAATATCGGCCTCTTCTGCTCGACGCCGATGGTGGCGTTGAGCCGCGCGATCGGGCGCAAGGCGGCGATGGAGATGCTGTTGACCGGCGATCTTGTCGATGCCGAGACGGCGCGTGCCTTGGGGCTCGTCAACCGCGTCGTCGCCGCTGACGCCCTCGATGGCGAGGTCGAGCGCCTCGCAACGCAGATCGCGGCGAAATCGCCCTTGACGCTCAAGATCGGCAAGGAAGCCTTCTACCGTCAGGCGGAACTGCCGCTCGCCGCGGCCTATGATTACGCTTCCGAGGTGATGACGCGGAACATGCTGGCGCGCGACGCCAAGGAGGGCATCGACGCCTTTCTCGCAAAGCGGAAGCCGCAATGGCGCGATGCTTGAGGGGATTGGTTAAGCGGCGCGCAGCTCTGCCAAAACCTTGTCGACCTCGCGGCGAAGCCGCTCCCCCTGCGATGCCAGATCATCGGCCGCGGATTGCACCTGCGCCGCCGAGGATCGTGCCTCGCCCGCAGCATCGCTGACCCCGGCGATGCTGCTCGAAACCTCGCTCGTCCCCGTCGCCGCTTGCTGAACGTTGCGAGCGATCTCCTTGGTCGCGGCGCCTTGCTCATCGACGGCGGAGGCGATCGTCATCGCGATCTCGCTGACGCGCGAAATCGTTACCGAGATGCCCTGAATGGCCCGCGCCGCTCCGTTGGTCGCGTCTTGAATCGCATCGACCTGGACCGAGATTTCCTCGGTCGCCTTCGCCGTCTGACCGGCGAGCGACTTGACCTCCGATGCGACGACGGCAAATCCCTTGCCGGCGTCGCCGGCGCGCGCCGCCTCGATGGTCGCGTTGAGAGCGAGAAGGTTCGTTTGCGCGGCGATCGCATTGATCAGCTTGACGACGTCGCCGATTTTCTGCGCCGTTGCCGCCAAGCCCTGCATCACTGGGTCGGCGCCTGCCGATTCATCGACGGCTTGCCCCGTCACCCGCGTCGACTCGACGACTTGGCGACCGATTTCGGCAATCGACCCGGAGAGCTCCTCGGCCGAAGAGGCCACCATTTGCACATTCGCCGAGGCTTGCTCGGCGGCGGCGCCGGCGATGGTCGCCTTGCTCGCCGCCCTGTCCGCGGTGACTGACATCGCCGCGGCAAGCGAGCGCATCTGCTCCGCGGCGACCGAGACACCTTGCGCAATGCTTTTGACGCTGGCTTCGAGGTTGTCGGCGAGCCTTGCCATCGCCTCTCGCTTATCGAGATCGGCACGCTCTTTCGCCTCCTCCTGCTGCCGCTGGAGGAGGTCGATCTCGATGGCTGCTTTGCGGAAGACTTCGACCGAAGCTGCCATCTCGCCGATTTCGTCCGTGCGATCCTGGCCCGGGATTGCGCTGTCCTTGTCGCCGCCGGCAAGGCGACGCATCGCGCCGGCGATCGTGCGGAGAAGTCCGACCGCGTTCCTCGTGATGAAAACGCTGACGAGCGCCAAGAAGAGACCAATCCCGCCGACCGCGAAGAGGATCGTGTAGGTCATTTCCCGGCCCTGGGCGAGTTCGGGCTCGATCACATTGACGATCTCGAGAACACCACGCAGATCGCCCATCTTCCAATCGCGCTTCGGTGAATCGGCGCGGCTGTTGTGGCACGCGACGCAAACCTCGCTCGTCATCGTATCGCCGATCGCAACGCGCACGCTGTCCTTGCCGTCGACCAGCTCGCGCCGCGAAAAGACCGAATTCGGGTCCTTCGAGAGCGCGGCCCAGGCATCGGCGGCGAATTGATCGAGGGTGCGGCCTTGTCGATTGGGAAAGGGATAGGGGCTGTACAGCTTGACGATCGTTCCACGCGATTGGAGCAATTGGCTGAGATCGTGGATCATCGTCGCCGGCAACGGTATCCGGTCATCCTTGCCGCGATGATCGAAATCCAGCTTCAGCGCGCCGTTCTTCGCCACCTTGCCGGCAACGTTCTCGGTGTAGTATCCGCGAAGAACCTTGAGCTCGTCGGCGGCTTGGCGAGCGGAGCGGATCGCGTTTGCAACGGCGTTGCTTGCGACGTAGGATGGCAACGCCATCCACCCGACGATCACAGCGGCGACCGTGACCAACGGAATCGGCAAAATCATTTGCCACGCGATACTGCGACGCATCGAGCCTTAAACTCCACTAAATGGTGAAATCCTTATGCGGAATTACACGCGATTCATTAGGGCCACGTTAAAACGGCGGGGCGCGCGTTAAGATCAGGCGTTGGCGATGACCCCGGGCGGCGGCGAACGCGCCGCGTCCCCCGTGTGTCTTCTAGATGCGTTCATGCAGGCGGATTGCCGAACCGCGCTGTCGGCGGATCGGGTGCGGCCCCTCGCTCCCGCAAGGAAGTGGCGCCCTCCCTTTGCCTGAGATAGGGTTGCGCGCACTCAAGCCATCGGGTGCCGAGCCTTGAATCACGACGCTTACACGGACCAATACTTGCGCCAGATCCTTGGCGAGGTGCGCACCATCGCGATGGTCGGCGCCAGCCCCCATTGGAACAGGCCCAGCTACTTCGCGATGAAATACCTGCAGGGGAAGGGTTTTCGCGTGATCCCGGTCAATCCGCGAGCGGTCGGGGAGACGATCCTCGGCGAGAGGGTCTACGCCGCCCTCGCCGACATCCCCGTGCCGGTCGACATGGTCGACATCTTCCGCAATTCCGAGGCGGCGGGTCCGCTCGTCGACGAGGCGATCCGGATCGGCGCCAAGATCGTCTGGATGCAGCTTGGCGTCCGCAACGACGCGGCGGCGGCGCGCGCCGAAGCGGCGGGCCTCCGCGTCGTCATGAACCGCTGCCCTAAGATCGAATATTCGCGCCTCCATGGCGAGCTCGCCTGGAGCGGCGTCAACACCGGCATCATTTCTTCAAAGCGGCAGAAGAGGATCTGACGATGAGCGACGACAAGAATCCCGCCGGCTTCGGCTTCGAGACGCGTGCCGTCCATGCCGGCGCCGCGCCCGATCCGACGACCGGGGCCCGCTCGACGCCGATTTACCAGACGACGGCCTATGTCTTCGACGATGTCGACCACGCGGCATCGCTCTTCAACCTGCAGAGCTATGGCTACATCTATTCGCGCCTCACGAACCCGACCGTGTCGGTGCTGGAGGAGCGCGTCGCGGCGCTCGAGGGCGGGCGCGGCGCCACCGCCTGCGCCTCCGGCCATGCGGCGCAGATGCTCGCCTTCTTCGCCTTCATGGAGCCGGGCGACGAATTCGTCGCCTCGAAGAAGCTCTATGGCGGGTCGATCACGCAATTCGGCCGCAGCTTCAAAAAATTCGACTGGAACGTCATCTTCGTCGATCCCGACGATCCCGAGAATTTCCGCCGGGCGCTGACGCCGAAATGCAAGGCGATCTTCGTCGAGAGCCTCGCCAATCCGGGCGGCGTCATCACCGATCTCGAGGCGGTGGCGCAGATCGCGCATGCGGCCGGCGTGCCTCTTCTCGTCGACAACACGCTGGCCTCGCCCTATCTCTGCCGGCCGATCGAATGGGGCGCCGACATCGTCATCCATTCGACGACGAAATTCCTCTCCGGCCACGGCAATTCGATGGGCGGCGTCGTCGTCGACAGCGGCAAGTTCGACTGGTCGCAGAACGACAAGTTCCGCACCTTGACCGAGCCCGAGCCGGCCTATCACGGTCTGCGCTTCCACGAGACCTTTGGCGATCTTGCCTTCACCGTCGCGGGGCACGCGCTGGGCCTGCGCGATCTCGGCGCGACGATGGCGCCGCTCAACGCCTTCCTCACCATCACCGGCATCGAGACCCTGGCGCTGCGCATGGAGCGGCATTGCCGGAACGCGCAGCAGGTGGCGGAATTCCTCGATGCGCATCCGGCGGTCAAATGGGTGAATTTCGCGGGATTGCCGAAGAGCCCCTATCACGCGCTCGCCAAGAAATACCTGCCGAAGGGCGCGGGATCGGTCTTCACCTTCGGCGTCAAGGGCGGCTACGCGGCCGGCGTCAAGCTGGTCGAGAGCTGCGAGCTCTTCTCGCACCTCGCCAATATCGGCGACACGCGCTCGCTCGTCATCCACCCGGCCTCGACGACGCACCGACAATTGACCGAGGAGCAGCAGATCGCGGCAGGCGCCGGTCCCGATGTCGTCCGCCTCTCGATCGGCATCGAGAGCGTCGCCGACATCATCGCCGACCTCGACCAAGCGCTCCGCCACGCCGGCTGAGGATCGAGCCTCGCTGTGAAAGGGATTTTAACCACGAAGACACCAAGGACACCAAGGGACCGAGCCTGCGCGAAGCGCAATTCCCGCCCGGACCTGATCGAGTCCTTGGTTTTCGACGGTTTGCAGGGCGCTGCGCGCAGAAGGAACTTGGTGTCCTTGGTGTCTTCGTGGTGAATCCCTCCTGGCGCGCAGCGGCGCGGCCGTCGCCACGCTCTACTCCGCCGGCTGCACAGCGCCTTGCACAGCCGCGCGGCGCCGGTCACCGGGCAGGAAGAACCCGGCAGCGACGATGATCGCCGCAAGAAGCGCCATTGCAAGGAAGAGCCACAGGAAATCGCCGGTGCGGTCGTAGATGATGGCGACGAGCGGTACGCCGGCCGAGCTGACGCCGAGGGCCAGCACGAATTTGGCGCCGAAGGCGGTCGCCCGCCAACGCGCGGGCGTGTAGCGGACGAGGAGGCTGTTCTCCGCCGGCGTCGCGAAAACGCCAAGGCACTGGAAGGCGATGACCGCGCCGAGGAGAGGCAGGTCGAAGAGTCGGGTCGCCAGGAGGAAGAACGGGAGCTGGATCGCCCAGGACCAGAGATAGACGTTCTTCAACGGGAAACGATCGGCAAGCCAACCGCCGCCGACTTGCGCGACGCTCGAGACGAGGAAGACCAAGGTGACGAAACCGCCGGCTCCGAGGATGCCGCCATCGGTGAGGCCGGTGAGGCGCTCGGCGAAGATCTTCGGCAGTGCGACGGTGGTCGCTTGCGAGACAAGGCCGGCGCCGAGCATGGTGATCGAGAGGACGATGAAGGCGCGCATCGCATCGGCGCGCGAGGCTTCGGGCTCGCGCTTGCGGTCGACAGTGGCCGCGACCACCATTCCGGCGCGGACTGAAAGGAGAAGGGCAACACCGACCGCCATGCATAGGACGCCCGGAACGATGAAGGCGGCGCGCCAGGAGATGAACTCCGTAAGCGCGCCGGCCGTGAGCGCCGCGATACCGACGCCGAGGCTGCCGAAGATGCCGTTCCACCCCAGTGCCTTGCCGCGACTTTCGGCATTGCGGACGAGCCAGGCAACCCCGACCGGGTGATAGATCGAGCCGAAGATGCCAATGAGCGCCAAGCCCGCGGCGATGCCGAGCGGACCGTCGGCAAGGCCGGTCGCGACGGCGGAACCGCCCGATCCCACAAAGAACAGCACCATCATGCCTTCGGCGCTCCACCGGTCGCCAAGCCAGCCGGCCGGCAGCGCCGCGACGCCAAAGAGAATGTAGCCGGCGAGCGACAGTGACAGAAGCTCGCCATAGGTGAGGCCGAACTTTCCCTCGAGTCCGAGTACGACGGTCGGGTAGAGCATCATCAGGAGATGCGCGAAGAAATGGCCGATATTAGAGAAGGCCATCGAAAGCCGGGCCGATTTGGCGCTCATCATCACCGTTCCGTCGTCGTCCGCGAGGGATCGCTTCGCTGAATCATGACACTACAGCGTTGGCGCCCTATTGCCGAGACGCGCCGCAACGGCGACGAGGCAGCCTTGCGCGCGCTGCATGCCGAAGCCGTGACGCCGGGAGGGCTCGGCCCTTGGCGGGATCGGCCCAGAGGAATATCATTGTCGTAACAGCGGCTCTGAAAGCACCGAGGCCATGAAGCCCGCCGCGAAGAGGGAGGAGATACCGGTCGCGCCGACCGCGTCGCAGCGCGCCTGGCTGGAACGTGGGCTCGACGAGCCCGGCGGCAAGCTTCCATTGTTCGATCTGGCGGGGCAGAGAATCAGTCCGCGCACCGTCAAGAGCTGCATCGAGCACGGTTGGGCCGAGCCCTGGTTTACCAACCCGATGAAGCCGGAATGGTTGGTCTGCAAGCTGACCCAAACCGGCCGCGCGGTGCTCAACCGGCTGAGCCACGCCGCGCCGCCCCGCCCGGCGAAGGCCAAGGGAGCGCGAATCCTCGTTCTCCACTGAGCCAATGGCCGCTCCGGCCTATTCGAGCACCGCCGGGAAACCAGGCGCGCGCAGATCGCTCCCGAGCGCATCCTCGAGCAGCTTCACGACTTGCGTCGACCACGCACTGCCCCCGTATTGCGCTTGCGCGCGGCGGAAGATCTGCTCGGTCAAGCCGGCGAGCTCGAGCGGCACGCCGAACTCGCGGCCGAGGCGATAGGCGAAGCCGAGATCCTTGCAGGCGAGATCCATGGTGAAGCCGATATCGTAGCTGCCGTTCAGGATCAGCTGGCTCTCGGTCTCGTGGACGAAGCTGGTGCCCGAGCTCGCCTTGATCGCGGCAAAGGCTTGCGCCAGGTCGAGGCCGCCGCGCTTTGCCAGCATCAGCGCTTCGCCGGCGGCGACGAGATGGATGAAGGCCAGCATGTTGGTGATGATCTTGATCACCGACGCCTTGCCGAGTTCTCCCATATGGAAGATCTCGCCGCCCATCGCCTGGAAGGCCGGGAGATGTGCCTCGAAAACCGCCCGGTCGCCGCCGACCAGGACCGTGATCTCGCCCGCCGCCGCGCGGTGAGCCCCGCCGGTGACCGGGGCCTCCAAGGTGACGATGCCCGCCGTGGCCGCGAGCGCGGCGATGCGCGCGATTTCATGCTGATCGCTGGTGCTCATCTCGATCCAGGCACCGCCCCGACGCAGCCCTGCAAGCACGCCGTCCGCGCCGGTCAGCACGATCGTCGAGGCCGCCGGCGAGGGCAGGCAAGTGATGACCGCATCGGACGCGGCGGCGCAAGATCTTGGCGAATCGGCCCAATGCGCGCCACCATCGATGAGGTGCCGTGCCGCGTCCTTGTCGAGGTCATGGACGGTGAGCGTGAACCCTGCGCGCAACAAGCTCGCGGCGAGATGGCCGCCGAGATGGCCGAGGCCGATGAAGCCGTAGCGCATGGCGCTTCCCCTCCTTTGTCGACCGTCGCTTCTAGCGCTCGACCGGTCCGAAGACGGGAACGAGGTGGAGATCGGTGCCGGTATAGGGGTGGCTGAGCGCGACGGCTTCGTTCA
>JBGPOZ010000039.1:0-26278 GCA_041488295.1 Allostellaceae bacterium
ACCGCTCGACCTGCACCGAAATACCCGGGTATTTCGCCTCGAACGCCTTGGCGACGCCCTCGGCGGTCTCCAGCTCGACCGAGGTGTACCAGACGATCTTTCCCTCCTTCACCGCCGCCGCGACGAGCTCGGGCGTCACCGTGCTTGGTTCCGGCGCCGCTGCGAGGGCCCGGCCGATCGTCAATGCCAGCGCGACGGCGATGCCGGGGAGGTATCGTGCGATCGTCCTCGGCATTCCTCGTTCCTCTCCCAATTCTCGTCCGTTCGGCCGTCTCGTTGGCGGCGGTTTGCTCGCAGTATGCGAGCCGGCGGACACTTGTCCACAATTCCGTTGCGCCCCTTCGATGAGGCTCTACACTCGGGCGCGGCGGCCGCGCGGGGCACGCAATCCGCGACAAGCAACAAGGCGCCGGGGAGGCGATGTCGACTCTCGAGCTGCAATCCCTGTCGAAGCGATTCGGCACGCTCGTCGCCGTCGACGATGTCTCGCTGACGATCGATCACGGCCTACTCGTCTGCCTCTTGGGGCCGTCGGGTTGCGGCAAGACGACGACCTTGCGCCTCATCGCCGGCTTCGCCTCGCCCGATGGCGGGTCGATCCGGGTGGGGGGCCGGACCATCTCGGCGCCGGGCCGCAGCCTTCCACCCGAGCAGCGCAACATGTCGATGATCTTCCAGAGCTACGCGCTGTGGCCGCACATGACGATCGCCGAGAACGTGGCGTATGGGCTTCGGATCCGCCGCCTCGCGCGCGGCGAGATCGACAAGCGGCTCAAATCCATCCTCGCCGTGACGCATCTCGAAGCCTATGCCGAGCGCTATCCGAACGAGCTCTCCGGCGGCCAGCAGCAGCGCGTCGCCTTGGCGCGCGCGCTCGTCGTCGAGCCGGAGACATTGCTGCTCGACGAGCCGCTCTCCAATCTCGATGCCAATCTGCGCGAGGAGATGCGCTTCGAGATCCGCCGCCTGCACGATCAATACAAATACACCACCGTCTACGTGACGCACGATCAGGCCGAGGCGATGACGACCGCCGACCGCATCGTCGTCATGAAAGAGGGACGGGTCGAGCAGACGGGCTCGCCCGAGGACATCTATCAGCGGCCGCGCTCGGAGTTCGTCGCGCGCTTCATCGGCGGCACCAACATCTTCCGCGGCCGCAAGGTGGGATCGGACATCGTCGATTGCGGCGGGCTCGTCCTGCGCTGCGGCGCGGGCGAGTTCGCCGGCACCGGCAACACCGCCGTATCTGTGCGCCTTCACGACATCGCGCTCGCCGCGGGCGAGGGCGCCGGCGGCCAGCCCAACGAAGCCTCGGGACACGTCATCCGTCAGGCCTATCTCGGCGCCCATCGCGACTATCTCGTCGCCTTACGAAGCGGCGCACAAGTGCGGGTCGTCGCGCCCATGCAGCTCGACGTTCCGGTCGGCAGTGCCGTGCGTCTCCATTTTCCGCCCGAGCGCTGCCGCGCGCTCGCGAGTTGAGCGTCGAACCCATGCGTGCGCCAACGCGGCATCTCGACCTCTCGATGCCGCTCTTCATCCTGCTCGCGCTTTGTCTCAGCGTTCTCGTCCTGCTGCCGCTGCTCTGGCTCGCCTGGTACGGCATCACCGACGAGGAAGGCGCGCTCACCCTCGGGAATTTCGTTCAGCTCGCGAGCGACCCCAGCTTCATCGCGCCCTTCGTCACCGCGCTCGGCATCGCCATCGGCGTCGCCATCTCATCCTGCGTCGTCGCGCTGCCGCTCGCCTGGCTCGTTTCCCGAACCGACATGCCGTGGCGGCGCATCATCCGTGCCTTGGTGACCGCCTCGTTCGTGACGCCGCCCTTCCTTGGCGCCATCGCCTGGGAAATCCTGGCGGCGCCGAACAGCGGCATCCTCAATCAATGGTACCGCGCGCTCTTTGGCCTCGATCCCGACGCGCATCTCTTCGACATCTATACTGTGACGGGCGTCACCTTCTCGATCGCCTGCTATGTCTTCCCCTATGTCTTCGTGCTGGTCGCGAACGCGCTCGACCGCATCCCGGCCGATCTCGAGGACGCCTCGGCGATCCTCGGCGGCGGGCGCTTTGCGACGCTCCGCCGCATCACCTTGCCGATGGTGTTGCCGGCCCTCCTCGCCGGCGCCCTCGTCGCCTTCCTGCAATCGCTGACGCTCTTCGGCTCGCCCGCCATCCTCGCATTGCCCGCCGGCTTTCACGTCATCACGACGAAGATCTGGAGCCTCTTCCAGTATCCGCCGAACCCGCACCTCGCCGCGGCGGCGGCGCTGCCGCTGCTCCTCGTCACCATCCTCCTGCTGCGCGGTCGGCAGGCGCTGCTCGGCCGCCGGTCTTACGCGGTGATCGGCGGCAAGAGCGGCGCGCCGCGCAGCGTCACGCTTGGCGCTTGGCGCTGGCCGGCACTCGCCGCCGCGCTTGCGATCCTGTCGCTCCCCGTGCTGCTGCCATACGCGGCGCTCCTCAAGACCGCGCTCGTGCGCAATGTCTCGGACCCGCTGACCGCCGAGAATTTGACCCTTCACAACATCCGCTTCGTCTTCCTCGAATTCTCGCAAACGCAGCGCGCGATGCGGAACACGCTTTCCCTCGGCGTTCTCGCTGCGACCGGCGGCACGATCCTCGCTCTCGTCGTCAGCTATGTCACGTCGCGGCGCCTCGTCGTCGGGCACCAGATCCTCGGCTTCCTCGCGACGGCGCCGGTGGCGATTCCCGGCATCGTGCTCGGCGTCGGATTCTTCCTCGCCTATACGCGCCCGCCCATCGTGCTCTACGGCACGATCTGGATCCTGTTCCTCGCCTTCCTCACGATCGAGCTTCCCGCCGGCTACCAGCAGCTTCAGGCGGCGTTCCGCAGCCTCCATCCCGAGCTCGAGGAGGCGAGCCGCATCTTCGGCGCGAACCGGCTGCGCTCGCTCTGGCAGATCACGGCGCCGCTTCTCGGCACCAGCGTCGTCGCCACCTGGTGCTTCATCTTCATCGGCGTCATCCGCGAGCTCTCGGCGACGATCATGCTGACGACGGCGCAGACGAAGCTCGTCTCGGTCATCATCTACGACCTCAACGAGAGCGGCGATCTCGGCGCGATCTCGGTGCTCGGCATCACCCTGCTTGCGATCACCTTCCTCGTCGTCATCGCCGCGAATCGCCTGCCGAGCGTCGGGCGCGGCCTCTTGCGGCCGAGCTGAACGGTCGCGTCAACCGCGCGTGAAGCGGTTGCGCAAGCGGCGGAACTTGGCGATCACCATCATTGCCGGCAGGCGCAGCGCGTGCAGGGGGTAGTGCGCCGGGGGCAAGGTCGCGATCGGCAGATCGTCATGCGCGATGCCGCGCATGCGCTCGGCGGCGATCTTGCCGAGCATCGTCGCGAGCGCGACGCCACGGCCGTTGCAGCCATAGGCGGCGTGAAGACCGGGTTCGAGAATGGCGAGGCGCGGCAGGTGGTCGATCGTCAGCGCGAGCTTGCCGCCCCAGCGGATCGCAAATCCAACCTCACGCAGCGCGGGATAGAGCGTGTAGGCGCTCTCGGCGGCGGCATCGAACAGATCGAGCCGCTCGCGGTCGGTCAGGCTTCCGCGCCCGCCGATGATGAACCGCCCGGCATCGTCGCGGCGAAAATAGACGCCAAGCTGCATCAGATCGGAGACCGGAACGCGGCTCGGCAGGACGATTCTGTCGAGATGTTGCGGCAGCGGTTCGGTCGCGACCTGATAGCTCTGCACGACGACCATCGACGTCTTGAGCGCGGGGTGGAGATCGCCGGTGTAGCCGTTGGTGGCGATGAGGACCTGCTTCGCCCGGATGCTTGCCCGCGATGTCTCGAGAAGCCACCCGCCGTTCTCGCGCGCGAGGCGCGTGACGCGCGCATTGCGGAAGACCCGCGCGCCGGTCGCGAGCGCTGCCGCGGCGAGACCGCGCGCATAGCTGAAGGGCTGGACCATGCCCGAGCGCTTGTCGAGCATGCCGCCGCGATAGAAATCCGTGCCGAGCAGCGCCGTCATGCGCTCGCGGTCCAACAGCTCGACATTCTCGCCCTGCGCCTCGAGATCGGCGACGCGCGCCGCGATTTCTCCCATGACCTTCGGCGAATACGCCGCCTGGATCCAGCCGTCGCGATGCGCCTCGCAGCGGATCTGGAAACGCTCGATCAGCGCGTAGACGAGATCGGCGGTGGCGGCGCCGAAGCGATGCAAGGCCACGCCCTGCGCGCGGCCGAACTTCGCCACCATCTCGCGCGGATCGAGCTTGAGGCCGGCGATGACCTGCCCGCCATTGCGCCCCGACGCACCCCAGCCCGGCGCCTCGGCTTCGAGGACGACGGCGTCGATGCCTGCTTCGGCGAGGTGCAGCGCGGCGGACAAACCGCAGAAGCCGCCGCCGATGATCGCGACCTCGGTCTTGTGATCGCCCGCCAGCTCCGGCACCTCTGGCGGCGCGATGCCGGTCTCCGTCCACAAGCCTTGCGGCGACGGATGGCGAGTCATCATCGTCTCACGGGCTCCGCATCCGGCCGAATGTCGCCGCCGCTTGATGGCGCCAATAGATGAGCTGCGCCGGAATCCGTCCGAGCTTGCCGCCGGCATAAGGAAGGCCGAGCCGCGCAAAGAGTTGCCAGCGCTCGTCGCCCTCGACGATGGCGGAGGCGAGGAGGCGGCCGGCGGTCGTGGTCAGCGCGAGCCCCAACCCGCCGAAACCGGTGGCGTACCACACATCCGGCTCGACCTGCCCGAAGATCGGCATCTTGTGGCGGGCGAGGGGCATGAGGCCGCCCCAGGCGCTCTCGACGCGCGCCGTGGTGAGGCTCGGATAGAACGACGCCATGTCGCGTTTCAAGACGCGCGCGAGATGGCCCGCGCCAGGTTCCCAGGCGAGGACGCGCCCACCCCACAGGAGGCGCGTGTCGGCGAGCGGTCGGTAATAGTTCGTCGCGACCTTCATGTCGAAAATCGCATAGGGCACGCGAATGGCTTCGGCGAGTTTGTCGCCGAGAGGTTCCGTCACCATCACGAAGGTGGCGATCGGCACTGTCGCCGCCGAGACGGTGCGATTGAGCCCGTCGATATACCCGCCGCAGGTCAGCACGATGCGGTCGGCGCGGATGCGGCCCACGCGCGTGCGCACCTCCTTCCGCTCGCCGCTCGTCATGAGGGCGATGATCGGCGAGCGCTCGAAGACCTGCGCCCCGTTCTCGGTGGCGGCGCGCGCAAGGCCGCGCGTCAGGTTGAGCGGGTGGACGCAATAGGTATTGGGGATGAAGAGCGCGTCGCCATATTGCGTCGTCGCCAACGCCTCGCGGACCCGCGCCTTCGGCCAATATTCGAAATGCGTGTCGAAATCGCGCGCCATCATGGCGGAGAATTCTTCGAGCGTCTCGCTCGCGCTCGCCATGTTGCAGCGAAGGGCGCCGTTCTGGATCGGGCCGCATTCTATGGCATAGCGGGCGATCCGCTCGCGCAGCAGCGCGTGCCCCATGCGCGCTTCTTTCACGATCTCCTGCGCCATCGCGAGGCCGACGCGCTTCTTCAGCGCGGGAACGCCGCTCGGGACGCCGGTCGAGACGAAGCCGCCATTGCGGCCGGAAGCGCCCCAGCCGATGCGATGCGCCTCGACCAGCACGACCTTGTGTCCCCGCTCGGCAAGGTCGAGCGCCGTTGCGCACCCGGCAAGGCCGCCGCCGATGACGACCGTCTCGGTCTCGATGTCGCCGTCAAGCGCCGAATAGTCGGCGGGTTCGGCCAAGGTGCGGGCGTAGTAGCTGTCGACGTGCTCGGACATGAGGCTCTTCGCTCTTTGCTTTCGACGCCTCTCCCACAAGGACGCACGACGCCCGATCCGAGGTTCCACCTTCTTCCCCGAAAGAACCGCCGCCGACGCGATGCCGGCGGCGGGGAGCATCGTCAGCGCAGCAGCTTCGTCCACACCTTCTGGCGCAGATCGAGTGCGTCCTTGCCGCAATCGCGCAACGGTACGAAGCGCGCCACCATCGGCTCCGGCGTGTTGACCGCGGGATCATCGCGCAGCGACGGGTCGAGAAACGCGTCGGAGCCGGAGATCGCATTGTTGTAGGCCGTGAAGTTCGAGGCCTCGGCGGCGTTCTTCGGATCCATCATCCAGTTGAGGAAGAGCTTCGCGTTCTCGACATTCTTCGCGCCCTTCGGGATGGCGAGGTTGTCGCCCCAGAGATTGAGGCCCTCGCGCGGATAGACGTAAACCGCGGTCGCAAGTTTCTTATGGGCGCGGTGGAAGGCGCCGTTCCACATCTCGTGCATCGCCACTTCCCCGCTTCCCATGCGGTCGGCCGAGCCCTCGGCGTTGTAGACCTTGACCGCCGGCTTCTGCTTCTCGAGGAGATCGAGGATCTTCTGCCCCTCCTCGGGCTTCGCCGTGCATTGATCGAAGCCGAGATAATAGGCGGCAGCAGTGAAGACCTCGCCCATATCCTTCAGCATCGCAATATTGCCGGCGAATTCCTTGCGCGGCTCGAACAGCTCCTTCCAGCTGTCATCGATCTTGCCGCCCGCGACCTTCGTGGAATCATAGGCGAACCCGGTCGTGCCCCACATATAGGGCACGGTATAGGTGCGGCCGGGGTCGAATTCGGGATTGTCGAAGGGCTTCCGGACGTTCTTGAAATTCGCCATGCCGCCGGCATCGACCTTGAGCAGCAACCCGTCGCGGACCATCTGCTGCACGGTTGGCCCGGTCGGGACGACGACGTCGTAGCCGCCGCCGCCAGCCTGCAATTTCGCCAGCATCGTCTCGTTGGTATCGTAGGTGTCGAGCGTGACCTTGATCCCGGTCTCGGCCTCGAAGCGCTTCAGGAGATCGGGCGGCATGTAGTTCGACCAGTTGAAGAGATGCAGCTCCTTCGACTGGGCCGCGGCGGGTAGCGGCGATGCCAGCGCGGGCAACGCCGCGATGGCGGCGGCTAGAATAACGCGTCTCATGATGGACCTCCCTCGGGTGATGTCGGCCTTACCGGAAGCGGCGGCCGAGCAGGTAAGAGACGATGAGGAGCGAGACCGATGCGGCGATCAGCAATGTCGAGATCGCGTTCACCGCCGGCGTCACGCCCATGCGGACCATGCTGAAGACGTAGACGGGAAGGGTCGTCGAACCCGGACCCGAGACGAAATAGCTGACGACGACATCGCCCAAGGAGCCGATGCAGGCGAGCATCGCGCCCGAGGCGATGCCCGGCCAAATCAAAGGCAGGATGATGCGGCGGAAGCTTGCCCAGCGATTGGCGTAGAGATCGGCGGCCGCTTCGGCGAGCGCCGGGTCGAGCCCGTCGAGCCGCGCGCGGATCGGCAAATAGGCAATCGGGATGGCAAAGACGCTGTGCGCCAGCATCAGGCTGGTGAGACCGAGCTCGATCCCGACCATGACGAAGAACAGCAGGATCGCGATCGCCGCGACGATGTCGGGAACGATGAGCGGCAAGCCGATCATCGCCTCGACCGCAGTCTGGCCGCGAAAGCGCGCCCGCGTCGTGCCGAGCGCCGCCAAGGTCGCGAGGCCGGTGCCGGCGATCGTTGCGACGCCGGCGACGATGAGGGAGGTGCGCACCGCACGCATCATGTTGCTATCCGCGGCGACGACGCCGTACCAGCGGGTGCTGAAGCCTTCCCAACGGGCGAGCGAGGAGTCGCCGGCGCTGAAGCTGAGGATGGCGAGGACGATGATCGGCACGTAGAGATAGATCAGCACGGCATAGGCGGTCGGGCGCGCGCCCGGAAAGCGCCAGAGATCGGTCGCGCCCTTCATGACGTTCGCGCTCCGCGACGATAGCGCAGTGCGTGCGCCATCAGAGCCAAGAGGACAAGCGCCAGGATGACGAAGGCGAGAGCGGCGCCGAACGGCCAATTCCGCGCCTGGCCGAATTGCTGCTGGATGAGGCTGCCGATCATGATCGATTTGCCGCCGCCGAGAAGCTCGGGCGTGATGAAAGCGCCGAGCCCCGGCACGAAGACGAGAATGGCGCCGCCGACGAGGCCCGGCATGGCGAGCGGCAGAATGATCCGGGTGAGGGCGCGCCAGCGATCGGCGCCGAGATCGAAGGCGGCTTCGATGAGCCGCCGATCGATCTTCTCGAGGCTCACATAGATCGGCAGGACCATGTAGGGCAGGAAGGAGTAGACGAGGCCGATCGCCGTCGCGAGCGGTGTGTAGAGCACGTCCAACGGTTTCGTCGTGAGACCAAGCTTCAGCAATGTCCAATCGAGCACCCCGCCATTGCGCAACAGCAGGATCCACGCGTAGTTGCGCGCCAGCAGATTGGTCCAGAACGGCACCGTCACGATGAAGACGAGGAGGGTCCGCCGGTGCGGCGGCTGAAGCGCCATCCACAAAGCGGTCGGGAACGCGATCGCCATGTCCAGCGCCGTCGTCATCGCGGCGAGGCTGATCGAGCGGATGAAGATCCGGACGTAGTCGGTGTTGAGGACGAGGCGATCCATGAGGTCGCGCTCGAAGAGAAACTGCACGTAAGCGTCGAGCGTATGCTGGCCCCAGATGATGCCGCCGGAGGGACCGCGCACCAAGGTCGAGACGATTGCCATGAGACCGAGCGGCGCGACGAGCAGCACGCCGATCGTCAGCATCGCCGGGGCGACGAGCCCGATCTTTCGCGTTCCCGCGCTCATTCGGCGAGAATCCGGATGGCGGCGGCGGGCAGAGTGACGGCGACGGGGTCGCCGGCCCGTGCGTGCGGCCGCGCACCGTCGCGGTTTTGCTCTGTGAGGCGCACGCGCAGTCCGCCGGCGAGGAGCACATGATAGGTCGTGTCGGTGCCTTCGTAGACGATCTGCTCGACGATCCCGGCGAGACCGTCGCCCGCCGGCGCAAGGCTCGCGCGCTCCGGGCGGATCGCCAAGGTGACGGCATCGCGCGCCGGTCCCGCTTCCGCCGTCTCGACCTCCTCGCCCGAAGCGAGGCGGAAGCGCCGCTCGCCGACGCGCGTTGCGTCGATGAGGTTGGTCTCGCCGATGAAATCTGCGACGAAACGCGTCGTCGGTCTCTCGTAGATCTCTTCCGGCGTGCCGATCTGCAGGATCTTTCCGCGGTTCATCACCGCGATGCGATCCGACATGGTAAGCGCTTCGTGCTGATCGTGGGTGACGAAGACGAAGGTGATCCCCACCTCCGCCTGGAGGCGCTTCAGCTCGAGCTGCATCCCGGTGCGGAGCTTGAGATCGAGGGCGGAGAGCGGCTCGTCGAGGAGAAGGACGCGCGGCGATGTCGCGAGCGCACGGGCGAGGGCGACGCGCTGCTGCTGGCCGCCGGAAAGCTGCGCCGGCTTGCGCTTCTCCAGCCCCTCCAGCTTGACGAGCGCCAGCATCTCGGCGACGCGCTTGTCGATCTCCGCGCGCGGGCGTCGCTGCATCTCGAGGCCGAAGGCGATGTTGCGCTCGACGGTGAGATGCGGAAAGACGGCGTAGCTTTGAAAGACGGTGTTGACCGGGCGCCGGAAGGGCGGCAGGCCGTCGAGACTCTGTCCATGCACCGCGATCGAACCCGAATCCTGCGTCTCGAACCCGGCGATGAGGCGCAGCAAGGTCGTCTTGCCGCAACCCGAGGGACCGAGCAAGGTGAAGAATTCGTTCGATGCGACCCTGACCGAGACGCCGTCGAGGGCGCGGACCGCGCCGCCGG
The DNA here is from genome assembly GCA_041488295.1 of Allostellaceae bacterium. Lineage (GTDB taxonomy): Bacteria > Pseudomonadota > Alphaproteobacteria > ATCC43930 > CGMCC-115725 > URHD0088. The sequence goes on from JBGPOZ010000039.1 coordinate 9,658, forward strand.
CGAAACTCTTGACGAGATCGCGACAATCGACAGCGGCGTCCGTCGCACGCGTCGCGAGCGGACGGGCGATGCCAGCATCGCGTGAAAGGCCGAGCGCCGTAGCGTCAGCCATGCCACGCGCGCGAGAAAACGTGCGCCTCGGCCCCGCGCAAGATCGACACTCGAACTCTCCCCTCCTCGAGCGAGCGTAGCAACGCACGCATTGGTTTTTATTGGTGCCGAATTGGCTTATTGCCATTTATCAGAAAATCAATCCAGGCCTGTCGTCAAGCGCATTTTTCGTAATTGCGTTGCGCCGGCGATTGATCCATATTTGGGCGTGAAGTCACCCAATATCTGATCATGCGGGAAGAGGCGCGCGTGGGTATGGATCCGGTGGGCGGGCTGCCCGCTCCGTCGACGAGCCGTCGCGCGCGGGCGCGCCGCCTCGCCGACCAGCTTTTGGCAACGCTGGAGCGGCAGATCGACGATGGGCGCATCAGGCCGGGCGAGCGCCTCGCGACGGAGCGCGAGCTGGCGCTGCAATTCGGCGCCTCGCGCAATGTCGTGCGCACGGCGCTTGCCGAGCTGCACCGAGTCGGAAAGATCGCGCGAAAGGTGGGGCACGGGACGGTCGTCACGGCGCCGGCCGAGTCGCGACGAAACGCGCTCGCCTTTCTCGATGCGAGCCCGATGGAGCTTCTCGAATTTCGCCTTGCCGTCGAGCCGGGCCTTGCCGAAGCGATCACGCTGCATGCGAGCGAGGGCGACCTCGAGGCGATCAGGGAATGCGTCGATGGCGGCGATACCGCGAGCCGCGTCGAGGAATGGGAGAATTGGGATCGCTCCTTCCACCAGCTTCTTGTCGCGGCGACGCACAATCGTCTGGCGATGGCCGTTTACGACGCAGTGACCGCGGTGCGTCACGAGCGGCCATGGCTGCGGCTCGATCGAGTGGCGACCGATGCGGAGCGCTGGCGCGACTATCAAAGCGACCATCGTGCCATCTCCGAGGCGCTGCTCGCGCGCGACCCCGCGGCGGCGAACGCGGCGATCCGCTCCCACCTCTTGAAGGTCCGCGCCCGGATGCTCGGGCAGTGACGCAAGATCGGAAGGAAGAAAGCCTGTTCGAAAAACGCTGATCCCTTGCCCCACGAGGTGTTAGCTTCGGCGGCAAGCCCCAACATCGAACGTAATGACCGACCGCTAGGAGGAACCAACCATGACTGCACACGCCAGGAACTTCTCTCTCGAAGAGATGGACAAGCAGAGCTTGTTCCATCCGGTCACCAATCTCGGCGATCACCTGAAGAACGGGCCGATGATCGTCTCCGACGGGCATGGCGTCCGCGTCAAGGATCAGACCGGGCGCGATCTCATCGATCTCGGCGCCGGCCTCTGGTGCGTCAATGTCGGCTACGGCCGCGCGGAAATCGCCGAGGCGGCGGCGAAGGCGATGCGCGATCTCAGCTATTACCACCTTTTCGGCTCGTCCTCGAACGAGGCGATCATCCGCCTTGCCGACCGCGTCCTGACCCTCTTCCGCGAGAAGGCGCGCGCGGGTCATCTCTCGAAAGTGTTCTTCGGCACCTCGGGCTCGGACGCCAACGACACGAACTTCAAGCTCGTCCGCTACTACAACAACCTGCTCGGCCGGCCGCAGAAGAAAAAAATCATCTCGCGGATCGGCGGCTATCACGGCCTGACCTACGCCTCCGGCAGCATGACCGGCATCGCCGCCTACCATAAGGCGTTCGACCTGCCGGTCGAAGGCGTGCTCCATGTCTCCTGCCCGCACTACTACCGTTTCGGCATGCAGGGCGAGAGCGAGGAAGCCTTCACCCTTCGCATGGTCGAAGAGCTGAAGGACATGATCCAGCGCGAGGGCGCCGACACGATCGCCGCCTTCATCGCCGAGCCGATCATGGGGACGGGCGGCGTCTTCCTGCCGCCCAAGGGCTATTTCGCGAAGGTGCAGGAAGTCCTGAAGGAGAACGACATCCTCTTCATCGCCGACGAGGTGATCACCGGCTTCGGCCGCACCGGGCAATGGTTCGCGACCGGGCTCTACGAGCTCAAACCCGACATCGTGACCTTGGCGAAGGGCATCACCAGCGCCTATTTCCCGGTCTCGGCCTCGGTCATCTCCGAGAAGATCTGGAACGTCCTCGTGAACGCCTCGGCCGAGTACGGGGCGGTGATGCACGGCTTCACCTATTCGGGCCACCCGGTCGGCGGCGCCGTCGGCCTCGCCAATCTCGACATCATGGAGAAGGAGAACCTGATCGAGAATTCGGAGACAACAGGCGCCTATTTCCTCGAGCGTCTGCGCTCGCGCGTCGGCGACAACCCCTATGTCGGCAGCGTCCACGGCGTCGGCCTCATCATGGCGGTCGAGTTCGTCGCCGACAAGAAGGCGAAGCGCTTCTTCAATCCGAAGACCGCCGTGCACCGCATCGTCGCGAAGAAGGCGAACGAGCTCGGCGTCCTGACGCGCCCCTTACCCTTCGTCGAGGTCAATTCCTTCTCGCCGCCGCTCTGCATCACCAAGGCGGAGGTCGATGAAGGCGTCGACCGCTACGCCCGCGCCCTCGAAGCCGTGACGCCGGAGCTCGGCCGGCTCGCGAAGGAGTAGGAGAAAGGTTGAATCGGATCGGGCGCCGTGCGTCCTCCGACTGCGCTCTGTATGCGGAAAAGTGTTGCTCCCCCACACAAACCCCCTCAACCTGAGCCAAGTCTAAGGCCCCACGGCACCGATGCAGCGTCTTCGAAATATGCGAGTGCGGACCTCGAGCGGGGCGGAGCGAGACGCAGCCGTCCCCTCCGACATGATTGAAACAGCATAGGGAAGGACGCCATGGCCGACCGCGCCGATTTTGTCTGGATGGATGGGGAGATCGTTCCGTGGGCCGATGCGAAGGTCCATGTCTCGGCCGACACCGTGCTGCGCGGCGGCAACATCTTCGAGGGCATGCGCGCCTATTGGAACGACAAGGAGGAGGAGCTCTATATTTTCCGCAACGCCGAGCACCTCCGCCGCTTTCGCCAATCGGCGAAGATCATGCGCATGACTTTGCCCTATGGCGATGAAGAGCTGACCAACGCCTTCATCGAGCTGATCCGCAGAAACGGCTTCAAGGAGGGCGTCCATTTCCGCCCGGTCGCTTATTTCGGCGAGGGCGAGGCTTATGCCTGGAAGCCCGAGGAGGTCCATAACGGCGTCTTCGTGCTCGCCTATAGCCGCCCCCATTCGAAATCGATCTTCACCGGCGTTCATAGCTGCACCAGCACCTGGCGGCGCAATTCCGACGTCTCGAGCCCATCGCGCCTCAAGGCCGCCGCCAATTACCACAATTCGCGCCTGGCGCAAGTCGAGGCGCGTCTCAACGGCTTCGCCGTGCCGATCATGCTGAACGATCGCGGCGAGGTTGCCGAGAGCCCCGGCTCGTGCTTCATGATGGTGCGCGACGGCGTCGTCATCACCCCGCCCGTCACCGCCGACATCCTCGAGAGCATCACGCGCGCCACCCTGATCCAGCTTTTCCGCGACGTGATCGGCGCGCCGGTCGTCGAGCGCGACATCGATCGCAGCGAGATGTACATCGCGGACGAAGCCTTCTTCTGCGGCAGCGGCGCCGAGGTGATGCCGATCATCTCGGTCGACCATTACGAGGTCGGCGACGGCAAGGTCGGCGCTCTGACGAAGAAGATCCAGGACCTCTATTTCGAGGTCGCGAAGGGCAATCTCGCGAAATACCGCCACTGGCTGACGCCGGTCTACGGCAACTCGAAAGGGAAGCGCTGATCCCGCTTAACCCGTCTTCTGCCGGTCGATCGTGTGGAGAGCCCCGTCGATCGATCGTGCACTTACGGTCGCGCCACGGCTGGGCAATCCGGAGGGCTTTGGGTTTCCAGCCACCCGTGCCTAAGGTACCGGTGTCGCCAAACTGTCATCTTGACACGGAGCCTCGACCTGGCCATCATGAATGAACGTTCACTCGGCATCTGCGGCCATGGCGCGTTCGACCGACACCAGGACGGCGATCGAGCAGGCGGCATTGCGGCTCTTCGTCGAGCGCGGCGTCGCCGAGACCTCGATCAAGGAGGTGGCGCGCGCGGCCAAGGTCTCGCAGGGCGCGATGTACAATCACTACGCCAGCAAGGACGAGCTTGCCTGGCAGCTCTTCGCGACGAATTTCTCGGAGTACGGCCATGCGCTCCGACACCTGGCGCAGGAGCACCTCGATCTGGAAGCCCAGTTCCGCGCCATGGTGCGCTATGTCTTCGAGCGCTTCGACGAGGACTGGCTGCGGGTCACGTACGTGTTCACGGCGCGCCATCATCATCTGCGCCGCGTCACCCGCAAGATGGGCAATCCCTACGTTGCCTTCCGCCACGCCATCTCGCTCGCCATGAAGCGGCGCCAGATCCCGCAACAGGACCTCGACCTTGCGGCCTCGCTCGTCATCGGCGCCATCATCCAGGTCATCGACACCCGCATCCTGGGCCGCATCGCCGGCGACCTGCCCGGGCAGGCGGACCGAGTCGCGCGTTCGCTCGTGGGGCTGCTCGGAGCCAGACCGTGAAGTTTTTTCTTTGCGCTCGAAATGAATGAACGTTCATTTCAGTCCGACTGTCGAAGGGGGAGGAAGAAGATGCCAACACCGATCGACAATCTGCGCGAGGTCGCGCGCCACTGCAGCGCGGGCGAGCCGCTGCCGGCCGGCCTCTCGACCTGGCTCGGCAAATCGCTCGATGAATTTCTCTCGCATCGCCGGCGCAGCATCGAGGATGCGCTCGGCTTGGTCTGGCCGCGCGGCGGCGTGCCGTGGTGGCTCGAGGATGCGATGCGCAAACGCGATGCGGCGCTCCGCGAAATGGCGCAGCGCTTCTATGGCGGCCAGGCCGTGTCGCGCCAGGCCGCCGCCATCTACCGCGGCGCGATCCGCTACGCCGAATCGCGCTGGCGCCGCGACCGCACGACCGAAGCGCTGCCACAGGAGCATCGCGGGACGCCCTATGAGTGGCTTTGGCACGCGTTCAAATCCGGCGCTGCGATGCCGATCCGCGAGCGCCAGCTCCGCCATATCCTGATGCGGTGAGGTCGACCCGAAAACGCCGTTCCTCCGGGGAGTTCGCCATGCTCGACCTGCCCGATACGAAGCCCCACTTGGAGCGCCTGTTCCGGCCGGCGGCGCGCGTCCTTGGTCGCCGCGGCGTGCAGCCCAACACGCTCACGCTCGCCGGCCTGTCGACTTCGACCCTCGCCGGCATGCTGGCGCTCGAGTTCCCGACCGCGACCTGGTCGCTCTTCGCGATTTTGGCGGCGATGCTGGTGCGGCTTGCGCTCAACCACATCGACGGCATCCTCGCGCGCGAGCACGGCATGAAGACGCCGTTGGGCGGCATGCTCAACGAGATCGCGACGCCCGCGGAGGATATGGTTCTCTATCTGCCGCTGGCGCTTCGGCCTGAGATGCCGGCAGCGCTGATCGTCGGCGCGGTCATGCTGGGCGCATTGGTCGAGGTCGCCGGCCTCTCGGCTCTCGCTGTCGGTAGCGCCCGCCGCTTCGACGGGCCGATGACGAAGGTCGTGCGAGGCATATTTTTCGGGGCACTTGCGCTCGCCGCGGCGTTGGGCATGGTGCCCGCGCTCTGGGCATCGGCGGCGCTGTTTCTGATCCTAGGCCTGCTCGCGGTGACGGCATCCAATCGTCTGAGCCGGGCGATGAGGGAGGCGCAGCCATGACATTTGGTGGACTCTCGCCTTCTCTCGTCTTCGTGCTGATGGGGATTTTCGCCCTGCTTCTGTTCGCGACCTCCACCGTCGGCGCTGCCATCGCTGCCACCCGCGTCTTCGGCACTCCGACCTGGGCGGCCGCCTCGCCGATCATACCGGAATTGCGGGCGCGGCTACGCTCCTGGTGGATCATGGCTGCCGCTTTCAGCGTGTGCCTGATCCTCGGACGGGCCATGTCGCTCGCGTTCCTGGCTCTGACGAGCTTCCTGGTCTTGCGCGAATATCTGAGCGTCGCGCCTTTCCGCGCCGGCGACCGCGTCGCTCTTTTCGTGGCATATGCGGCGATCCCGCTTCAATACGGCTGGATCGCGCGCGGCCATGCCGATGCCGCCGCAATCGTGCCGATCGCGGTCTTGGCGGCGCTCGGTGCCATCGCAGCCCTGCGTGGTGTGGCCGACGATTTCCTGCGCAGTTCGGCCCTCGTCGGCTGGGGCATCCTGGTCGCGATCGTGGCGCTCGGACATCTTGCGCTCATCGTCGAAATTCCGGCATCGCTCGGCTATATCGCAGGTGGGCCGGGCCTGCTGTTGTTCGTGGTCTTCGTTTGCCAGATCGGCGATGTCGCGCAATACGTCGCGGGCAAGACCCTGGGCGGCCGCTGCGCCGTGCCCGCGATCAGCCCCAACAAGACCCTGGCCGGCTATGGCGGCGGTCTCACCGCGACCGCGCTCGCGGCAGCGTGGCTCGCGCCGTACCTCACGCCCATGGGCCGCAGCGAGGGTCTAATCGTCGGCGGTGCGCTCGGCCTTCTCGGCTGCCTAGGTGGTCTGACCATCTCGGCGGTGAAGCGCGATCTCGGGATCAAGGACATGGGCCGGCTTCTACCGGGCCATGGCGGCGCCCTCGACCGCGCCGACAGCCTCGTCTTCGCAGCGCCCTTTTTCTATCACTATCTCACCCTCGCGCATTGAGGCGGCGGTGAAGGATCTCCTGCGCGCATGGAGCCATCGCATCGTCGTCCGGCCCTTGATCCGCGGCTTTTGTGGGTTGCAGGTCAGCCACGGCGAGCGCCTGCCGAGCACCGGACCCGCTATTCTCGTCGCCAACCACAACAGCCATTTCGACACGCTGGCACTCTTTGCGCTTTTTCCTCCACATGCCGCGGCGACGCTGCACGCCGTAGCCGCGCACGATTATTTCGCCGGAAGATCGCTGAGGAGCTGGATCGCACGCCGGCTCTTCGGCGCCATAGCGCTCGACCGCGCGTGCCGGCCGGGCGCCGGCGATCCGCTGGCCGCCTGCTCGAAGGCGCTCGATGTCGGCGAAATCCTGATCCTGTTCCCCGAGGGAACGCGCGGTGCACCTGGCCGCATGGGCGCGCTCAAGCCAGGCGTCGCGCATCTCGCGTGCCGCCATCCCGAAGTGCCGGTAGTGCCGGTCGCGCTCAGCGGTTTCGACCGCATCCTGCCGAAAGACGCAGTGGTGCCGCTGCCGCTCAACGCTGCGGCGCATGTGGGAGTGCCGCGGCGCTGGGCGGGCGATCGCAGCGCCTTCATGGCCGAGCTGGGAGCGGCGCTCGCGGGCGCGGTCGAGACTGGCGCAGAGCCGATCCTTGCCCGCGTTCCGTCGGATACGAGAACATCCTTCGTGCCGGATCCCGGCGTCCCGTCTGCGTTCGCAATGCCAGGGCAACGTCTTATCGTCCATGCTGTGACTGCAATCGCAAGGGGGATCGCCGCATGCTTGGGCTGATACGTCGGTGCAGACTCTTCGGCGCAGCGGTCGCAATCGCGTTGCTCGCCGGCTGCACCACCACGACCATCACGCCGCAAATGGTGGAGAAGCCGACGCAATCCTACACCCTCCTCGAAGTCGGCGAGATACAAGTACAAGACAAGATCTGGGCGCCGCAGGTCGCGTGGTTCCGACGCGGCTTCGTTGCTCGCCTCAAAGAAGTTAGCGCCTTCGCGACCATCACGGATCCCGCCGACTCAACGCTGCCGGTGGACGCGATCGTGGTTTCCGGGGAGATCACCCTGATCGACAAGGGCAGCGCCGTTGCGCGGTTCCTGATCGGAATGGGTGCGGGCCGCGCCCGCGCCGGAGGGAGTTTCGCGATCGCCGACGCAAGCGGCAAGCTGCTCGCCAAATTCGACAGCGCCAAGGCCTATTCGGGCGGCGTCGGCATCGGTGGTGCGGATTTCCTCGACATCGACGAGATCATGCAGAAATTCGGCGCCGACACGGCCGATGCCGTCGTGCGTTGGTCGAAAGGCCAAGCGATCGATGATACCTCCAATCAGCACCAGTAGAGGATTTCGCGCAGGCTGCTCCGGTGAGGCCGCGCTGACGCCGGTCTAATCCCTCCTAGCCCTGCCAGACCTCGTAATGGACCGGCTTCGGCGTCTTGTCGGCGCCGTTGATGGGGGTCACGTCCATCGGACAAGCCGAGAAGACGACGACGGCATCCATGAGCGCGCGCAGCACGACGAAGTCGCCCGGTTTGCTCAGCGGCGTCGCGAGCGCGATCGTCTTGTTCTCGCGCACGGGGATGTTCATCCAAAGATTGAGCGGATTCGGCACGAGATGGCCATCGAAGCCCGCCTCGAAGAGGGCATCGAGATAATTGTCGCGACAATTCGCGTGGCCCGGTGGGCAGCCGTAGAATTTGTAGAGCCACTTGTCGCAGCACGCGAGAAGCATGTCGTGCATGCCGGGTGAGGTGTCGTCCTCGAGGACGAGCATCGGCGTCCGTCGATTGCTGTAGAGCGTGTCTCCCTTCTCCGGGAACAAGCGATAGAGCATGCGGCGGGTGTGCTCGACGGACAGATGCTCGCTCGTGTCGAGCCGGTTGAGCGCCCAGGTATCGACCACCTGGCTGCCGAAAGTGTTGACCAGCTTGATCGCCATGCCCTTCTGAAGCGGGATGGCCCTTCCCGAGCAAGCCGCGATCTCGATCATCGAAGATTCCCTTCGTATCTCAACGAAACGCCGGCTCGTCGAAGCCCCGCAGCTTGCGCGAATGCAGCCGGTCGACGCCCTGCTCGCGCAGGAGGCGCATCGTCTCGATGCCGATGCGCAAATGCTGGCTGACGCGCTCCTCGTAGAAGGCGCTCGCCATGCCGCGCAGCTTCAGCTCGCCGTGCAGCGGCTTGTCCGAGACGCACAGCAAGGTGCCGTAGGGCACGCGGAAGCGGAACCCATTGGCGGCGACCGTCGCCGATTCCATGTCGACCGCGATGGCGCGGCTCAGATTGAGCTGCCCGAACAAGGTCTGAAAGCGCAGCTCCCAATTCCGGTTGTCGGTGGTCGCGACCGTGCCGGTGCGCAGCCTCGTCTTGAGATCCTGGCCGCGCAGGCCGGTCACCGAAGTCGTTGCCTCCTGCAAGGCCACCTGAACCTCGGCGATCGGCGGCACCGGGACCCAGCTCGGCAGGTCGTCGTCGAGCACGTGGTCGTCGCGCACATAGCCATGCGCCAGCACGTAGTCGCCGAGGAGTTGGCTGCGCCTGAGGCCGGCGCAATGGCCGAGCATGAGCCAGCAATGCGGGCGCAGCACGGCGATATGATCGGTGATCGTCTTGGCGTTGCTGGGCCCGACGCCGATATTGACCAAGGTGACCCCGTCGCTGTCCCCGCGCTTCAGGTGGTAGGCGGGCATCTGCGGCAGGCTCGGCGGCTTGTCGCTCCCGCCAGGAAGCGTACCCGGCTCGACGAAGGCCTCGTACTCGCCGCCATTCGCGATCTCGGCCCGGCCCAGGGCGATGAACTCGTCGACGTAGCGCTGGTAGTTGGTCAGCAGCACGAATTTCTGGAAATGCTCGGCCGAGGTACCGGTGTAGTGGTGAAGCCGCGCCAGGGAATAGTCGACACGCTCGGCGGTGAAGAGGGCGAGCGCGCGCGGCGCATCGGGACTGGGCCGATAGGTGCCGTTGGCGATGGCGTCGTCGGTGGCGCTCAGATCCGGCAGCGCGAAACAGTCCTGGAGGGCGCGGATCTCGGCTTCGCTCACATTGGTGACGCTCTCCTCGATCACGAAAGGCAGCGGGATGCGCCGCCGGCTGGCGCCGACCGTCACCTTGACCCCGTGGTGGCGCAGCAGAAGCTCGATCTGCTCGCGATAGTAGCCGCCGAACAGATCCGGGCGCGTCAGCGTCGTGCCATAGATGCCTGGCTCGAGCAGGACGCCGTAGGAGAGGCGGGCATCGACATGAAGCTCGGAGCGGCCGATGGCGACGCCGAGATAGGGATAGGCGGCGTCGATCGGCGACACCGTCTTGCCGTCTATCAGGGCGGCGAAGCCGGCGCGGATGGCAAGGACGCTCGCCTCGTAGATCGCGGCGATCCGTGCAACCGCCGCCGCGGCATCGTCGAAGGCGACGAGATCGCGGGCGGCGCTCAGCGCGCCTTCTGTCGGCCGATTCGCCATTGCCGCTCGGTCTACACCCGGATAGTGGCTCAACTCAAGCCGTGGTCGAATGCGCACCGCTCGGGGACGGCGAGGCGGTATCTTGCCTATCTACCCTATATGGACATGATCGCCGAGTGAACACTTGGGGCCTCAGGAGCGTTGATGCCTCAATCACGTGGAGACATTTGAATGAAGGCGGGTTTGGTTCGCGCGACGGCCTGCAGCGTCGGCCTCATGCTGCTTCCGGCGACGGGGTATCTCGCAACTGTCTCGGCGCAAACCGCGGGCGGCCCGATGGCGGCGCCCGTTCAGCTCGCGCAGCAGGTCAATCAGGCGCCGATCTACGCGCCGCAGCAGCTCGACCAGCTTCTCGCCCCGATCGCGCTCTATCCCGATCCGCTGCTGGCGCAAATCCTGATGGCGGCGACCTACCCGCTGGAGGACGTCGAAGCCGCGCGCTGGGTTCAGGATCCCAGGAACGCGGCGTTGCGCGGCGATCAGCTCGACGCGGCGCTCCAGCAGCAGGATTGGGACCCGAGCGTCAAATCCCTGGTACCGTTCCCGCAGATCCTTCAGATGCTGAACAGCAAGCTCGATTGGACCCAGGCGCTCGGCAATGCCTTCCTGGCGCAGCAGGCGGACGTGATGGATTCCGTGCAGCGCCTGCGCGCCGAGGCCGCTGCCGCCGGAACCTTGCGATCGACGCCGCAGGAAGCCGTCACGACCGAGGGCCAAACCATCGTCATCCTTCCGGCCAATCCGCAAACCGTCTACGTCCCGTATTACAATCCCGCGGCGGTCTATGGCACTTGGGAATATCCCGACTATCCGCCGGTCTATTTCCCGCCGCCGCCGAACTATGCCTACGCGGCGGGGCCGGGCATCTATTTCGGCATCGGTTTCGGCATCGTCGGCGGGTTGTGGGGGTGGGGCGATTGGGATTGGGGTCATCACGACATCCATATCGACCGCGACCGGTACAACAGGATCAACGACTACGCGATCGTTCACGACAATCGGCCCCGCTATACCGAGAATACCTGGCAGCACGACCCGGCTCATCGGCGCGGCGTGCCTTACAGCAATCCGGACATCCGGCAGAAATTCCAGCGCGCCTCGGCGGGCTCCGCCGATGTCCGCCGCAATTTCCGCGGCTTCGACAATCGCGCAGCCGCGCCCGGAACCGTCAACCCCGCGCCCAACCAGGTCGGTCCCGGTCAGCGCGGCGCTGCCGCGGTCGGCGAACGTCGGACCAATCAACCCGGTCCCAATTTCGGCGCCAATCGCGCAGCCGCGCCGGCGGCGGCACCGCGGCCCGTGGATACCGGACGGCCGGGAGGCGGGCAGCAAGCAGCCGGGCAACAAGTGACCGGACAACAACCAGGCGGGCGCCAGGGAGCCCCGCCGGGTGCTCAGCGTGCGGGCGAAACGGCGCGCGTCGGGCAAGGCGGCCCGCCAGCCGGGCCAGCGCCCCAGGCCAATGCCCGCATCGTGGCCCCGCCGCCGGTGCAGCAGCGCGCGCCAGTCGCGGCGGTCGTAGCGCCGCCGCCGGTGCAGCGCGCGCCCGTCGCCGCGGTCGTAGCGCCGCCGCCGGTGCGGCGTGCGCCCGTCGCCGCGGCCGTAGCGCCGCCCCAGCCGGCAGTTCAGCGTCCGGCGGTTCAGCGTCCGGCGGCTCCGGCCTTCTCCAGCTTTGGCAGAGGCCCCGACGTTCGCGCCCAGTCGCAGCGCGGCCAGGCGAGCCGCCAATCCATCGCTCCCGCCGCCGCGCCGCCACCGCCGCGAGCGGCCGCCCCGCAGCAGCGCAGCGCACCGCCGCCGCCTCCCCAGCAGCAGCAGCAACAGCGCGGCGCGCCCTCCGGCGGTGGCCAAAAGGGAGGCGTCAATGACAAACAGCGCAATTGAAGGCAACTCCGCTCGGACCGCGCGAACCTTGCGCGGCGCGGTGCTCGGCATCGTCGCGACGGTCGCATGGTGCGGAATCTCCATGGCCGCGATTGCCGGCACGCCGCGCCAAACGACCTTCGCCTCGCCCGAGGCAGCGACGGACGCTTTGATGGCAGCGGCGCAAGCGGGCAAGACGGCCGATCTCGAGAAGATCCTCGGCCCCTCGGGCCGCAAGCTCATCTATTCCGGCGACCGCGTTGCTGACAGGGAAGGGCGCGAGAAATTCGTCGCCGCCTATGCGCAAAAGCACGCGATCGACCGGGAGTCCGACGCCAGGGCGATCCTCGTCGTCAGCGCGGAAGAGTGGCCATTTCCGATCCCGCTCGTCAAAGAAGGCGATGCTTGGCGCTTCGACACCAAGGCCGGCGCGGACGAGATTCTCAATCGCCGGATCGGGCGCAACGAGCTCAACGCCATCGAGGTCTGCGGCGCCATCGTCGACGCCGAGCACGACTACGCCAGCAAAGACCGCACCGGCGCCGGCTATCTCGAATATGCGCAAAAATTCATGAGCAGCCCGGGGAAGCGCGACGGGCTCTATTGGCCGGCGGCCGCAGGCGAGGAGAGCCCGATCGGGCCGCTCGTCGTCAGCGCCCGCGCGGAAGGCTACGGGCCCAGAGGCGCCCACGAAAAGCGCGCGCCCTATCACGGGTATTACTACAGGATTCTGAAGCAGCAGGGTAAGGACGCGCCGGGCGGCGCCCGCCCCTATGTCGTGAAAGGCCACATGATCGGCGGCTTCGCGCTCGTGGCATTTCCAGCGAAATACGGCGATTCGGGCGTGATGAGCTTCATCGTCGATCAGGACGGCATCGTCTACGAAAGGAATCTGGGCCCCAACACCGCCGCGATCGCCCGCGCCATGACGGTTTTCAATCCCGATGCGAGCTGGAAGCCGCATCGCTAGGCAGATACCGATCTAAGCGCGCAAGGCTGGCAGCCTCGAGCAGGTTACCTTACAGCTCCTCCAGCGTTGGAGCGGAGCCTCACTTACGCGCTGCTATTTGAAACCGACCCTTCGCACGACGGCAAGACTAGACGCACGGTCGTCCCGTTGCGGTCGCTCTTCCGTTCGACCTTGCCGCCGAGCTGTTGGGCGAAGCCGTCGACCAGCCGGCCGCCGAGCCCGGAATCGGCCCGTCGAGGATCGAGCCCTTGGCCGTCGTCGGCGACGATCAGGCGAAGCTCCCCGGGCATCCGCTTCAGCGTCACCATGACCGTGCCCTTTGCCGCGCCCGGAAAAGCATACTTGACGGCATTCGTCACAAGCTCGTTCACGATGAGCCCGATCGGAATTGCCCGATCGGTCGGCAGGAGCTCGCTCTCGATGTCGGTCTTGAGCACGATGGACGCGCCGCCTTCCTTATGCACTGATGCGATCAGGTCGCGGCATAACTCATCCAGATAGGTCGCCGCATCGACAGCCTCGACGGTGTCGGCTTTGCTGAGCTTTGAATAGAGCTGCCCAAGGGCTTCGATGCGATGCGCCACCCTCTCGAGCGCCGCTTTGCCCTCGCCGCTCTTGTGGCTGCGCGCTTCAATCCAGACCATTGAAGCGATAAACTGCAGGCTGTTCTTGACCCGGTGTGTCAGCTCTTGCAGCAGCATGCCGATACGCTCGTGCGCGGCCGCGTGCTCGCGCTCAAGCCTCGCGCGGTCGGTGACGTCTTCGATCGCCAGAAGGATCTGTTGGATCTTGTTGCCAGGCCGGTAAACCTTGCGCGCGTTGAGCACCATGATGCGCCGGCCGATTGACGGGAAGACAAACTCGACTTCAAAGGCCTCGATGGTTGTTCGGCCGGAAATGATAGTCTCGAGCGCGGTGCGGAGCTTGGGAATGTCCCACCGTCCGTTGCCGAGCTCATAGAGCTTCTGCCCGACTATATCCTCTGGCGCGACTTCGAATGTGTGGCAGAAGGAGCGGTTCGCGAAGCGGATGGTCAGGTCGGGCTCGAGCACCAGGAGGCCTTCACGGACCGTCTCAACGAGATCCAGTGGAACGACTTTGCGCATTACGACGGCCCCAGAAGGCCAAAATCCGTCAGGAAAGATTCTAGCGAAGCAGCGGCGACGTGTCTGTCGCATCTGCTACATTCCGTTGTTTGGTCGCTTTCGCATCGAGAACATGGGACTTAAGTCGCATCTGCGACAGACATCCGGCTGCATCTATGGCAGTCGAGCGGCGCACCGAATGAACCAACCGTTTCGGGGGATCGGATGGTTGACGAGAATGTCAGGCGCCATTGGTCGGGAAATCGTCTCCTCGCCGCAGTTCCGGCAATCGATCGCGCTATGCTCGAACCCCACGCCAGGTTCGTGGAGCTCGCGCAGGGTCAAGTTCTCTTCGAACCGGGAGAGGATGTCGTCATTACCCACTTTCCGCAGACGGGAACGATGGCGGCGCTGATCGTGGTGCTCGAAGACGGCAGGACGGCGGAAGCCGCTTCCATCGGGCGGGAAGGCGCCATCGGCGGGATCGTCAGCGCGGGCCACAAGCCCGCATTCGCCAGGGCGGTGACCCAAATCGCAGGTCCGGCGCTTCGGATCGAGACGGCTCGGATCGAGGTCGCCAAGCAGCGCTCTTTGGTCGTGCGCGATCTCTTCGCTCGTTACGCTGACGCTTTGCTCGCGCAAGTTCTTCAATCCGTAGTTTGCAATATGTTTCATCCGATGCAGCAGCGTCTTGCGCGATGGCTGTTAACGACGCAAGACCGCATTGCCAGCAACGAACTTCCACTCACGCAAGAATTCCTCGCTCAGATGTTGGGGGTGCACAGGTCGACGGTAATCCGCGTTTCTCGATCGCTCCACAGCGACGGCGTCATCCGGAATGCGCGGGGTCGTCTCACGGTACTCAACCGGGCCAAGCTAGAGAAAGCTTCTTGCGAATGTTATGGCGCGGTGGCCCGGCACTACGAGCGCATATTGCGGCTGGCCGAGGAGCAGCGCGTCGAGAACGCGAAGCGAACCTGTCCTTGACGGCAACGAGTAGGCGTCGCTGCGCCCCAATGGGTGCAGCCCGCCATGACGGGGGGACGGCGCGCATCGGCGCTTCGGCAGGTGCAGCGACTTCGGTTATTTCTTCACGGTGCGCCAAAGCAGCCATCGCAGGCTTGTTGCGGAGATCGAATCGGCGATTCGGTCTCAGCAGCCGATCCGCTGCGGGCACGCGTGAATTGAGACGGGCTAGGCAGCTACGCGCTCGGGAGCCCCCCCTGAGGGGACCAGAAGCAGTGGAAGTCGTATTCTAACGATCGTTCCAGTTTCGTCCGATCCCGACGGGACGACCGTGCCGCCGAGCTGACGCACGAAGATAGCCACGTAGTCGGAACCACGTTTCTCAGGAATCCTCGCCGAATCCTTGTCCTTCATGCCCACACCGTCATCGGCGACGGTCAGCTCAATTTGGTCCCCGACCTGTTCCATACTCAGCACAACACGTCCTGTCCCATGAGGAAAAGCATGCTTGATGGCATTCGTCGCCAACTCATTGACCAGAAGGCCGAAGGGTACGGCACGATCAGGGTCGATGTGCAACGCTTCGGCCTTGACCTCTATTTTGATGCCCGAATTGTTTCCAAGGAGGCTCGCCGACATGGTCTTGGCGATTTCCCTGAGATATGCGTCCACAGCGACGGTCTGGCCGTGGCTGGATTGAGAGATCAGGTCGTAAAGCTGGGCAATTGCTCCGATGCGTGCCTGCATGGCGTTATAGCCTTGAACGTATGGCTGTGCCATCGATCTGGCCTCGTAGGCGATTAAGCCAACGATGAGCTGCAAGTTATTCTTGATCCGGTGAGAAATTTCGTTGGTCAGCATCTGAGCATCACGCTCGCGCTGCCTGCGGTCGGTGACGTCCTCGAAGACGAGAAGCATCCGATGGACATGGTTCCCCGGCCGAGAAATTTTCCGAGCATTCAAGTTGAAGACACGGCGGCCGAGACCCGGAAAATCATCCTCGATCTCGAAGCTTTCGATCGGCTTGTCATCCGGGAGCACCCTCTCCATCAAATCGCGAAGCGCCGGCACGTCCCATTGGCGCTGGCCCAGTTCGGAAACGCGCCGCCCATGCGTCTCCGCCTCGGTAATCCCGAATATCGTCAAGAATGCCTTGCTCGCAGTCACGATCGTCATGTCATGTTCGAGGACGACCAGGGGATCGCGGATCGTATCGACGATGCATTGGGCAAGTTGCCAGTTGAGCTTACTCTCTGCTTCGGCAGCTTCCTTGGCACGACGTAACATGACCGCGTCGAGTGCTGCATCAATGGCTCTCTGCAGAAGCGGCAGGAACTCACCTTGGACGTCCTTGGCGACGTAATCGGCTGCACCGGCCTTCAGGGCTGCGACCGCCACGCGGCCTTCCTGCGCCGCGGTCACATAGATCACCGGCGGCGGTTCCGCCAAGTGGCGAATGCTCGCCAAGGTCTCCAGCCCGTCCTGGTTCGGCATGTAATGATCGAGGGCGACGACGTCGATGCCGCCCTGGGCGATCCGAACAAGGCCACTTGCACCGTCGGTCGCGATCTCCACGACATAACCCTGAC
>JBGPOZ010000040.1:0-25385 GCA_041488295.1 Allostellaceae bacterium
TGACCCTTCGCGAGCCCGCCGATCGCCGGATTGCACGACATCTCGCCGATCGTCTCGATCCGATGAGTCAAGAGCAAGGTGCGCGCGCCGATCCGGGCCGCCGCCGCCGCCGCCTCGCAGCCGGCGTGACCGCCGCCGATTGCGACGACATCATAGGCATCGTTGGTCCGCATGGCGGCGCACTCTATGAGCGGGCATGTCGCCTGTCAAAGGGAGGTCCCGCACCGTATTCCAGGGGACCCCTGAGTCCGGTGTTTCACGTGAAACACTTTTCACTTGCCGATGCAAAAATCGCGGAAAATCGCATCGAGAATATCTTCGACATCGACCCGCCCCGTGATCCGTCCGAGGGCCCGAAGGGCCAGGCGGAGGTCTTCGCCAGCGAGCTCGAGCAATGGCGCCTCGGCGGAGCGGCGGAGCGCGTCAAGGCACTCTTCGAGCCGGTGACGGTGCCGCGCGCGCGTCAAGGCCGGCTGAGTGCCGTCGCCGTACCGTATCGCCGCCCCCAGCGTCAACCGTTCGACGAAAGCACTCATTCCCTCCCCTGTCCGCACCGACACCGGCGATACGGCCGGCGCAAGCGCCGCACGCTGCGAGGGATTTGCCAAATCGATCTTGTTCGCGACGAAAATCGTCGTTTCGGAAGCGAAACCGTCGAGCGTGGCAATCTCTTCGGGCCGTGTCGCATCGAACACCAGAAGCCGCAAATCGGCGCTCGCGCCGCGGGCACGCGCCCGGCGCACGCCTTCCTCTTCGACCGCATCGGCGGCGGCGCGGAGTCCCGCCGTATCGGCCAGGATCGCCGGATACCCGCCGAGATCGAGTCGCACTTCGATGACATCGCGCGTCGTCCCGGCGGTCGCCGCTGTGATCGCCACGTCGCGCTGTGCCAGCGCGTTGAGGAGGCTGGATTTGCCGGCATTGGGCGGCCCCAGGATGGCGATGGCGATGCCGTCGCGCAGGATTTCGCCACGGCGATTGTCGGCAAGATGCGCTGCGAGCTCGCCCGCAAGCCGCGCGACCTCGCCGCGCACGGCGACATCGATCCCGACGGGAAGCCCCTCTTCCGGGAAATCGAGTGCCGCCTCGAGATGCGCCAGCGCTCCGATGAGGCGCATGCGCCATCCGTCGTAGAGCCGGCCCAGGGCGCCGTCGAGCTGCGCCAGCGCCTGACGGCGCTGCGCCGCGGTCTCCGCCGCGACCAGATCCGCTACCGCCTCTGCTTCGGTCAAGTCGAGCTTACCATTCTCGAATGCGCGCCGCGTGAACTCGCCAGCTTCGGCAAGGCGCAGCCCGGGCACCGAAACCAGGATTGCGGTCAACGCCTCGAGCACCGCTCTGCTGCCGTGAATGTGCAACTCGACGACGTCTTCCCCGGTGACGCTGGCGGGCCCGGGAAAGAAGAGGATCAGCCCGTCATCGATCGCTTCTCCGGTCCGCGCATCGACAAGCCGCGCCTTCGCCGCACGCCGTGGCGACGGTACCGTGCAACCCAGCGCCGCCAGGGCGGCGCACGCCGTCGGACCCGAGATCCGCATGATGGCAATGCCGGCGCGCCCCGGTGCCGTCGCCGGCGCAAAAATCGTCTCCGTCACATCCGAATGGTCCACTTGCCGTCTCGCTGCGGACTGGGGTGACCCTCTAGATCGCACGTTTTCGCCGTCCCGTCCTCATGCGCCGATGGTTCACGGGAGCTGATCGGCTGTCTCGACACAAGCGGTGCGGCCGGCTTCTCGCGCCGGCATGGAAGCGGGCCACCGAAAAAGCCTATAGTCATGATCCACGTGGCGCAATGCGAAGCCGCCCTCCGAGGACCCCGATGGCCATCGACCGAAATCGTCTTGCCGAGGAGACCAGCCCCTATCTCCTCCAGCACAAGGACAATCCCGTCCATTGGCAGGCTTGGAGCGCCGATACGCTCGCCGCGGCGGCCGCAGTCGACAAGCCCATCCTCCTCTCGGTCGGATACGCCGCGTGCCACTGGTGCCATGTGATGGCCCATGAGAGTTTCGAGAACCCGGCCGTCGCGGCCGTGATGAACCAGCATTTCGTCAACATCAAGGTCGATCGCGAGGAGCGCCCGGACCTCGATGCCATCTATCAGCACGCCCTCGCCCTGCTGGGCGAGCAAGGCGGATGGCCGCTCACCATGTTTCTGACGCCGGCCGGCGCGCCGTTCTGGGGCGGCACCTACTTCCCGCCGGAGCCGCGCTGGGGCCGCCCCGCCTTCCGTCAGATCCTGCAGGCCCTCGCTGCCGCCTACCGCACCGACCACGACAAGGTTGCGAGCAATGCCGCCGCGCTCAAGGAAGCGCTGGGTCGCCTCGGCCGACCGCGCAGCGGCGCCGGCGTCACAATCGCCGCGGCCGACCAGGTTGCGGAGCGGCTGGTGCGCGAGGTCGATACGGTGCATGGCGGGATCGGCGGCGCTCCAAAATTCCCGCAGCCGGCCATCTTCGAGCTGTTGTGGCGGGCGGCAAAGCGGACTGGGCAGCGCTCCTTTCGTGACGCCGTGGTGACGACTCTCGACGCCATGTGCCAGGGCGGCATTTTCGATCACCTCGGCGGCGGCTTCGCGCGCTATGCGACCGATGCGAGCTGGCTCGTGCCGCATTTCGAGAAGATGCTCTACGACAATGCCGAGCTCGTTTCCTTGCTCAGCCTCGTCTGGCAAGAGACGCGCAATCCTCTCTACGCCCAGCGCATCGCCGAGACGATCCAATGGCTTGCGCGCGAGATGACAATCCCTGAAGGCGGCTTCTGCAGCAGCCTCGATGCCGACAGCGACCATGAGGAGGGCAAATTCTACGTCTGGAGCGAGGCCGAGATCGATGCGCTGCTCGGCCCCCGCGCCCCGCTCTTCAAGCGCCATTACGACGTCTCGCCCTATGGCAATTGGGAAGGTCGCACGATCCTCAATCGCTCCGGGGACCCGGATCTCACCGCTGCCGAGACCGAAGCCGAGCTCGCGGCCTGCCGCGCCATCCTCTTCCGCGCCCGGGCCGAGCGCGTCCGGCCGGGCCTCGACGACAAGATCCTTGCCGATTGGAACGGCCTAATGATCGCCGCCCTTGCAGAGGCGGCGCAGGTCTTCGAGCGGCCAGATTGGCTGGCGCTGGCGACGGACGCGTTCGGCTTCATCATCGAGCGGATGACCGCACCTGGCGGGCGCCTCTTCCACAGCTGGCGCGACGGGCGGGCGCGCCACCCCGCCATCGTCGACGACTACGCCAATCTTTGCCGAGCAGCGCTCGCGCTCCATGAGGCGACCGGCGAGGCGCATTATCTCGACCGGGCGATGTCCTGGACCGACATCCTCGACCGCCACTATTGGGACAGCGCGGGCGGCGGCTATTTCATGGCGGCCGACGACACGCCGGCGCTCATCACGCGCGCCAAGACCGCGAATGACGCGGCGGTTCCCTCCGGCAACGGCACGATGGCCGGTGTCCTCGCCCGACTCTTTTACCTCACCGGAAAAGCCGCCTATCGCGAGCGAGCCGAGGCGATCGTCGCCGCCTTCTCCGGCGAGCTCGAGCGCAACATCTTCCCGTTGGCGACGCTCATCAACAGCGCCGAGCTCCTGCAGCGCGCGGTGCAGATCGTCATTCGCGGCGCGCGCGACGATGCCGGAATGACGGCTCTCCTCCAAGCCGTCCATGGCGTCTCGCTGCCGAACAAGATCCTCGCTGTGATACCCCCGGAGGACGTGCTGCGCGACGTTCATCCAGCAGCGGGCAAGAAGCTGATCGATGGCCGGCCCACGGCCTATGTCTGCGAGGGTCCGGTTTGCTCCTTGCCGCTCACCGCGCCGGAAGCTCTTGCCGAGGACCTCCGTCGACGGCGTTGATGTTTCTTCTTTTGTTCTCATCGGCGCCGGCCCATAATCGGCAACCCCTGACCGTCAGACGGAGGCTCCACATGCCCTGCCTCACCATCCCCAGCCCGCTCGGGCCGATCACGCTCGCCGAGCGAAACGAGCACCTAACCAGCCTCGATTGGCGCGGTTCGACGGAGCATGACGAGACCCCGCTTTTGCGTGAGGCGCGACGTCAGCTCGCGGCGTATTTTGCGCGGCGGCTCCGTGATTTCGACCTCCCGATCGCGCTCGACGGCACGGCATTCCGGCAACGCGTCTGGGCGGCGATGCAGGCGATCCCCTATGGCGAGACCCGCTCCTACGGAGAGATCGCGATGGAGCTCTGCTCGGCACCGCGCGCCGTCGGCGGCGCCTGCGGCAAGAACCCGGTGGCGATCATCGTGCCGTGTCATCGCATTCTCGCCTCGGGCCGCCAGATCGGCGGCTACAGCGGCGGCGCCGGCATCGCAACCAAACGCTCCCTTCTCGCCCTCGAAGGAGCGGTCTGCGCAGCGGCGGCTTAGTCACAGTGGGTATCCCGACCCGGGCACAGTGACAAGGCATCCTCGCCTCGATATGGTTACGCCTTGTTAACGACTTCAGATGGGAGCGATCCGTGGCCGATGTAACGATCAAGGCCGCCGATGGCGGCAGCTTCTCGGGATATCTTGCGGTGCCGGCCAGCGGCAAGGGACCGGGGATCCTGGTCATTCAAGAGATTTTCGGCGTCAACAAGGTAATGCGCGATCTCGCCGACGGCTTCGCCGCGCAAGGTTATGCCGCGCTCTGCCCCGACCTCTTCTGGCGCCAGCAGC
Organism: Allostellaceae bacterium; assembly: GCA_041488295.1. Taxonomy (GTDB): domain Bacteria; phylum Pseudomonadota; class Alphaproteobacteria; order ATCC43930; family CGMCC-115725; genus URHD0088. The sequence continues at coordinate 4,675 of JBGPOZ010000040.1, forward strand.
CGGGCATCCAGCTCACCGACAAGAGCGAGGCCGAATGGGCGCGCGCCTTTCAGCTCTACCAGGGCTTCGATGAGGGCAAAGGCGTCGACGATCTGAAGGCGAGCCTTGCGCATCTGCGCGGCCTCAAATCCTGCACCGGCAAGGTCGGCACCGTCGGCTACTGTCTCGGCGGCAAGCTCGCCTATCTCATGGCGACCCGGTCGGACGCCGAAGCCAATGTCGGCTATTATGGCGTCGGCATCGAGAAGGCGGTGACTGAAGCGGCGAAGATTACCAAGCCCTTGCTGCTACATATTGCCGAAAAGGATGAATATTGCCCGCCTGCGGCGCAGCAGCAGATCAAGGCGGCGCTCGGCAAGAACCCGCACGTCGCGCTCCATTCCTATCCGGCCATGGACCACGCCTTCGCGCGCGTCGACGGACAGCATTACGACAAATCCGCCGCTGAAACCGCCAACCGCCGCACGGCCGATTTCTTCAAATCCCATCTGCGCGGCTAAGCCGCCGCGCCTTCATCGCGATCGAACAATACGGGAGGGAGCAATGACGCACGCCATCCGCATGCATACGACCGGAAGCCCCGAAGTTCTTCAATGGGAAGAGGTTCCGCTCGGCAAGCCCGGCCCCGGCGAGGTCCGCCTGCGTCACACCGCCGTGGGCCTCAACTATATCGACACCTATCACCGCTCCGGCCTCTACCCCCTGCCATTGCCGGCCACGATCGGCAGCGAGGGCGCAGGCATCGTCGAGGAGGTCGGCGCCAATGTCCGCGATCTGAAGCCCGGCGACCATGTCGCCTATGCCGGCGCGCTCGGCTCCTATGCCGAGGCGCGCAATGCGCCGGCCGATCGCCTCGTTCCGATCCCGAAGGGCGTCTCGGACGAGCAGGCGGCGGCGATGATGCTGAAGGGCATGACCGCCCAATACCTCATCCGCCGCACCTATCGCGTGAACCGTGGCGACACGATCCTCATCCATGCGGCGGCCGGCGGCGTCGGTCTCATCGTCTGCCAATGGGCCAAGCATCTCGGCGCCACGGTCATCGGCACGGTCAGCAGCGACGAGAAGGCCGCGCTCGCGAAAAAGCATGGCTGCGACCACCCGATCGTCTATACGCGCGAGGATTTCGTCGCGCGCGTCAACGACATCACCGGCGGCAAGAAGGTACCGGTCGTCTACGATTCGGTCGGCAAGGACACCTTCATGAAATCGCTGGACTGCCTCGCCCCGTTCGGTCTTCTCGCGAGCTTCGGCCAATCCTCGGGCGCAGTCGGCCCGATCGATCTCGGCATCCTGGCGCCGAAGGGCTCGCTCTACGTGACGCGCCCGACGCTTGGCACCTACACCGCCAAGCGCGAGGATCTCCTCGCAACCGCGAAGGATCTCTTCGACGTCGTCGCCAAAGGCGCCGTCAAGATCGAGGTCAACCAACGATACGCCTTGAAGGATGCAGCGCAGGCGCATCGCGACCTGCAGGCGCGCAAGACCACGGGATCGACCATCTTCACCGTGTGATTGTCGGGACCGGGGGTTGGGCAACGCCCCGACCCCCGCGTCCGCAGATTACCGAACCTTGCGTCGCGCCTCATAAGTCTGCAGATGCGCGAGCACGATGCGCAGCAGCGGTGTTTTCAGATCCTTGGCCCGGCCGCGCCGCACCAGGTCGCCGATAACGTGCTCGGCTTCGATCGGGCCACCGCGCTCGATGTCGCGCAACATCGAGGCGCTCAATGTCGAAGTCTTGTCGGTCAGCCGACCGCGCATCACGCCGGCAGCCTTCTCGTCTAGCGCCGCATCGTGCGCAGCGGCGACAGCACGGCACTCCGCCAAGAGCTCGAGCGCGATTGCCGCGCCCTCCTGGGCCTGATTGGCATCGCCGACGGTGCCGCGCATGAGGCAGGTCAGCCCGGCCATCGACGCGAGCTGCACCCATTTCGCCCACATGTCGCGCAAGATGTCGGTGCTGAGACGCGCCTCGACCGGCGCGCCGGAAAACGCAGCTTTCAACCGCTCGCATCGCTCAGAGACGGTGCCGGACCGCTCGCCGAAGACGATCCCATTCAACATCGTTCCAAGCTGATGAACTTCACCCTCCGCCGTCAGGGTCGCGGCGACGAAGCACACTCCGCCGAGCACGTTTTGCGCCCCGAAGCGCCGATCCAACGCCTCGAGATGCGCCATGCCGTTGAGCATCGGCAGCACCGCGGCGCCACGTTCGACCGCGGGCGCGATCGCCTCGATCGCACTCGTGAGGTCGTAGGCCTTGCAGGTGAGGAGGACGAGATCGTAAGGGCCGCCCTCGCCGGCCGCCTCGACCGCCGGCACCGCCCGCCTGATGTCGCCGAACGGGCTTTTGACGACGAGGCCGTCGCGCCGCAACTGCTCGGTGCGGCGTTGCCGCGTGAGGAAGGTCACATCGGCGCCGGCCTCGGCGAGCCTCCCGCCGAAATATCCGCCGACACCACCGGCGCCGAGCACCAGGATCTTCATGCGCGACGCCTTACGTGTTCATCGCATCGAAGAAATCATGATTGTTCTTCGACTGCTTCAGCTTATCGATGAGGAATTCGAGCCCGTCATTGGGCCCCATCGGCATGAGGACACGGCGCAGCACCCACATCTTGGCAAGAACGCCCTTGTCGACCAGCAGCTCTTCTTTGCGCGTGCCCGACTTCGTGATGTCGATCGCCGGGAAGGTCCGCTTATCGGCGACCTTGCGGTCGAGGATGATCTCGGAATTGCCGGTACCCTTGAACTCTTCGAAGATCACCTCATCCATGCGCGAGCCGGTATCGATGAGCGCCGTCGCGATGATCGTCAGCGACCCGCCCTCCTCGATGTTGCGCGCCGCGCCGAAAAAACGCTTCGGCCGTTGCAGCGCATTGGCGTCGACGCCACCGGTCAAAACCTTGCCCGAGGACGGCACGACGGTGTTGTAGGCGCGGGCGAGACGGGTGATCGAGTCGAGCAGGATGACGACATCGCGCTTGTGCTCGACGAGGCGCTTTGCCTTCTCGATCACCATCTCGGCGATCTGCACGTGGCGGACTGCCGGCTCGTCGAAGGTCGAAGAGATGACCTCGCCCTTCACCGAGCGGGCCATGTCCGTGACTTCTTCCGGACGTTCGTCGATGAGCAGAACGATGAGATAGACCTCGGGATGGTTCGCCGAGAGCGCGTGCGCGATGTTCTGCAGCATCACGGTCTTGCCGGTGCGCGGCGGCGACACGATGAGGCCGCGCTGCCCCTTGCCCAAGGGCGTGATGAGATCGATGACGCGGGTCGTCAGATCCTTTCGCACGACCTCTCTTCGGTCCGAATCCTTCCCGCCGGACGATTTGCCGGACCCATTGCCGGCCGGATTGCCCCTGACTCCCAAGGTTTCTTCCGGCTCGATCTCGAGTTTCAGCTTTTCCTCGGGATAGAGCGGCGTCAGATTGTCGAAATTGATGCGGTGGCGGACTTTGTCGGGCTCATCGAAATTGATCAGATTGACCTTGAGAAGGGCGAAATATCGCTCGCCATCCTTGGGAGACCGGATCTCGCCCTCGACGGTGTCGCCGGTCCGCAGACCGAACCGTCGCACCTGGCTCGGGCTCACATAGATGTCGTCGGGGCCCGGGAGGTAATTGGCTTCGGGCGAGCGCAGGAAGCCGAAACCGTCCTGCAGGATCTCGAGAACGCCGTCGCCATAGATCGCCACATCGTTTTCGGCGAGCTGCTTCAGGATCGCGAACATCATGTCCTGCTTGCGCAGCGAGGACGCGTTCTCGATCTGCAAATCCTCGGCGAACGCAAGCAGCTCGGCCGGTGTCTTCTTCTTCAATTCCTGGAGGTTCATCGCAAGTGTCGTATCGAGGGATGGGAAGAATGGCCCGCTCCTGAGGCGAGCTGGAATCGGACCAAGCGAATGCCGGCACGGGGCCGGCCGTAAGATCGCTCTATCGATTGTTCTTGAAGTCGTGCGGAACGGCGGCCGAGAAAGCAGCCGCAACACCCATAACCAAAACCCGGCCGTGAGTCAAACGGGAATTCCGCACTCACCCGTCGTCGACGCCGTCTAGAACGGCTTCACGACGACGAGAATGACGATGACGACCATGACAACGGTCGGCACCTCGTTGACGATCCGATAGAAGCGCGCCGAGTGTGGGTTGCGACCCGCCGCGAAGGCTTTGCGCCAGCGGGCGAGCGCATGGTGCAGCCCGGCAAGGAGCACGACCAGAAACAGCTTGGCGTGGATCCAGCCGCTCGTCCAGTCGACGGCGCCCGGCGTCGCCGCGAGCAGCCCGCCGAGCAGGAAGACGCCGACCATTGCCGGATTCATGATGGCGCGCAGGAGGCGGCGCTCCATGACCTCGAAGATGACCGCCGCCGGCGATCCCGGCAGTTCGGCTGCGTGGTAGACGAAGAGCCGCGGCAGGTAGAGAAGACCGGCCATCCAGGCGATGACGCTGACGATGTGGAGTGCCTTGATCCACGGATAAAGCGGGAGAAGCCAGTTCATGCCGCACTCCGCACCCTCGGCTCGGCGAGCGGGCATTTCCGGCAATGTGATGGGCAAAACCGGCCGCCGATGCTCGAAGCAAGGACGGGCTTGCCGGCGATCGCGGTCGCGGCAAGGCGCGACAGACCGTCGATGAAGGCCGGATGGGTTCCGACGGTCGGCACACGCCAATAGCCAGGACTGCCGGCTTTCTCGGCGAGATGACGGTATTCGATATCGAGCTCGACGAGGGTTTCGGAGTGCTCGGAGACGAAGGCGACCGGCACGACGACGATGCCGAGCCCTTCTCCGGCGGCGCGGCGGATTTCTTCATCGGTCGAAGGCCCGATCCATGCCAACGGTCCGACCCGGCTTTGATAGCAAACGACGCTGTCGAGCCCTGGAAGAGCGAGCGCCGCGCGCAAGGCGCCTACGGTCTCTTCGACCTGCCATTGATAGGGGTCGCCGCCCTCGACGATCTTTTTCGGCAGGCCGTGCGCCGAAAAAAGCATGCGAAACCGCACCCCCCGCGGAATGAACTCCAGCGTGTCCCGCACCAACGCGGCAGCCGCTGCGATGAGGCCCGGATCGCGCGGAAAGCAACAAATGGCGCTGGTGGGCGCATCGAGGCCCACCGCTGCCGCGGCGCGATACCAATCGGCAAGCGAGGACGCCGTCGTCGTCGTCGAATATTGCGGGTAAAGCGGCATAATCACCATGCGGTTTGGCCGCCACGCCGCCACCTCCGCCGCGGTCTCCGCCGCGCGCGGATGCCAATGGCGCATCGTGACGAAGCACCGGTGGTTCTCGCCGAGCCGGTCCTCGAGCGCCTTCGCTTGCGCGATGGTATTCTCCAACAAGGGTGACGAGCCGCCGATCTTGCCGTAGATGGTCCGGGCGAGCGGCGAGCGGCGCCGTGCGATGAGCTTGGCGAGGAACCAGCGCGCGGGTTGCGGCAGCGCGATGATCGCCTTGTCGTTGAAGAGATTGAACAGAAAGGGTTGAATCGCCTCGAGCCGGTCCGGACCGCCAAGGTTGAGCAGAATGATTGCGGTCTTAGCCACGCCTGACCAGCTCGACCAGGGCCGCGACATGCTCGGGCGGAGTTTGCGGCACGATGCCATGACCGAGATTGACGATGTAGGGTCGCTGCCGCAGTTCATCCAGCATCGCTGTTGCCGCATCGCGCATCGCCGAGCCCCCGACGACGAGCAAGAGCGGGTCGAGATTTCCCTGCACCGCGCCGATCGTCTGCAAGCTCTCGCGGACGAACGACAATGGTACTGTCGCGTCGAGGCTTACCGCAGTGACCCCGGTCTCGACGAAATAACGCTGATAGAGCATGCCCGCGCCGCGTGGAAAGCCGATGATAGGCAGCTCCGGATGCTGTTCCCGAACGGCTCGAACAATGCACCGCGTGGGCTCGATGACCCAGCGCCGAAACGCCGCTTCCGGAAGTACGCCGGCCCAGGTATCGAAGAGCTGGATGATCTCGGCGCCAGCAGAAACCTGGTCCAACAGATACGCGGTCGTGGCATCGACCAGGCGGTCGATGAGAATGCCAAACCCGGCGGGATCGCGATAAGCCCAGAACTTCGTGTGATAGAAATCTCGGCTCGTTCCGCCCTCCACCATGTAGGTCGCGACGGTCCAAGGCGCGCCGGCGAAGCCGATGAGAGCGACCGGCTCGGGCAGAAGACCGGATAACAGCCGGATCGTCTCATAAACCGGTGCAAGAACCTCGCTGAGGCGTCCGAGATCGAGCACATCGATCTCTTCCTTCGATCGGATCGGCGACAAGACCGGCCCTTCGCCGTCGCGGAATGCCACACGCTGGCCCAACGCATGTGGCACGACGAGGATGTCCGAAAAGAGGATCGCTGCGTCGAGCGCGTAACGTCGGATCGGCTGAAGGCTGACTTCGACGGCGAGTTCCGGCGTGAAGCAAAGTTCGAGAACGGATGACACCTTCGCCCGAATCGATCGGTATTCGGGCAGGTACCGTCCCGCTTGGCGCATCAGCCAAATCGGCGGTACCGCTTTCGGTTCGCCCGACAAGACCCGCAGCATCGGTTTTTTTTGATCTCTCTTTGGCAAGGTATGTCGCTCGACAGCTTCTAACTCCGTCAACCTATTCCTTATTTTTATAATAAGAAAATGGGGTAGTAGTAGTTGGGGCTGTGGAACATGGGGATTCCCGATGACCGAAAAGTTTTCCCTGACTTTGCCGGATTTGACGCCGAATTGCCGCTATGCGTGGGTAAGATCGGGACATTAAAAATCAGGGCAGGGGAGGAGCCGCATTCGACCGATGAAGCAAGATCGGGAAGAGCGGGGATAATTGCGCCGGACGTTGCTTTCATTCAAGCTCGACATGGTTGCCGATATGTTTATCCCGCCGATCCGCCGCGCGAGGTCACACCGATGCGAGCGGGGAGGAAAATAGCCGTGGGTCGTGAAAATGCTCTTTATCCCCTGTCCGACATGAGTTGCACACACGTGGATGTGCATCGCTTTCGTGTCCTTGCGGGATGACGCGCTTTCATCTCCATCTCGTCTCCGATGCTACGGGCGACACGGTCCATTCCGTCGCACGCGCCTGTCTCGTACAGTTCGAGGATGCCGAGTCGATCGAGCATATCTGGTCCATGGTTCGCACCAAGGCCCAGATCGAGCGGGTCATCGCCGGCGTCGAAGCCAATCCCGGCGTCGTTCTATTCACCCTTGTCAACGAGCAACTGCGCGGTCCGCTCCAGGATGGCTGCCGCCGCCTCGGCGTGCCGGCGATTCCGGTGCTTGATCCGGTGATCGCCGCGCTGGCCGCACATCTTGGCCGGCAGAGCCGCGGCCTTCCCGGTCGTCAACATCTGCTCGACAACGAATATTTCGCGCGCATCGATGCCATGACCTTCGCTCTCAACCACGATGACGGACAGTCGAGCTGGGGCCTCAACGATGCCGACGTCGTGCTGGTCGGCGTCTCGCGCACCTCGAAGACGCCGACCTGCATCTACCTCGCCAATCGCGGCATCAAGGCTGCGAATATTCCGATCGTTCCGGGCGTCGCGTTGCCGCCCGAGCTCGATGCCGCGACGCGTCCGCTCGTCGTCGGTCTCACCAATGACCCGGAACGGCTGATCCAAGTGCGCCGCAATCGGCTCACCACGCTGCACCAGGACGAATCGACCGATTATACGGATATCGAGGCTGTGCGCACGGAGGTGGCGCAGGCCCGCCGGCTTTTCGCGCGCAATCATTGGCCGGTCATCGACGTATCGCGTCGGTCCATCGAAGAAACCGCGGCAACCATTCTGAAGCTGCTCGCGCGACGCCATGGCGAGGAGACATGACGGCGCAAGTCGAGCCAGCGATCATCCTTGCCTCGGGGAGCCCGACTCGGTCCGAGCTGCTGCGGCGTGCGGGTCTCTCCTTCGCCGTCGAGGTCGCGCATGTCGACGAGGCTGAGATCAAGAGAAGCTTCCGCGCCGAACGCGGGACCGCCGCGAATTGCGCCGCGGCACTCGCGACGGCAAAGGCGGAGCGCGTGTCGCGCAAGCATGCGGATGCTCTCGTCATCGGCGCCGATCAAATATTGGTTTGCGATGATGAATGGTTCGACAAACCGGCCGATCGAAGCGCCGCGCGCGCCCAGCTTCTCGCGTTGCGCAATCGACGGCACGAGCTGATCTCAGCGGTCTGCGTCTGTCGCAATGGCGAGCGGCTGTGGCACCTCGTCGATCGACCAGCACTCACGATGCGCGCGTTCAGCGAGGAGTTTTTCGAGGCCTACCTCGCGCAATCCGGTGCAGACATTCTGAGCTCGGTCGGCGCCTATCGGTTGGAGACGAGGGGCGTTCAACTCTTTTCCCGTATCGATGGCGATTTTTTCTCGATCCTCGGGTTGCCCCTGCTGCCGCTGCTCGGCTTCCTGCGCAGTCACGGGGCGATCGAAGAATGATCCTGACCGGAAACGCGCGAAAAGCCGGTATCATGGGCTGGCCGGTCGCTCATTCGCGCTCGCCCGCTCTCCATGGCTTTTGGCTCGAGCGCCATGGCATCGATGGTGCTTATGTGCCGATGGCAGTCCGCCCCGAGGATCTGGCACCAGCGCTCCGTGCTTTGCCCGTGCTTGGCTTCGCCGGCTGCAACCTCACGCTTCCGCACAAGGAGGCGGCGCTCCGCATCGTCGATCATGTCGATCCGCTCGCGAGCAGTATTGGCGCCGTCAACACGATCATCGTGCGCGCCGATCGCTCGCTCGAAGGGCAAAACAGCGATGCCTTCGGCTTCATCGAAAATCTGCGCGATGCGCTCCCCGGGTGGAGCGCGAGCCGCGGCCCGGCGACGGTGGTCGGCGCCGGCGGTGCGGCACGCGCCATACTCGCCGCGCTGCTCGAAGACGGTGCGCCGGAGATTCGTCTGGTCAACCGCACCGCGGCGCGTGCTGCGGCGCTCGCCGCGGAATTCGGCGCCGCCGTTCTGCCGGTCTCGTGGCAAAAGCGCTCGGAAGCGCTTGCCGGCGCCGCCCTGCTCGTCAACGCGACGAACCAGGGAATGGCCGGCATGGCGCCGCTCGATCTCACGCTCGACGCGCTGCCGCTTGACGCCATCGTCCACGACATCGTCTACGTCCCGATCGAAACGCCGCTTCTTGTTGCGGCACGGCAGCGCGGCAATCCTGTCGTGGATGGCCTTGGCATGCTGCTCCACCAGGCGCGGCCCGGTTTTGCCGCCTGGTTCGGCGTGATGCCGGCGGTGACGCCGGCCCTGCGCGCGGCGGTTCTCGCAACGCTTTCATCCTCGTGAGCGTCGCGTGATCGTCCTCGGTCTCACCGGTTCGGTCGGTATGGGCAAGAGCACGGCCGCGGCCATGCTGCGCCGGCTCGGGGTCGCCGTGCACGATGCCGATGAAAGCGTGCACCGGCTGCTCGGCGCGGGGGGCGCCGCGGTGGCGCTCGTCGAGGCAGCCTTTCCCGGAACCTCCGGACCTGCCGGCATCGATCGACGCGAATTGGGGCGCCGCGTCTTCGGCAATCCGGCGGCGCTGCGCCGGCTCGAGGGGATTATTCATCCGATGGTCCAGGCGGAAGAGCGCTCTTTCCTGCGCCGGACGGCGGCCCGCCATGCGCCGCTCGTCGTGCTCGATATCCCGCTCCTGTTCGAGACCGGCGGCGAGCGGCGGTGCGATGCCGTGCTTGTGGTCACGGCCCCGGCCTTCTTGCAGCGTGCGCGCGTCCTGGCGAGGCCGGGCATGACGAGCGAACGGTTCGCCGCGATCCGCGGTCAGCAGATGGCTGATCCAAAGAAGCGGCGCCGCGCCGATTTCGTCGTGCCGACCGGGCTTGGCCGCGCCGTGACCTTGCACCGCCTCGCGGCGATCGTCAGAGTGATGCGGGCGGGCATGTCTGGCGAAGGGCTAGTGTTAAACCGGCGCCGCGGCGGGATGTGGCGGCGGCGACGGCAGAGGGGGTGATATGCGCGAAATCGTGCTCGATACCGAAACGACCGGGCTCGATCCCGCCGCCGGGCATCGCATCGTCGAAATCGCCTGCGTCGAGCTCGTCAATCACGTGCCGACGGGGCGCTTTTTCCACAGCTACCTCAATCCCGAGCGCGATATGCCGGAGGACGCAGTCGCCGTTCATGGGCTGTCGGCCGAGTTTCTCGCCCAGCATCCGGTCTTCGCCGGCATCGCCGATGCGTTCCTGGAGTTTCTCGGCGAAGACCGCCTGGTCGCGCACAATGCCGAATTCGATCTGAAATTTATCAATTCAGAGCTGCGTCGCGCCGGACGCGAAGCGCTGCGCTGCGGCGTCGAAGATACATTGGCCTTGGCGCGGCGCCGTTTTCCTGGAGCACAAGCGAGCCTCGATGCGCTGTGTCGTCGCTTCGAGATCGATCTCTCGGCGCGCGAGAAGCACGGTGCGAAGCTCGATTGCGAGCTGCTGGCGGCGGTCTATCTCGAACTGATCGGCGGGCGTCAGCCAGGCTTCGATCTCGCCGTCGACCTGACGCTCGCGACTGCAATCACGCTCGCGCGCCCTCACCGCCCGGCACGACCGCACGCAGCAAGCCCGGAGGAGCTTGCCGCGCATGCGAGGATGGTGGGCTTGCTGAAGCAGCCGATCTGGCTCGGTGACGGTGCCGAGATGAGGACCTGACCGCGCGGGATTTCGCAGCCGCTCACGCCGTTGCGATCTCGCCGTTCTGTTGCCCGTTCTGTTGCGATTTGGCTTGCTGGCGGCGCAGCAACTCGGCGAAATCGATCGGATTGACGAGGAGAGGCGGGAAGCCGCCGTCGCGTGTCGCCGTCGCGACGATGCTGCGCGCAAACGGAAAGAGCAGACGCGGCGTCTCGATCAGGAGAAGCACGGAAAGCATTTGCGGGTTGGCGTTCTTCACGGTGACGACGCCCGCATAGGTGAGCTCGATGATGAACACCGCCGTGCCCTCGGACTTTGCCTCGCCCGAGATCGTCAGCAGGACCTCGTAGAGGTCCGGACCGAGGTTGCGCGCCTTCACATCGACGTCGAGCGAGACCTCTGGTTGCGCCTGCGGCTGAACGAGGCTTTGCGGCGCTCGCGGATTCTCGAAAGAGAGATCCTTTATGTATTGCGCGTTGAGGAAAAGTTGCGGCGGGGTGGAGGCGGTAGTACCGCCGCTCTCGTTCGGCGCTGGGTCGTCTTTCTGGTCTTCCGCCATGGCGCGGGCTCCTCGATTGACTTGCGTGCGACAAATTGGGCTAGCACGGAACCTCCCGCAAGAACAACTCGGCGCCTCAGCCGGAAGCAGGAAGCGGCGCTGCGTCGTCGGAGTGCGCCGGAACCGGAAGCGGAACCGCCGGTTCGCCCGGTCGAGCCGGGTCCATCCGCAGGATCGCGCAATTCGCAACATTCATGCCAGTCAGGCCTCGAATGAACCCCCAATGCGTGACCAGCGCAAGATTTCGCCAGTCCGGCAGCGCCGCAATCTCGCGGCGGACGATTTCGCAGCGGTGGCCGAGCGTCGCCTCGCTTTCTTCCAAAGCCGGCCACCACACCTCATCGAGATGGTCGAGCGCCAGCTTTGGCCAGCGCCCGCGCAATGTCGGCGTCGGCGTGCCGATGTCGCAGGCGTAAGCCGCGCGCTCGCCAATACGGGCATCGACGGTGATCGGCAGATCGAGCCGCTCGGCGATGATCTCGGCCGTCTCGAGCGCGCGCATGTAAGGGCTGGCAATAAGGCGCGTCACCTCTTTGTCGGCAAGCGCGCGTGCCACCGCGAGTGCCTGACGCCGCCCCTCCTCAGTCAGGCGCGGATCGCGGATGCCGGGATCACGGCGCGTCACGCTGAAGACGACGTTGAATTCCGACTGGCCGTGGCGAATGAGCAGCATGGATCGAGCGAATTCCGACGGCCGAAGCGGGGCGGTGGGTCGTCAGCGTAGCGTGCTACGCTTGCCCTTTGCCTACGATCGGCCTATCTGTGAAAGCAAGCGACGGTTCGCACTTATCTAATCCGTCGCGGACCGTCCGTCGAGCGCCCTATCTACGGTCGGCCTTGGCGGCGTTGAGCGCGGAACACATGAGCGACGGCTACCAATATTTCGACATCATCATCTTCGCCATGGTGGCGGCGTTTCTGATCCTTCGCCTGCGCAGCGTGCTGGGTCGCCGCACCGGGACCGAGAAACCGCCGAATTCGGCATTTCTCGAGCGGTTTGGCATCAAGCGCGATACGCCGCCAACGGACAACAATATCGTGCCGCTGCCGCCGCGCGAGACGCCTGCCGCGGAGCTCGTGCCGCCGCTGCCCGGCGCCGGCGAGCCGAGCGGCCTCGACCAAATCCGCAATGTCGATCGGAGTTTCGATCCCTCGCACTTTCTGCAAGGCGCGCGCGGTGCGTTCGAAATGATCGTGCATGCCTTCGCCGCGGGCGACACTGCGACGTTGCGGCCGCTCGTCAGCGACGAGGTGTATGACCATTTCGCCGAGGCGATCCGTCATCGCGTCGACAACAAAGAGACGGTCGAGTCAAATCTGGTCGCGATCAAATCCGCCGAGATCGACGAGGCCGAGCTCAACGGCCGCACCGCCTTCGTCACCGTCAAATTCCATTCCGAACAGGTGAACGTGATCCGTGGCGCCGATGGCAAGATCATCGAGGGCGAGCCCGATCATGTCGTCGAGAAGACCGATTTTTGGACGTTTGCCCGCAATACGCGCTCGCAGGATCCCAACTGGCTTCTTGTGGCGACGCGGAGCGCGTGAGGCCCTATCTCCGGCGCCTGTTCGGCGCCGCTTCCATCCCGCTCCTCGCGCTGCTTTTCACCGTCTCTTGCGGACCCAAGAAACCGGCACCCGACCATCTGACGCTCGTGCCCTGGGCCTTCGACCGCCTGACCGGTTGGGACAGCGACGATCTCGGCGCCGCGCTCGCCGCGTTTCGCAAATCATGCGGGGCTCTTGCGAAACTGCCGGACACGTCCGCGATCGGTTCCCAAGAGCTAGCCATGACAGCCGCCGACTGGCGCGGCGCTTGCGAGGCGGCTGAACCGCTCGACGCCGGCGACAAGGTGGCGGTGCGGCGCTTCTTCGAGGAAGCGTTCGCGCCCTTCCGCCTCGCCAATAATGACGAGCCGGAAGGGCTCTTCACTGGCTATTACGAGGCGGAGTTGCACGGCTCGCGACGCCGCGAGGGGACCTACACGACGCCGCTCTTGAAGCGCCCAACCGACCTCGTCATGGTCGAACTTGGGCTTTTCCGTCCGGCTTGGCGGGGCGAGCGCATCGCCGGCAAAGTCGAGGGCGGCCAGCTCAAGCCTTACGCGAGCCGCGCCGAGATCGAGCACGGCGCGCTCGACCGCCGCGGCCTCGAGCTCTTCTGGGTCGACAATCCGGTCGATGCCTTCTTCCTCCATATCCAAGGCTCGGGGCGAATCGTGCTCGAGGATGGCACGGTCGCGCAGGTCGGTTATGACGGGCAAAACGGCCGCCCCTACGTGCCGGTCGGCAAGCTTCTTGTCGAACGAGGCGCGCTGCCGCGCGAGGACGTGACCATGCAATCGATCCGCGTCTGGCTGCACGATCATGGCGACGAGGCGGCGGCCCTCATGAACGAGAACCCGTCCTATGTCTTCTTCCGCGAAATGAAAGGCGAGGGGCCGGTGGGCGCCGAAGGCGTCGTCCTGACGCCGGGGCGAAGCCTTGCCGTCGACCGCGCGTTTCTGCCCCTGGGCGTCCCGCTCTGGCTCGATCTCGCCGATCCCCAGGCTCCGGACGGGCGGCTGCGGCGCCTCGTCGTCGCGCAGGATACCGGCGGCGCCATCCGCGGTCCGGTGCGGGGCGATCTCTTCTGGGGCTACGGCGCGGACGCTGCAGCGCGCGCGGGGATGATGAAGGATCGCGGCGCCTATTATCTGTTGTTGCCGCGCAATGTCGCGGTGCGGCGTGGCGCCACATCTTGAACCGCGCGGCGCGCGCAGGACATTGTTGGAGAGGTCGAATTTCGATATATTTCGCCGCTCGATGCCGAAGTTCGCAATCCCTTAAACGATGCCAATGAACTGTTGCGCTCGACGAGCAACACGGAGACATTCCTCATGCGGAAGATGATCGCGGTCGTGGGTCTCAGCTTCGCTCTTGCGGCGTGCACGCAGCCGGGCGCGCCGGCCGCGCCGGGCGAGATCGGCGTGAACAAGACGACAGGGGGCGCGCTCGTCGGCGCCGGTCTCGGCGGTCTTCTCGGCAACCAGTTCGGCGGTGGGGCCGGCAAGGGCGTGATGACCCTCGTCGGCGTCCTGGCCGGCGGCTTCATCGGCTCGCAGATCGGCAAGTCGCTCGACCAGAACGATCTTCAATACGCCCATCGCGCGACACAGACCTCGCTCGAAAGTGGCCAGCCTGGCCAAGCTCTGCCTTGGAACAATCCGCAATCCGGCGCCTACGGCACGGTGACGCCGCAGCGCTACTATCAGGCATCCGGCGGACAGTATTGCCGCGAGTTCCAGCAGACGATCACGGTCGGCGGACAAACCCAGGATGGTTATGGCACCGCCTGCCGACAACCCGACGGTACCTGGAAGATCGTCCAATAGGCGAACAGCCGAGGCGGCGCCGCCGCGGAGCACGGAGCGGCATGGAGCGGTCACGGTTCTTGCATTCGCATGACGCCATGACCATCCTCTGGAATTCGTCGCCCCGTCCCTGGATCGCCCCTCATGCCCGACAAGCCGGTCCGCATCGGCCTCTTCGTCACTTGTCTCGTCGATCTTCACCGGCCGTCAGTCGGCTTCGCTGCCGTCAAGCTTCTCGAAGCCGCGGGATGCGTCGTCGAGGTGCCGCGCGCGCAGACCTGTTGCGGGCAGCCGGCCTATAATTCGGGGGACCGCGCCGACACCAAGGCGATCGCGCGGCAGGTGATCGCGGCGTTTCAGGGCTACGATTACATCGTCGCGCCCTCGGGTTCCTGCGCCGGCATGATCCGCGAGCACTATCCCGAGCTGTTCGCCGACGAGCCGGCGATGTACGCCGAGGTTCAGCATCTCGCCAAGCGCACCTACGAGCTCGTTTCCTTCCTCACCGACATCATGGGCGTCGAGACCGTGGCGGCACGCTATGAGGGCGTTGCCACGTATCATGATGCCTGCTCGGGACTGCGCGAGCTCGGCGTCAAGCAGCAGCCGCGAAAGCTGTTGCGCTCGGTCGAGGGCCTCCGTCTCGCCGAGCTGCCGGGCGCCGAGATCTGCTGCGGCTTCGGCGGCACCTTCTGCATCAAATACCCGGCGATCTCCGACAAGATGGTCAGCGACAAGGCGGCGGACATCGAAGCGACCGGTGCCGACACGCTCCTCGCCGGCGATCTCGGCTGCCTGCTCAACATGGCGGGCAAGCTGACGCGCCGCGGCGGTGCCGTGCGCGTGCGCCACGTCGCCGAGGTGCTCGCCGGCATGACCGATGCGGCGCCGTCGATCGGCGCGCCCGGAACGGTGCGGTAACGGCGCGGTGGAAGCCACCAGCCACGACTTCAAGCGCAATGTCGACGGCGCGCTCGCCGATCGTACGCTTCAGCAAGCCTTGGGCCTCGCCAGGGACGGCTTTCCGGCAAAGCGCCGTGCCGCGATCGAACGGCTCCCGGAGTTCGAGGCGTTGCGCGAGGAAGGCCGGCGCATCAAGAACCACACGCTGGAGCATCTCGACTTCTATCTCGAAGCCTTCGAGCAGAAGGTGACCCAGAACGGCGGCGAGGTCCATTGGGCACGCAGCCCCGCGGAGGCGCGCGAGACGATCCTTCGGATCTGCCGCACGGTCGATGCGCGGACCGTCACCAAGGGCAAATCGATGATCGCAGAGGAGATCGCGCTCAACGATTTCCTCGCAGCCAACGCCATCACGCCGATCGAGACCGATCTCGGCGAATACATCATTCAACTCCGCCACGAGCCGCCGAGCCACATCATCGCGCCGGCGATTCATCTCCTGAAGAAGCAGGTGGCCGACGCGTTCCGTGCGACGCACACGGAATTGGATCCGGCGCGCCCGCTCGAAGAGCCGCGCGCCCTCTGCGACGAGGCGCGTCAGATTCTCCGCCCGAAATTCCTCGCCGCCGATGTCGGCATCACCGGCGCCAATTTCCTCATCGCCGAGACCGGCTCCTCGATCATCGTGACGAACGAGGGCAATGGCGATCTGACGCAGATCCTGCCCAAGATCCACATCGTCCTCGCCAGCCTCGAGAAAGTGGTGCCGAGCTTGGAGGACGCATCGACGATCCTGCGCCTTCTCGCGCGGTCTGCGACGGGGCAGGAATTCTCGACATACACGACCGTCTCGACCGGACCGCGCCGCCCGGGCGATCTCGACGGACCCGAGCAATATCACGTCGTCCTCCTCGACAACGGCCGCTCGGCGATGCTCGGCACCGAGTTCCAGGACATGCTCCGCTGCATCCGCTGCGCGGCCTGTCTCAACCATTGCCCGGTCTACGGCGCGATCGGCGGTCACGCCTATGGCTGGGTCTATCCGGGGCCCATGGGCTCGGTGCTGACGCCGCAGCTCATCGGCGTCGAGGAGGCTGGAAACTTGCCCAACGCCTCGACCTTCTGCGGCAGGTGCGAAAGCGTCTGCCCGATGAAGATCCCGCTGCCGAAGATGATGCGGCATTGGCGCGAGCGCGAATTCGAGAAAAAGCTCTCGCCCGTCGTCTACCGCACCGGCCTCCGGTTCTGGGCGTTCCTCGCGCGCCGGCCCGCGCTTTATCACGGCTTCGCCGAGCTGGGCGCGCGCTTCCTCGCCTACTTCGGGCGGCGCCGAGGGCGTTTCCGCGCCCTGCCATTCGCCGGCGGCTGGACCTCGGTTCGCGACATGCCGGTGCCGGAGGGCCGCAGCTTTCACAGCCTGTGGGCCGAGCGCCAGCGTTTGAAGACACCGCGACACCCTTGATGCCGGACATCACATTATGACCGCCGGGCGAGAGCAGATTTTGGGGGGCATCCGCAAGGCGCTGAAGCGCGGCCCGCTCGACGGCGCGAAAGCGGATGAGCTGCGGGCGGGCCTTGCGAACCCCAAGCGCAATCTCATCCCGGCTCGTGCCACCGTGCTCGCTCCGCAGGCGCAGACCGATCTTTTCGTCGCCATGGCCGAGGAGGTGCAGACGACGGTGGAGCGCGTCGTGTCTCTCGCCGCGGTGCCGGGGGCGGTAGCCTCGTACCTCGCCGCCGAGAACCTGCCGGCGGAGTTCGTCATGGCACCGGACCCGGCGCTCGATGCAATTCCTTGGGCCGAGCGGCCGCTTCTCCAGTTTCACCGGGGACGCGCGCAAGCGGGCGACCAGGTGAGCGTCACGCCTGCTTTCGCCGGCATCGCCGAAACCGGAACGCTGATGCTGATCTCCGGAGCGGAAACCCCGTCGACGCTCAACTTCCTGCCCGATACCCATATCCTCGTCATTCGCGCCGACCAAATCGTGCCGACTTATGAGGAGGCGTGGACGCGGTTGCGCGCGCGGCAGGCGGCGCGCGACGAAGCCGCCTTGCCGCGCACCGTCAATTTCATCACCGGACCGTCGCGGACCGGCGACATCGAGCAGCGCATCCAGCTCGGCGCGCACGGCCCGCGCCGCCTCCATATCGTGCTCGTCGATCCCTCGTCGTCATCGGCAGCGGATGCTCCTGTCTCGGAAGGATTGGACGTCCAACGGCCCGTCATCCGCCGCCCTGCGCAAAAGACGGCGCCGGCCGAGGGCTGACCTGGACGCAAGATGCTCAACCTGCCGATCACCGCAGCTGAACCCTCAGAAATCCCTCCCCCACATATCGGGGAGGCGATCCCGTCAGATTCTACCAATGATGGTTCGCCCGCCTACCGATGCCAAAATGCCTGACCGCCGCCGTCCGGCGACACGACACGCCGATCACGAGCTCTGGCACAAGGCGGTGCGTGACGTGCGGCCGCTGCGCGCCGGCCCGGCGTCGCCAGCGACGCAAACCGCGGTCCCGAGCGAATCCACGGAAAAAGCAAAAGAATCCCGACCGAGATCGGGCCCGCGACGCGGCACTGCCGCCAGTGCGGCAGAGACACCGACCGAGCTTCGGCCGATCACCGGTCCGCGCGCCCCCGGACTCGATGCACGCTCGGCGGAAAAGCTGAAGCGCGGGCGCTACCCGGTCGAGGCGCGGCTCGATCTGCACGGCATGACCCAGGACGCAGCGCATTCGGCGCTCACGCGCTTTATCTCGGCGGCGGCCGCGCAAGGCTTGCGCTGCGTTCTCGTCATCACCGGCAAGGGTTGGCGCCGCCTTGCCGAGGCGCCGGAGGGCGGCTCTTCCGCCGAGATCGGCATCTTGCGCAACGCCGTGCCGCGCTGGCTCAACGAGCAACCGACCCGCGCCCACATCCTTGCCTTCGCCACGGCGCAGCAGCGCGACGGCGGCGGCGGCGCCCTTTACGTGCTGCTGCGCCGGCAGCGATGACGCCGTTCGGCGAAAAGCTCCGGCGCCTGCGCGACGAACGCGGCATCTCCCTAAAGGAGATGGCTGCGGCGCTTGGCCTTTCGGCGGCGTATCTCTCGGCGCTCGAGCACGGCCGGCGCGGCCGGCCGACCCATGCGCTCGTCATCGCCATCTGCGCCCAGCTCAACATCATCTGGGACGATTCCGACGAGCTCATCCGCCTTGCGCGGCTGTCGCATCCGCGCGTCACTGTCGATACCGCCGGCCTTTCGCCCGCCGCAACCGAGCTCGCGAACCTCCTCGCCGAGCGCATTCGCAAGCTGCCGGCGGAGACGACCCAGCGCATGCTCGAGCTGCTCCAGCGCGAGGCCGCGCCGCCGCGCCGGCGGCGGCGCAAGCCTGCGGTAACGGCTTCTTAAGGGATAAGGCGCAGGCTCGCGCCCTCGCGATTCGTGCGTCGAGGGCATCATCCATGCAGGACGAGGATCTGCGTCAGGCCGATCTTTCCCATCTCCGCCTTGCCGAGATGACGGACGAGCAAAAAGCGGAATTGCGCCGTCGCTATGCCGATTTCGTGACCCGCCTCGGAAAGCCGCCGGCGGCAAAACCCCAGCGCGCCAAGGCGGCGAACGCGGTGAAATGGATGCCGGCGAAGAAAGCTCGCTGACGCCGCGCTTACAGGATGAATTTCAACAGATCCGCGTTCTGCGCCAAATTCGAGACGTGCGCTTCGACATAGGCGCGGTCGATCGTGACGGTCGTGCCGGCACTCTGGTCGATGAAGCAAGCAGGCCTGTTTGGCTACGGAAATTCGCCGACCGGTTCGTCATGCGAGTCTCGCGCGGCTATCTCGGTCGATTGTAGGGAAGCCTCTGTTTTTCCTACTATAATTGTAATGTAGGCCGGGCTATTCCATTGAAGTCCCAGCGCGGCACACATCTCAGTTGGGCATGGCAGGCGGCCCTCCGACGTGACTTTGAGTCGACTATAACGTGCTTGAAGTGCCAATATCTCGGGGTCGGTTTCCGGGTCGCTAGCCAATTGCTCCATTCGAGACCAGATTCTTGGGCCATGCGGCTCCCATGGGAGTAAGCGCACAAGCTGTGACCCGATAACCATCAACAACTCTGACCCAGCTTTTAGCCATCCTGCCCTTCTTATGATGTCGCCGGAAAATGAGAGCCGCCGGTCCGCAGTTATCAACACGATTTCCCGCCATGGCATTCCAAGATGCTTTGACGCCGGGTTGCGTGTGTTGGGTTGGCCTTGTCCCGCCATCCCAGGAGTTTAATCGAACTTCAGATGGATGTAGATAGCTGCCGATTTTGAAGCTCTTTCCAAATCTGGTTGGTTGCCAGGAGTTTAATATGCTATATATTGAGCTTGCTATGGGTGACTGACGCTAGCCGTATGGAATTTGACATTCCTAACAGCCCAGTTCATGATTTGTTCGTACGGAGGCGCGCATGCGAGAAATGTACCAGCTAGCGGAGCTTCTGATAGCGTCATGGAAGCTGGCGAACGGATCCGCTCAAATTCCCACCTCCCATGGGAGCCTCGACCGCGCGTTGGAGCAACTCATCCGTAGCAAGAATTCCTTACCCAGTTGGGTACGAGAAAACCTGACATTTGCGAATACCGACGTCGGGATGCGCTGCCTTGAGCTTCCGCAAGTGCTCTTTTGTGCTCAGGACAGCTTACTAACGAGTGAACCTAATCCAACGTACACATATAGCGAAATCAAGATTGATGACACGGGTAGTAGACGCTTGCTCCGTAAACTCGGGGTAGCACCGGATGTGGCGACCAAGTTTGGACACGCACTAAAACAGATTGTTGATTCGGAAGCAAAGAAGGCGCCGACAGAACTAATTGAGGCTGGTTAGCGAGCCGCCAATTGGCCCAACGGGGGCTATCATCGTCTGGGCTTGCTAAGAAACTTGAGGAGAGCAGCCCCGAACTCAAGCGAAGCGTCGATTTTCTTGCCGAACGCTGGCTCAAACCAGTGCTTCGAGCTTTGGATGAGGGGCAATTATCTAGTTGACAAACACATCGCATCGGGTAGCATTTCCTCAGCGGGCGCAATTGGCGGTCGTGGGGAAGTGCTAAGCCGATGATCGACGCGGAGTAATGCAGCCGCGAGGCGGTCCATTGCCGCGATAAGATGATCAAGCTTCGGCTTCGCTTCGTCTTTAGCCTTACACATCAGAATCTCCATAGCTTGGGGGTGAGCATGAGCGCGTTTTACACAATGCAATACGTCGGCGTATCCGGCATCGGAATGGGCGCCCTTTACA